>CAMAYX010000042.1 GCA_945862405.1 Legionella genomosp. 1
ATTAAATATGAATTTACTAAGTCCATTGCTAGTAGCTGTCATTTTCTAATTCCTTAAGCTTGCATCTAACACGATTAACATTTGCAGCGGTTATTACTTTTTATTTAACCACTTCGTTACTTCTTGAATGGTTTCCTCAATGACAGCAATAGTTTGCTCATAGAGTTTTTCAAATAAATCCCGGTGGCCTGCTTTCCAGTAGCGTTCAAGATATTGGCAAGCGATTTTCATTTTTACTGTTCCAACGTAAACAGCACCGCCTTTGATTTTGTGGGCTAATTGTTGGGTTTTATCCCAGTTTTTCTCGGAAAAAAAGGTTTTCATTTTTCCAAGGTCGCTCGGCAGTTCAACTTCCACCAAGGTACGTAATAATTCAGCAAGTATCACCTCATCGCCAGAAGTATTAATCCCGGCTTCAACGTCAAGTGGAGGGTAGGGGGACAAGTTAAATAAATCTTCTTCATTATCAGGTAAGTCGGAACCTATGGGAGAAGAGGTTGCCGATTCAGGTAATGTTCGACCAGGAATAAATGCATCTACGATGTCAGCGCAACTTTTAGCGGTCAAAGGCTTAGTAAGAACTGCATTCATGCCAGCATCTATACAGCGTTTTTTATTTTCATCCCCGGCATGTGCGGTTAAAGCGATGATAGGAACATGGGTTTTCTTCGGCAATTCTTGAACTCGAATATGATGAGTGACTTCATAACCATCGATATCAGGAAGGCCAATGTCCATGAAAATCAGGTCATAATGACTGGTTTTCCACATGTCTACCGCTTTTTTTCCCGATTCAGCGATATCAACCGCACAGTTTGATTGGGCAAGAATGGCTTTGGCAACCGATTGAGCAATATAATTATCTTCTACAACCAACACTCGATATTCTTTGGTGTCAGAATCTTGAATAGGTTGTTTAATCTGATGAGCATAAGTGGTTTGGTAGTTTCGTTCGATTTCCTCATCAATTTCATCATTAATCCCAAAAGGACTATCCACTAAGGGCTCCTGCAGGGGAATAAAGCAAGTAAACTTAGCCCCACTCCCCGGCTCGCTATTTACATAAATTTCAGCCTCTAATTCATCGATGAACTGTTTTACAACCGATAATCCAAGCCCGGCACCTTTATAAATTCCTTTGTACGAGGGTGTGAGTCGCTTAAATTGCACATATATTTCATGTTGTTTGTCTTTTGGGATACCAATTCCGGAGTCTTCCACCGTAATAACAACGGCGAACTCCCGTGGATTTTTGTTGCCAAGCTTAGTGGAAAGTTCACTAAGCTTGGCTGAAAGTTTTACATAGCCTTTATCGGTGAAATTTAAGGCGTTAGCTACTAATTCTAAGGCCACCCTATGGATTCGTATTTTATCGCCAATGACATACGTAGGAATGTTGGTATCAACTTCAAGACTTAAATGAATTTTCTTCTCAGCAGCTTTGGCACGATTGAGGTCGATAATGTGTTCTAAATTCTTTTTTAGGTCAAATTTTTTCTTGAGTTTTGGAATTTCACCAGAGCTTACTCGAATGGCTTCAAGTACTTCATCTAGCAGATCTAACAGTGCATGACTAGATGCCACTAAGTTCTCAGCGTATTCTTGAATGTTAGTCTCTTTTGATTCCATTTTAAGAATGTCAGAAAAACCTACAATACCCGTCAAGGGCGTTCTAATGTCGTGACGCATGTTTTCAAGAAATTCTGTTTTGGCGTGGTTTGCAGCTTCTGCAGCTTCCTTAGAGAGAAGAAGCTCTTCTTCGATTTTTTTACGTTTAGTAATATCAGTAGCTATGCCTAATACACCAATGACTTCGTTTTTAGAATTACGAAGAGGGACTTTATTTGTTATTACAATAAATTCATTTCCATCCTCATACATTACAATATCTTCTATATTGAGTTTGGGTATTCCTGACTCAATAACTTCTTTTTCATCAAGATGGTATTTACGCGCTTGTTTATACCACGGAAAATCATAATCTGATTTTCCAATAATTGCTTCTCGATTTGGCAATCCTGCGGCAATTGCAAGTTGATTATTACCCCCCAAGTAAATCGAATTTTTATCTTTCCAGTAAATTATGTCTGGAGCATACCTAATGATATTATCTAGTCTTTCTAATTCTGCTGTAGCAGTTTTTGCTTCACGGAGTTCTTCTTTTAATTTTTTTCTATCAGTTATATCTGCCGAAATCCCTAAAATACCTATTATTTCTCCTTTGCTGTTACGAAGGGGTGCTTTACTTGTTAAGAAAAATTTGATTGTCCCATTAATAGGAATAATATCTTCGACGATGCTGTCAATACCTTTGTCAATAATAGAGTGGTCAACGAGTAGAATGCTTTTAAGATGCTCTTCATTCCAACCCAAATCATGATCAGTTTTGCCAATAATTTCAGCTGGGCTAGATAAATTCAGAAATTCTGCGGCACGTTTGTTGCAACCTTGATAAATATAGTTTTTATCTTTCCAGTAAACTAGCTCAGGCAAATTTTCTAAGATCGTATTTAAATTCATTAAATCTTTATTTAAGGTAGAGCTTTTTTCCAACTCACTCATTTTTTTTGAAAATTTATCTTCATATGATATTATTTGTCCTATCAATAAAATAGATTTTTCATTTTCAATATGTGCAACAGTCTTTTGCCATTTTTGAAGTTTATTATTTATTGCTATTATTTCAGAAATATTATTTTCATTATTAAATGGGAAAGAAGTTTTTAATTTCTCGAAAAGATCTATAATCGATGTGTCTAGTAAAGATATATTTTTTTCTAAACCGAGCATAGTTGCAGTATAGGAGTTTATATATATTATTTTTAAATTCTCATTGAAGGCAATTACAGACATTTCTAATAATGACTGAATTTCCCCAAAATCATTTAGTGCAATTTTCGATAATTTCATTTGTAATCCGGTGTTTATCCTTTAAATACTGAAGGAGAACTTGAAGTATTATGATACTATTCTTAACATTAAGAATAGTATCGTGATTACCAGGTATTGCGTGGCATATAATTTTTCCTTTGTTATAGTTAGACCAACCATTCGTAGGGTGGTTAACCTCTTGGTAAGCTTCTGTTAATTGAGAAGCTTTAAACAAAAGTATTTCGTGATTTCCTGTGCTCAATTTATGGTTAACTAACAATTTCTCTCTTTTCCAAGCAAGGTTGATAAGGGTTTCCGATAATCCATGGTCTTCTAAGTATTCCATAAATGTATTTTCATTTTGTAAACCAGAAGGGAATATTGTCCAGCTATCAATTAACGCTAATAAATTAACCTTCTGTCCTTGCTGTATTAATTTACTGGCAACTTCAAAAAGAATATTCCCTCCAAAAGAATATCCCATTAAATAATAGGGGCCGTAAGGTTGTATTTTACGTAATTTGACTAAATAATCTTCTGCCATAGAAATTAAGTTTTCGTAGAGCATCTGATTTGTTTTAATACCAGGATCTTCAATGCCATAGATAGACATTGGTAGTTTGCTCTGAGATACAAAATCATGAAAACAATTAATCAGACCGCTAATAGGATGACATATAAAAAGATAGGGAGGGAAGTTTACTTTCTTTTTTAAAAGTTTAAATGTGTTGTTAAGTGGCAAATTTTCAGTATTATTTAAAAGCGTCAAACAAAGTTGTTTTATTGTTGGAGCCTGATAAATCTGAGTTGCTGGCAAATTGCAATTAAAATGTTTATTAACTTTTTCCATTAGATTTATTGCATTAAGAGAATGTCCTCCCAGCATAAAGAAATCATCATTTATACCGATTTGATCAATCCCTAGGCTATCTTGCCATAATTGAGCAAGTTGCTTTTCGGCTAAATTACTCGGTGGTATATAATTAACCGGTGTATAGAAGGTTTGACGACTAGTTTTCAGAACAGTGGTTTTTCCTTCATTTGTTTTTTGATTTTCTACTGTCAAATAATAATCAATATCAAAATTTGAAACAATAAGATTATTATCTTGTCCTTGCATTGCTTTTAAAAATAATTGCTGTCCTTGTGTTGAAGAAATATCATTACCACGATTTAGGAAATTTTCCTTGTATATTCTTGCTGCATCTACTGCCATGCCAGTATCTCGCCAGGTATTCCAATTAATACTTAATATAAAAGAAGTTGAAAAGAGATTACTTATTGCAATGGCATCTAGACAAGCATTAGCAGCACAGTAATCAATTTGTCCGGGTTCTCCCGTAATAGCTGCAATTGAAGATTGTAAGACAACAAAATCTAGAGGATAATTCTCAAAAACTTTTGCAAGATTATAGGTTCCATGTATTTTAGGCAAAAGTATGGGTTGTATTGTGTTGTTGGATTTAAGAGAGATTAATCCACCACCAGAAATCCCTGCGCCATGAATAATTCCGTCGATTTTATTAGTTGATGTAAAATTTTTGATAAACTGAGACAAAGATTCAAATGCAGTTACATCTGCCTGATGAAAAATAAAGTGAGCCCCAAGTAGCTGCAATTTTCTTAACTGTATAATTTTTTCATAAAAAGTGTGGTTTGGATCTTGTATAATATTGTCCCATTCATTTTCAGGAAACATTCGGTTTCTAGCAAGTAAAATAAATCGAGGATTTTTAATGCTTTTTGCGATGGCTTCACAAAGCACTAAAGCTATGCCTCCAAGGCCACCAGTCAAAAGATAAGTTCCTCCATCTTTGAGCCGAGAAGTGGTTTGATGTTGCTTTGCCAGGCCATAAGCTAAATTCCAACGATAATTATTACGATAAGCAACAGTAGGAGAGTTCTCAACCCAAGATTCATTTAAACAAACGCTAAAAACAATATTTAAAAAATTCTCTGAAGAAAAAGCGGGATCATTTGGATTAATATCTATTAATTTACACTGCAGAGAGGAGTGTTCTTTGCTAAGCGCTCGGCAAGGCCCATTAAGGCTTGCATTGATAGGAATTAGATTTTCCGAACCAACAACCTGTTGTGATCCTGCAGAAATGATAAGAGTCTTTAAAATTTTCTGATTCCCTACGCACTCTAAATAGGCTTGGGTTAAATATAGAATGCTATAAAACCCTAATCCAAGCTGTTCATCAATTTCCTTATCTGAAAGCATTGCTTTACTTAATTTAGTGCAGCTAAAGCAATGTAAAACTATAGGATTACACAATTTACTGCGTATTGTGCTGATAACTTTTATATAATGTTCTTTATCGAAAGGGTTTATTTTAAAATAGTTACTTTGTTCTTCGGAATAAACATCACTAATTTCAATAATTATTGGCTTTGTATTTTTCCTTTTTAAAAATGCAATTATTTGATCTGCTATTCCTAGGTTATCCTTGAAAATTATCCAAGTTTGATCATGAAAGTTATCGATTGCATCATTTAATTCATACAGATTGATGGGCTGTTTAGACCACAGAGGTTTATAGAAAGCTGGGTTACCGTCAGATAAATTTTGTTTTCTATCTGGCTCTATCCAATATCGCTGCTTTTGAAAAGCATAGGTTGGCAGAGGTATTTTTTTGCATGTCGTACTTTCATGGAGTGCTTGCCAATTGATGGAGATTCCATGCTGCCAGCATTTACCCATGGCGCTTAGGAAATGTTTATATTCTTCTTCTCGAGACTGTCTACGCGGTAAAGTATAGGTGCTAACTACTTTTTTCTTATGATGGATGGCTATATCTTTAAGGAAACCATTTAAACTTTGCCCCGGGCCTACTTCTATGAATAGCGGATAATTATCTTCAAGAAGGTTTTCTATACCTTTACAAAATTGCACAGTATGTCGCAAATGAGTGTACCAATAGTTAGAATCGGTTGCTTCTTTTGAAGATATCCAAGTTCCTGTGACATTAGAAATCATGGGGATTTTAGGCGTAGAGAGGGTTAGATTTGAAAATAGGTGCTTAAAGGGTTGTTCAATGTCATCCATTGATTGGTGATGAAATGCATGACTGACTGGCAATTTACGGAATGATTTTTTTTCTTTTAAAAGCTTTTGTTCTAGCTTATTAATTTCAGTAGTTTTTCCTGCTACGACAAAATAATTGATTGAATTATGTAGCGCCAATTCAACGTTTTCAAGGTACAGTAATAGCTCGTTTTCTGTGCATTCAATTGCTAGCATTTCACCATCGCAAGCACTAGCCATTAAAAATCCTCGCTGGCAGACTAAGGCAATAGCATCCTCAAAGGTAAAAATACCGGCTATGCAGGCGGCTACATATTCACCAAGGCTATGGCCAATGAGCGCAGTGGGGATTATACCATAATGAATTAATAAATTGGCTAAGGCATATTCAATGATGAATAAGGCTGGTTGTGCATATTGTGTTTGATTTAGTCGTTCATCATAGGGGTTATTAATAATTTCTAGAAGGTTGACGTCAAGATAGGCTTTCGCTATAGAAGCGCCACGGCCCATTAAGGAAGAAAAATAGGGGATTTCAATCATTAGTTCGGTTGCCATCTGGTGATATTGCATGCCTTGACCAGGAAACATAAATATAGTGTTTGGATGTACATCAATATCGCAGTAATTTGGCTTATAAATTAGTAAATTATTGATTATCTCCTCATGAGTATCACCAACAGAAAAGCATCGCCACTGAAATGCTTCTCGACCTGTTTGCAGAGTATAAGCAATATTAGCACTGTTAAATTCACTATTTGAATTAGATGTTTTCAAGAAATGAATTAATTTTTCTGCATTTTGTTGAAGTGCAGGTTCTGTTTTTGCTGAAAGAACAACTAAAGACGATTTGACCGTGTTTTGAGTAGCTATTGTAGTTACATGTTCACTTAACACTATATGAACATTAGTTCCGCCGACACCAAAAGAACTAACACCGGCGTTAAGTTTGCTTGAATTGTGCTCCCAGTCAAGTAAGTTTGAGTTGACAAAAAAAGGGCTTTCTTCAAAATTAATATGCGCGTTATAGGTTTCAAACTGTGGCATAGGGGGGATTTTCTTGTGGTATAGACAAAGTGTAGCCTTGATAAGGCCGGCTACCCCTGAAGATACATCAGTATGGCCAATATTTGCTTTCACGGAACCCAGGGCACAGTATTGCTTTTTATCAGTTTGCCCGCGAAATACTGCAGAAAGTGCCTCGACCTCAACAACATCTCCCAACGGAGTGGCTGTGCCATGGGCTTCAATGTAACTTAATTCATCGGGGTTTATTTTTGATTGCCATAATGCGTTCCGAATACATTCAATCTGACCATTAACGCTTGGGGCTGTATATCCTAATTTATCCGAGCCGTCGTTATTCATGCCCACGCCTTTTATCACGGCATAAATCGTATTATTGTCAGCTAAGGCATCTCCTAATCGTTTTAAGATAACAACACCTACACCATTGGAAAAGACGGTGCCTCCTGCCCTGTCTTCAAAAGGGCGGCAATGGCCATCGATGGATTCAATTCCCCCTTGTCTATAAAAATACCCGTCGATTTGAGGAACAACGATAGAGGCGGCGCCTGCTAATGCTACATCACTTCTTCCCATGGCAAGCGCTTGACATGCTTCTGCAACAGCCACTAACCCTGTCGAACAGGCGGTATTAATATTAATACTTTGTCTTTTTAAGTTGAGTCGGTAAGAGACTTGGGTGCTAAGCATTCCTATACTAGTTGAAATCCGTTGCTGAAATCGATCCAATTCTTGCTGTACCAAACTATTTTTCAACAAATTTTCTTGCAAATAAGTGCTATCTGCCATACCCGCATAAACGCTAATGTTACTGCTTTTACTTGCTATTACAGAAGCTTGCTCAAGCGCTTCCCAAGCACATTCAAGGAAAAGACGTTGTTGAGGGTCAGTGATACTGGCATCCATTGGATTAAATCCGAAAAAAGCGGCATCAAACTGCTCAATATCAGACAATATACCCCTGACTGGCACAAAATTTTTATCGTCTAATTTATTATTTAATCGATCCAGTTGAGTCTTGGTAAAGGTCTCAAGACAAACTTGGCCTTGACAAAGGTTTTCCCAAAATTCCTGTACAGAGTTTGCATTAGGATAACGACAACTCATACCAATAATCGCAATATCAGAAAAATCAGAGGTAAATTTTTCTTGTTCCGCTGGGCTATCAATAGTTCCTTCAATGAAACGACTTAAGCGATGAATAGTAGGATGAGTGATCATTTGTGAAATTTGTAAATCCGTTTTGAGTTCGTTATTAATCCTGGTACATGCTTCAAGTATAAGTAAGGAGTTGGCACCTAGCTCAAAGAGATTTGTATGCGATTCAATGTTTGATCTATTAAGTAAATGCTCCCAGATTGTTTTTATGGATTCTTCAATAAGACTTGATGAGGATGTATCGATATGAAAGTACAAATCGGTATGAGGAAGTTGAGCCAGATTTTTTTTATCAACTTTCCCTACTGAGGTTAAAGGTAACTCCCCTACAACCACAAATTTGTTAGGAACCATGTATGGAGGCAAATGAAGACTTAAGAATGCACGTAGGTCATTAGCATGGATTAACGTATGCTCAGAGGATAATACGAGATAGGCTGTGAGCATTTTATGAGCTCCGCCGCCAACTTCAACGACAACAGCAGCAAGGCTAATGGCCTCGTGCTTCATTAATTCGTTTTCAACTTCATTTAAATGGATCCTAAAACCACCTATTTTGACCTGATCATCTAATCGACCAAGGCACAGTAAGTTTCCAGAAGGGAGTAATTTGACTCTATCACCTGTTTTATAAATACGATGATAGGGTTCTTGATGTTCAATGTGATTCAGTGCAAATTTATCTTGCTCTTTATGTTCAATTTGATAGTAACCAACCGCCAAATTAATACCACTGATGTAGAGCTCTCCTTCGGAGGTTTGATGACCATGTTCATCAAGAATATAGGTTTTAACATTCTTAATGGGCTTGCCAATACACATGAACTCTTCATCGCTTAACTCACTGGCTTCAGTCATACTATGACGGCACGTGAACGTAGTGGCTTCTGTTGGACCATAACCATTAATGAGAATGATTGGGAGCTTGTTTATTTTTCGGTAATTAAGAAAATTTCGGATTAAATGAGGGTTAGCTTGCTCTCCACCAAAAACAAGTGTTCTAATTGAGTTTAATTTTTTTGGAAAAGATTTTATTAATTGGTGGAAATAGCCTGTGGGTAAAAATAAGCAGGTGATTTCTTGTTTCTGCAAGAATTTCTTTAATTGACTAGGGTCGGTTCTTATCGAGGGAGGAATTATTGAAAGTGTTCCTCCATTAAGAAACGAGCTCCAAATTTCAAAGGTGGAAGCATCAAAAGCTAAGTTACTAAATTGACCGACTACTGTACCCTTTTCAATAATTGCATAATTGTCAGTTTTAGCGAGATTTACTATAGCATTATGAGGAACCAAAATACCTTTAGGCTTTCCTGTTGAACCGGATGTATACATTAGATAAATGGGTGAGTTAGCGTCTAAAGCTAGATTAAGATTATGCGTGGGGCAGCTTACCGCTTCTAATTGTATATTTTTTATCAAACTGATATTGATAGTATCTTCTAATCGCGCTTTATAGGTTTCATTGGTGATAATAAGTGCTGGTTTAAAATCAGTGGTAATTGTTTTTAGTCGGATATCAGGTGCATCAATATCTAAAGGGACATAAATAGCCCCCGTCTTGATGATGGCAAGTATGCAGATAATAAAATCGATGCTAGGTTCCAAAAGTATAGCGACAAAATCATTTTGATTAATGTCGTTTTTTTTAAACCAGTTTGCAAATTGATTAACTTTTTTATTCAGCTCGTAATAAGAATAGGTCTTGTCATTATCTCGTAGTGCAATGAGAGTAGGGGTCTTTTGAACTTGACGCTCGAAAAGTTCAACGATGGTTTGGTTAAAATTCTGCGTTTCTTGCAACATAAATTAGATCCTAAATTACCTTGATGTGATTCCCTTCAATAAGACCGTAGAGTCCTTAGTTAATGATGGACGCCGTCTTGATCGGTTAACACAGCAACAAGTAGCGCGCATTATAACCAATTTTAAGTTATATGATAATTTGTTGTGGTTTTTATTGCTTATGCCACAATAAGGCGGCGCGATGCAGCCAGGATGCTAACAGTTCAGGCATTAATTAAAAAATTTCCGACTTTCAGCTTAGTCATCAGTGATGGAAATCCACGTTATAGAAAATTAATGTGCTCAGAGACTGAAGCTGATTTTGAAAATGCATATAATGCTGCAAGAAATGCGTTGAATAAAGGTATTGATTATGCTAATGGCGGTTGTTTTTGGGACGGTTATGACTTAAAAACGAATGGTTCCAAGCATTATAAATATCGACATGGTTTTAAATTTACAAACCCTGACCATAATATATTCTTGATTGATCAGCCGCCACCAAAAGGCAAAAAAACAGACCTGGGTAAGTATGATTATGAATACGACTCCGTTGCTGCTCATGGTAAAACGATATTTTGGGTTCTTAATAAAGAATTTCTGAAAGCTAGAAGGAAAACGCAATGTCAATAAAGCATTATTTTTGTTGTTTATTAAGTATGTTACTTATTCAGTCATGTTTTGCTAAACCTCCATTAGAAGTACTTCGATCTTGTATTGATGAAGAGCCTAAGAATGTTAACGTGAGCATAATTGATATTGATAATGGTTCTTATTCTGCTACCCCTGAAAAGCATTGCGAAGAACAATTTGAAATATTTTTTAATCGAGAACATTACAGCTCTGTCAGCTGCAATGCAAAATACCTGAATAATATTAGGGAAATAGAAAAAATAGGGTTAAGTTGATTGATAAAATAGCATCATCATTGCTGCAAGAAGGGTGGGGATTTTGAAAATTTTACACATAAGTTGCATAATCAAGGATGCATCATGGGCATTTCCGTTTTCCCAACGGAATATAACTGCCCATTGCTTGTCAATTTTAATCCGCCAGTACTCCGATAAATGGCCAGTCAACTTTGCCAATTTATTGCTTGGCGGGATTTTCAGGGTATCAATAAGGGTGGCTGCATGAATCATATCTAATTTTCGTTGTGCTTTTTTATGTAATTCGCTGGGAAGTCTTCTTGCATAGCGACTGCTAATCCCATTAAATATGTCCTCAGTTAATTTATCCTTGAAATTAATTATCATATGGACAGTATATTGTCGAATGATAATTTTAATGCTCATAATGATCTCTACTTATTGTCAGAGTGAAGTATACCCTAATCTGATGTCAGGAGCCCCCCAATTTATTGTCAGAGTAGGATTGAAATTGTATTTATTGACATGTCAATCGACAGGTCTTAGAACTTAACTTATGGCTAAATAGAGTACAGAAAGGTTTCCTGATAACCATTTAACCATTTTTATCTCTTTTATTACGCAGGAAGGTTTATGTGGTATAGCTGAGAATGTAAGATTTGCTAATACGCATATTTCTTGCATAAACATTCTTAGTGTTCTATAAAAAAATAATGAAAAATAATTAAAAATCAAAATCATGAAAAGGAAAATTGCCATCATTGGCACAGGATTTGTAGGATTGCAATTAGTCGCCGTTTTTGTAAAAACCGGAGCGGGGGTAATTGCATTTGATACGGATGTTGAACTTATCACCAAATTAAGCCAAGAAAAGGAAGGGGGTGATTGTACTAAGCACGATTTTACCAACGAGAACATCCAATTTACATCTAATCCTAGCCAGTTGGCTGAGGCAACGATTTTTTTTGCAGCGGTACCTACCCCGCTGAATCCCTATTTTGTTCCTGATTTATCTACCTTAAAAAATGCTTCAAAAATAATAGGTAAAGTATTGAAAAAAAAAGATTTAGTGATTTTTGTTTCCACTGTTTTTCCAGGTGCAACTGAAGAACTTTTAATTCCTATCATGGAAGAAGAATGCGGGCTTCAATCTGGGCGAGATTTTTTTGTGGGGTATTCCTCAGATAGAAGCGTAGTTGGCGATTCTAAGCATGACATTGATCAAGAAGTGAATGTAGTGGCTGGGGAAAACGAAGAGGTTTTGACTAAAATTAAAAAGCTCTATGAAAAAGCGGGACTCAAAACCTATTGTGCACCTTCGATAAAAATTGCTGAGGCTAGCAAATTAATTGAGAGCATTCAGCGTGACCTCAACATTGCGCTAATGAATGAATACGCTCAGATCATGGAGAAAATGAACATTCCCATTCATGAAGTATTGAAAGCTGCACGAACTAAGTGGAATTTTTTACCATTTAGACCAGGTTTGGTTGGAGGTTTGGGCATTCCAGTTGATCCTTAT
This sequence comes from Legionella genomosp. 1, assembly GCA_945862405.1. Taxonomy (GTDB): domain Bacteria; phylum Pseudomonadota; class Gammaproteobacteria; order Legionellales; family Legionellaceae; genus Legionella_A. The sequence continues at coordinate 12,260 of CAMAYX010000042.1, forward strand.
TTCCTTATTTATCGTGCGAATGGGTTTGGTATTAATCCCAATTTAATCAGCATTTCAAGGCAAATCAACGAACAATTTATTCACTTTATTGCGAATTCATTACTTCGCTTGTTCAATCAGCAAAAACTATCAGCGCACGAATCCAAAGTTGTGATTTGTGGGATCAGTTACAAAGCAAATGTTTCTGAAACACGCCATAGCTTATCGATAAAATTATATAAACTTTTAGAACAGTACGGATTGACGTTATATGCGTTTGATCCTTGCTCGAAACGTCAAGATTTGGATTTAAATTGGGTTAATTGGGGAGATTGCCCGAATTGCGAAGCAATGATTTTAGTGCAACCACACGATGACTTTATAAAAGTTGGTTTCAACAAATTGTGTAATAAGCTGAAAAAGCACACCGTGTTTATGGACATTCCTGGGATATTTAACGAACAAAAAAATGAAAGAAACGATATAATTTATTGGAGCTTGTGATGTCTACAAGCTTAAATATTATACCTCTATTAAGCTCAGTTCCTGCCTTCTCTAGGACGCCCCGCGGCTTGCGGGGCGTGGGCAGAGGACAGCACTACTTACGACGGACGCATATATTACTCTAACTCAGCATCCATGGTGATATCCGCTGTGAATAACTTGGATACAGGACAGTTTTCTTTTGCGGTACGTGCGGCTTGGGCAAATTGCTCTTCACTTGCGCCCGGTACTTTGGCTTGCACTTTTAGATGTATCGCGGGGATTGAAAATCCACCATTGTCCTTTTCCAACGATACCGTGGCGGAGGTTTTAATATGCGCCGCTTTTAAACCCTCGCGCTCTAAAACACCTGAAAGTGCCATGGAAAAACAACCTGCATGGGCAGCCCCAATTAATTCTTCGGGATTTGTTCCTTTGCCACTCTCAAAACGGGTTTGAAAGGAATATTGTGTGGAATCAAGAACGCCGCTTTCTGTAGAGACAACGCCTTGACCATCTTTTATTCCCCCTTTCCATTCAGCAGAACCTGTTCGTTTCATATTTAACTCCTGTAATAGTTATTTAATGGCATGCCCATTTCGTGGCGTGCAAAATTGAAAACACTTCATTATCCCCAATTACCAAATGGTCAAGCAAACGCACATCCATTAAGGCGAAAGCTTCTTGTAAGCGGGTAGTTACGGCATAATCTTGCGGACTAGCAAGTGACTCCCCTGAAGGATGATTATGGGCCAGAATTAATGCGGCTGCATTAAGATGTAAAATTCTTTCAATTATTGGACGGGGATGAATAGCGGCAGTATCAATAGTTCCGGTAAATAATTCTTCATAGGCTAAAACTCTATGCTGACTGTCTAAAAATAGGGCTGCGAACGTTTCGTATTTTTTATCCCGTAATTGTCGTTTGAGAAAAGAATACGTTTCTTGCGCATTCGTCAAAGCCTTCTCTTTTTGTAAATTAATAAAGTCACTGCGTCTGCATATTTCACGTCCCGCTTGCAATTGTATGTAGCGTACAACTCCTAATCCTTGTACTCTGCGAAACGACTTTAAATCCGCATTTAAGATCGTACGTAAATCACCCAGAAATCGTACCATATCATGTGCTACTTGCATGCAAGAGCGTTGGCCGCTGCCTGTACTGATAAATGCAGTTAGAAGCTCTACGTCAGAAAGCGTGTGAGCCCCAAATTGCAATAATTTTTCACGAACGCGCAGTTCGCGTTGGTTGCGTTCCATCATATTTATTCCTTTATAGCGAGGTTAGTTGGTATACTGCCAGTCTATTGTTATTCAAAAAAATAAAGTGATGCAAGATTTTCTAAATAAAAGAATTTTATTGGGAATTTGCGGAGGTATAGCTGCCTACAAAACTGCATATCTTGCGCGAGAATTGATCCGCCTAGGAGCAGAAGTTCGAGTTGTTATGACGGATTCTGCGCAAAAATTCATTACACCCATGACCTTCCAGGCGCTTACTGGGAATGATGTACGTACCGAGTTATTTGATGCGCAGGCTGAGCGGGCAATGGGGCATATAGAATTAGCACGTTGGGCCGATTATTTGGTGATTGCCCCCGCTTCTGCTAATTGTTTAGCTAAAATGGCCCATGGTATAGCTGATGATTTACTTTCTACCTTGTATTTAGTTACTGAAACCCCAGTTATTGTTTGCCCTGCTATGAATCGCAGTATGTGGAAGCATAAAGCAACCCAGACCAATGTAAATTCATTGCAAGAGCGTGGGGTAATGGTCGTTGGACCAGAGCAGGGCTCACAGGCCTGTGGAGAGGAAGGGTATGGCCGTTTGAGCGAAGTGGACAATATTATCAACGCCTTACGCCTGTATAAGATACAGAATGTTTTGCAAGGGAAGACGGTTTTAGTGACAGCAGGGCCCACGCAAGAACCTATTGATCCTGTGCGTTATATTACTAACCGTAGTTCTGGGAAAATGGGGTACGCTTTGGCTAGGGCCGCTGAAGCTGCAGGGGCCAACGTGTTGTTAATTACTGGTCCAACCAACATACCCCCTCCGCCAGGCGTAGAACTTTATGTTGCAGATACAGCAGAGCTTATGTTGCACCAAGTAACAACCTTGTTGCAACCGGGAATTATTTTTATTGGTTGCGCTGCGGTGGCGGATTATCGAGTTGACAAGCCAGCCCACCAAAAATTGAAAAAACAGGAGGGAGCTGAAAAAACTCTGCTGTTAACTGAAAATCCCGACATCATCAGTGCTGTAGTTGAAAGTAAGAAGGCCTTCTTTGTAGTGGGTTTTGCTGCTGAAACTAACGCAG
>CAMAYX010000043.1 GCA_945862405.1 Legionella genomosp. 1
CGTATAATAAAAAGCTTAAGTTTCCGTGCAAAAGCGCTTGGATTTGAGCTCGTAGAGATTCCTTGTTAATCAATAAGTTACAGGGAAGTTCTTTGGGAGCATTAGCGAAACAATCCAGCTGAGCGTAGTTTGAGTATCTGTCTGGATTGTTTCGCTAATGCTCGCAATGACGTATAGGTTCAAGAAGCCTTGTTTTTCAAACTCTCTTTCAACAATGCCATCATATCAACAATTTTTTCAACAGGTTTTTCCTTTGTTGTCGGTTTTTTATGAGTTTTAGGTTTTTCTTTTACCTTATTCTCAATAATTTCCTTTAAGCGATCGACAAAATCATCGTGGTATTGATTAGGTTCAAAAGTGTAGCATCTGCAGTAGAAAATGAAGGTCACTACCTTCGCAATGACGCTGAATTATTTTTTATTTTTATCAGGAAAAATTGCAGAAAATTGAGCGTGGCTTTCGGCTAAATGATGTTCACGGTTTTTGTGCAGGCCCAAATATTTATAAATCAGCATGGGGACTACTAGAGCGACGAAGCCTAGAATAAATGCAATTTTATAACTGGGGTCGCTGTTCATAATAAGGAAAATTAAACACAAGACCATTAGCACAATGGCAACCATGCCAGTATAGGGCGAGCCAGATGTTCTATAGCGTAAGTCTGCAGTTGTATACCCTGCTTTGTACAATTTCTTACGGAAATTAATTTGCGCCCAGCACAAGGAAATCCAGGCGATGGCCCCTGTAAAACCAGATACTAGCAAAAGAGCGATGTATAAAATGGACTTCTGTCCTAAAAAATATCCGGCTATCAACAGAATCCAAATTGAAATCAGGGTCGCAAATCCTGCATTTTGCGGTACTGCATTTCGATTTAATTTGGCTAAGGCTTTGGGGGCCATGCCATTTCGAGCTAATGCGTGAAGGGAGCGCACAATACCATAAACCCCTGAATTTGAGCAGGACAAGGTTGCAGTTAAGGTTACAAAACTGGTTACAGCCCCAGCCCACTTGAGTCCGTAAAAATTCAACGCATCGGCAAAAACTGAGTTTTCCAATCCGGCCTTCTGCCATGGGAATATTAGCACAAGACAAAAGACAGGAATGATATAAATAAAGAGAATCCGGAAGGTAACATTGCGTATCGCATTAGGAATCATTTTTTCGGGGTTAATAGATTCCCCAGCAGCAAGGCCAATAATTTCTGAACCTTGATAATTTACCAACAATAATACCATGGCGGTAAGTAAGGCCATCCACCCATTTGGGAATAAACCTCCTTGGTCTAAGATAAAACGTTTACCAACCATTCCGGCAGGTTGAGCGCCATGGATAAACCCAAAGAAAATCAGCATCGCAAGGATTACAAATCCTAGTAAGGCAAAAATTTTAATGATAGCCAGCCAGAATTCAATTTCACCAAAGGTACCTACAGCGGCAATGTTGATGTAAGTAATCAATAGGCCAAAGGCTACAGCCCAAAGGTAGCCATTAATGCCGGTAAAGTACTCCATGATGATGCCACCTGCCACGCATTCAGCGGGGATGTAGGCCACCCAACTTATCCAATATGACCATCCAACGCCACAGGCAAACGTAGGGGAGATGAAATCAGCTGTGTAATTAATAAATGAACCAGAAATGGGGATTGCGACTGCCAATTCACCCATACATAGCATGGTAAGATAAATGATTAAACCGCCTAATATGTAGGCAAGAAAAACAGCAGGGCCGACTTCGTGAACGACTTCCCCTGTACCTAGAAAATAACCAGAGCCAATGATGCCGCCTAATGCGATTAATTGCACATGACGCGCTTTAAGTGCGCGACGAAATTCGTTATCGCTGGCGGGGGCTTCGTTTTTTTTAATTTTTTGATTATTCACTAAATGCCAAATTCCATAATGAGTAATTCAACCAATTAATAAAATCTACTTGTTCATCACTATGACCATAATCTAATTGATCCACCAGGTCTAGGGATTCAGAATGATTTTTTTAACAGTTGGGGGTTTAGGAGCAATCACTCCTAATGAGATTTTGGCGGAGAGAGAGGGATTCGAACCCTCGATACGTTGCCGTATACACACTTTCCAGGCGTGCGCCTTCGACCGCTCGGCCATCTCTCCTAAGTGGGCAAAAGTATACTTTGAACGACACAAAAATCAAGGTTTTACTACTCAAGCTAGCGACTATTATCAGCAGGCCTTATAATATAGTTATCTATTGTCGATTTTGGATTAATCAAGGATGTGGTAATGCTAAAATATTTTGCGCTGATAATCACTGTGCTGCTGAGTTTCAACGCCCATGCGTTTACTTGTTTTTTGACCATGATCAAAGACAACTGTTGGCTTAAATATAATCTAACGGTTAACATTATTGATGCAGCAAATGGAAAGGTGATAGGTACCGTCATTGTTCCAACGGACACCCCTTGGGCTCGACAAAAATTTACCTGCCAAGCGCAACAGAAACTGATGTTTCAAGCACAATTCAACCCAGTCTTTTGGAAAAACGATGAAGGTAAGACTTACAACGCTACCAATTATTGGACACTTCCAAATGAAGTTAAAAAGGACGAAACAGCGTGGAATCTAAACGTCTGCTATCCCAAGCAGTTTGCGGAAGTCCCATTTCCACCGGAGGGTACGGATAATTGTCAGTGTGATACTTCGAATATTCCCCCTGTTCCACCCCAGTAGAGTGTGTTGAGTTCTCAACACACTCCTAAAATATGGTTTTCATATGATGCAAGAATCGGTATCATTCGAACTGCAAATTGAGTTATCCCCGGAGTTATAGTGAATCTAAAAAAAAAAATTGCCCAAATGCTCATTATGGGGTTTTCTGGACAGGAAGTTGCGCAAGACAGTCCGGTAAGTAAATGGATAGCTGAAGAAGGTATTGGCGGCGTAATTTTATTTGACTATGACCTAGCTAATAAGACTTATGGGAAAAACCTAAGCAATCGAAACCAAATTCAAGAGCTCAACGCAACGCTGCAACATTTGGCCAAATTAAATGACGAGCTACCGCTTTTTATTGCCATAGATTACGAAGGCGGGGCTGTTGACCGTTTAAAACACATACAAGATTGTATAAAAACCATGCCCGCCTCTGAGCTTGTTAAGCTTCCCGAAGCAGAGCTCTGTGCTGAAATTGAAAAAATGGCGTCTACTGTTCAACAATTAGGGTTCAATTTAAATTTCGCCCCGGTGGTAGATTTAAATTTAAGTGCAGATGCTGGAATAATCGGTAAATTGGGACGAAGTTTCTCTGCTAATCCACAGCTGGTTGCTCATGCTGCGGGTTTATTCATCAAGATTTTTAGCCAATATGGGATTGTAACTTCCTACAAGCATTTTCCTGGTCATGGGAGTGCTTCTGGTGATACTCACCATGGTTTTGTTGATGTAAGCGATAGTTTCGAGAACATTGAATTGGATCCCTACAAGTTATTGCAGAATTATACTACTCCTACGATGGTAATGACCGCTCATGTCATTAACCGTAAATTGGATAAATCCGGGCTTCCTGCTACCTTATCGCACAATATTCTGACCGGCTTATTGCGCCACGAGTTAGGTTTTAATGGAGTAATTGTTAGCGATGATCTGCAAATGAATGCAATCAGTGAACATTTTTCCCTTCAGGATTCTTTGCGGCTAACCTTGAATGCTGGGGCAGATATGTTAATTTTTGCCAACCAATTGGGCACGATTAGCCCAGTTGAAGTTATTCAGCACGTCGAACAGCTAGTACTAAGCGGGGCTGTAGCAGAACAACGTATTCATGAAGCGTACCAACGTGTGGTCTTGCTAAAACAACAAATGCTGAGTTTAACAGCACCCCTTGGCGCAGGGCATACTGCAAAGTCCTATGAAACTGACAAGATTCATGTTAAAATGTAATCTTTGTGAGTAAATTAAGTACAGATATAGTGAGTTAATATGAAAAAATACACCGCCAGAAATGGCAAAACAGTTTCTTCTCACCTAATTTCTTTTGCTGAATTTACTTCTTGTTGTTGCTAGAAAAATCGTCCTTTTCTTTCTTCCTTTAAATTATTTAGAAATAAGGTTTCTAGCATGTGCGCACAACATTCCACAAAAAAAGCAAAAGTTTGGTTTAGTACAGCTGTTCTTTACGCGGTAATGATTTTATTGGGCATCCTAAGCGGTTTTTCCGATGCGGGGCTGCTCAAATCCTTAGGCTTGTTCATAGCGGATGTGTTCATTAAGATTTTTAAATGCATCAGCCTGCCCATTATTACTCTATCCATTATTGTAACCTTATCTGGCTATCGCTCAGACGGTTCAATGCGTTCTGTATGGCGTAGAACCATGGTTTATACCTTAGGAACTACCTTATTAGCTGCTGCGATAAGTTGTATTTTATACATACTGATCCATCCTGGTATGTTAAGCAGTAGTGGGATTACACCTATTGAAGATGTTCCAAAACATATCGATTACTTCCAGCACATTGCTAACCTAATACCCAGTAATGTTTTCGCTCCATTTCTGGAGCATCAAGTATTAAGTGCTTTGTTTATGGGTGTCCTGGCCGGTATTGCTATCCGCTATATTCCTGATGTTGAGGCACGGCAAACGATTACACAATTTTTCCGTGGCGCACATGGCTTATTTATGGTGATTACCAAATGGGTCATCGCTATTATCCCTTTAGGTTTGTACGGCTTCATTACCTCAACGGTAGTGCAATTGCGCAGTGGGGTAGCCATTCAAGGCATTGGTGAATACTTACTGGTGATCGTGTTAGCGAATTTAGTGCAAGGATTCATTATTCTTCCTTTGTGGTTAAAGTATAAAGGTATTAAGCCCTACTCCGCCTTAAAAGGGATGATGCCGGCTTTATCCTTGGCATTTTTCTCCAAATCGTCCGTTGGTAGTTTGCCGGTAACTATGGATGCAGTGGAAAAGAATTTAAATGTTAAACCTGAAATTAGCCGCTTCGTTTTACCGCTTTGCACCAGCATTAATATGAACGGCTGTGCGGCGTTCATTTTTGCCACCGTGGTCTATCTGATGCAAAATCATGGTATCGAAGTTTCATATCTAGCAATGGGTATTTGGGTGGTTGTAGCTACGGTGGCTGCAATTGGCAATGCCGGGGTACCCATGGGATGCTTCTTTCTAAGTGCTAGTTTGTTAGCAAGTATGAATGTACCGATTACACTCATGGGTATCATTCTTCCTTTTTACAGCTTAATCGATATGCTTGAAACCGCTTTGAATGTTTGGTCGGATGCCTGTGTGACTAAAGTGGTGGATGAAGAGATAACTAAAGAAAGTGAGATAGCCTACGCTCGGAATTTACCTCAAAGTAATGCTGCTTAAATACTAGCGTGAATCACTCATGCCCGTGCCCGTCTTCTATTTTATTATAATAGCCGGGCACGGGCAGGGGATATCACCCACACAACTTCGTACTAATCTCGTAATACAATTCCGTTAACGTGTTCAAATCTTGTATAGAAACACATTCATTCACTTGATGTATTGTGGCATTAACAGGCCCCAATTCTATGGTTTCAATCCCGTAAGGGGCAATGAACCGTCCATCTGACGTTCCGCCGCTGGTGGATAATTCCGGCGTTGTACCTAAACAATCCGTTAAAACGCTTACACACACATCTAAAAGCTCTCCGTTGCTGGTTAGAAACGCTTCTCCATTTAAGCGCCATTGGATGGAAGGAGTGAGATCTAAGTCTGCGAAGCATTGATTTACTGCTAATTTTAATAACTCAGCAGTTTGTTCTGTGGAAAAGCGGAAATTAAAATCCACATGGATTTCACCGGGGATAATATTACCAGCTTCGCCGCCAGATTTAACTTGTGTAATTTGTAAGGAGGTGGGGGGAAAGTGCTCATTACCATGGTCCCAAGTTTTGGCGGTAAGCGCTTGCAGCGCTGGGACAATTTTATGAATAGGGTTATCTGCTAGATGGGGATACGCAACATGACCTTGTTTGCCTTGCAGGACTAGTTTACCTGTTAGCGATCCACGGCGCCCAATTTTTACCACGTCTCCTACGGTTTTCGTGCTCGACGGTTCGCCAACAATGCAATATTGCGGACGAATACCTTTTTTGTCCAATTGGTCCATAACATAAGGTGTACCGCGATCGAAATCATCACCTTCCTCACCGCTAGTAATTAAAAACGCCAATCCTCCTTTGGGAGAAGGGTGTTCTTTAACAAAACGAGCAGCGGCCAACAGCATGCTGGCAAGACTGCCTTTCATATCGGCTGTGCCGCGGCCATAAAACATGCCGTCTTTCTCATGCAGGGAAAAAGGTTCTGTCTTCCATTGTTGCATATTGCCAGGGGGCACAACGTCGGTATGCCCGGCAAACATCAACACAGAAGTTGACGGGCCATAGTGTGCAAAAAAATTGGAAACTGGAGCTTTGTCAAAGCGTTGGCAATGAAAGCCTAGTTTACTAAGGTAGTCGATCATGTACTGTTGACAACCTACGTCGGTGGGAGTGACTGACTCATACCCTATTAAGCTCGACAGCAATTCTTTTAGTTTCATACCGTGGTGTCTCGCAATAATTCGTTGATACTAACTTTAGCTCGTGTTTTTTCATCCACCTGTTTAACAATTACGGCACAATATAAACTATGGCTGCCATCAGCACTGGGTAGACTTCCGGCCACAACAACCGATCCTGCGGGAATACGCCCAAAGCTTATTTCCCCAGTAAGACGATTGTAAATCTTGGTGCTTTGACCCAAAAAGACTCCCATGGAAATCACCGAGCCTTTTTCCACGACAACACCTTCAACCACTTCGGAGCGCGCGCCGATAAAGCAATCATCTTCAATAATGGTAGGGTTTGCTTGTAAGGGCTCTAAAACTCCTCCAATACCTACACCTCCTGAAATGTGCACGTTTTTTCCAATTTGTGCACAAGAGCCTACGGTAGCCCAAGTATCAATCATTGCGCCTTCATCAATATAGGCACCTATGTTCACGTATGAGGGCATTAAAACGCTGTTCTTCCCAATGAACGCCCCGCGTCGGGCTATCGCATGCGGAACTATACGTACTCCAAGCTTGCTGTAATCAGAAGACTGGATGTTATTAAATTTTAACGGCAGTTTGTCATAGAATTGACAAAAACCCGCTTCTACAATTTGATTGGGGTAGAGCTTAAACGACAATAGGATTGCTTTCTTTATCCACTGATGAACATACCAACCTTGTTCCTGTCGCTCAGCTACGCGCAAAACCCCAGAGTCAAGTTTTGCAATAACTTCATTTACCGCTTCAACCAACTCAGCTGGAGCACGCTCAGGTGAAAAACTCTGCCGATTTTCAAAAGCATCTTCAATCAAGGTTTGTATAGAGGACATGGCTGGATTCCTGAATAATTAAAGTGGAAGTATATCGCGTGTGATATATGCGGAAAAGGATTACATGAGTATAATTGCCAGATTGAATTCAAGGTTTATAAGATGCGATTATTGATTACTGGATGTGCGGGCTTTATAGGTTTTCATTTAACAATGAGACGTCTGCGGTCAGGAGATACGGTTATTGGGATAGATAATCTTAATGACTATTATGATGTGGGGTTAAAAGAAGCACGTTTGGCGTTATTGAAACAATATTCCAACTTTACATTTTATCATGATGACATCAGTAATTTAGGTACACTGCAAGAAATTTTTGCCAAACATAAGCCGCAACGGGTGGCTAATTTAGCCGCTCAAGCTGGGGTACGTTATTCATTGATTAATCCGCACGCTTACGTGCAGTCAAATCTAGTAGGATTCACCAACATAATTGAAACTTGCCGACAACACCAAGTTGAACATTTAGTTTATGCCTCAACCAGTTCAGTGTATGGGGCAAATAGTACACAACCTTACCAAGAAGCGCATTCTACCAATCATCCATTAACGATTTATGCAGCGTCTAAAAAAGCGAACGAGTTGATTGCCCATTCCTATTCAAATCTGTACCAATTACCTACAACAGGGTTACGGTTTTTTACCGTGTATGGCCCTTGGGGTAGACCTGATATGGCGTTCTTTTCGTTTACGCGCGATATCCTTTTAGGAAACCCTATAAAAGTATACAACCATGGACAAATGCAACGAGATTTTACTTATGTAGACGATATTGTCGAAGGTATTTCGTTGGCCATAGACCAGCCGGCTTTCGCCAGCAAGGATTGGTCTTCGGTAAACCCTGATCCTGCGACCAGTTCAGCACCTTATCGAATTTATAATATTGGAAATGGAAATCCCGTTAATTTGTTAGATTATATTGAAGCAATTGAGCAAGCTGCGGGTAAAAAAGCAATCAAAGAATTTTTGCCGATGCAGGATGGGGATGTGGTTTCAACCCATGCCGACACCGAACGATTACAACACGACTTAGGTTATCTTCCTGCCACGGATGTACGTGAAGGGGTTAACAACTTTGTCAAATGGTACAAAGAATACTATCGTTAACCACAAGCTTTGCTTGTGGCGGAACATAGCTGTTTTGGCGTTTTCTAGCATCAAAAAATGATAATCCGCGCTCTTGTACTGGCTCATCCCCTAGTTCTTCAACGTTGGTTTGTGTTGCCATTTCCCGCACTGATTTTTTGCTATAAATTTGCTTCATGCTGGTAAGCGATAAGGATTTTTCGCTAGTGTTTGTAAATGAAGTAAACTTCTGTTTTAAGGTTTGGAACTGGTCGTAATCGGGATTTACTAATTTAGCCAAACTTTTGCCACCCATGGCATAAAAATAACCCAAAGCTGCAACCACGGTTAGCAAGATTAATCCCATACCCAAAGTAGTGCCTACACCAATCCCTAGAGAGGCTACAAAGGTTTGCGCATAAAAATAGCTGCCAGCGGTGGTAGAAAATGCGCCAAATGCCAGAACCCCAATTTTTAAGCATTTTTTAAGCGTAGACTCATGATAACTATTAAATTGTTCCCCTTTTTGTTGCAAGTCATGGTTTAACACTTCGAGGAATTTAATGTAGTCACTATACGTAGGATCATCCATACCTAAAGCATTAAAGGAGGTGAGTTGACGATTCAAGTTTTTGGCTATTTTAAGTTGTTGATTATATACATCAAATAGTTGCCGGAGATCGGTTTTATCCTCTGGAATGTCCAGTGCTTCTTTCAATAGTGAAACCTCAAAAGCATAAAACAATATTGCATCTAAAGCGGTGTAAATAATGGATGCAGCAATTAAATAAGCAGCGGGAATTCCTGGAATTAGAGCCAATAGGGTGTAGCCAAAAAGGAAACTCGAAGTGGTGTCTTGTAATAGACCAAAAAGTAATAAGAAATAATAGAATGAATGCGAAAAGAATTTAGCTAAGGTGGATCCCTCTGGCTTTTTGTCACCTTCTACTGCCGCTGTTTCCTGATTGAATTCCTGATTAAGCTTGTTTTGAACAGCATGGATGATGCGTAGTTTTTCTTGTTCGACCTGCAAAACGGATTGCTGCCTAGTTTGCGTTTCTAGGCTATTAAATTCTGCAACTAACTTATCAAGTTGCATTTCTGCAATGGTAGGTTGGGTAGAATTAACGGTCATATTTCATTCATTTAAATATAAAAGATGGGCATATTACCATAAAATAGATCTCACGATAAATTAAATGACCATATTGGGGTGAAGTGAATTTATGAGCTAATCTCAGGTATTTGATACAAATATTACCTTGCTAGATACTAACGATGCTAATTTGGATCGCAAGAGGATTGTAGGCAGTTTCCAACACAATGGTGCTCCAGCAAAACGACCTGTGGTATCGTGCACATGGCATCCTGGATGCAGGCCAAAAGCGCCGTAATCCGGGAGCAGTGGCACAATAACTCGGCCTTGAGAACTTTTGCAGAAGCTTTAGCGGGTGGCGAAGTGAGGAGCATTTAATTTAATAGATATGATCCCTCAGGCCAAACGAACCTCCATCAAAGAATTTATTTTAAAGCTTGCTGCAGATCAGCTTTTAAATCTTCAATATGCTCAATACCTACCGAGAGGCGTACGAACCCATCTTCGATGCCCAGCATTTTACGTGCTTCTGCGGGAATGGATGCATGCGTCATGATGGCGGGATGTTCAATCAAACTTTCAACCCCGCCTAAGCTTTCTGCCAAGGTAAATACTTCACATCGTGATAAAAAGCGTTTTGCATCCGCAATATCGCCATCGATGACCATGGAGATCATGCCTCCAAATCCACTCATTTGTTCTTTTGCTAGTGAATGTTGAGGATGCGATTTCAAACCGGGATAAATTACTTTTTTAACCCGCGGATGCTGTTGAAGCCATTCAGCTAAAGTTGCAGCATTTTCACAATGCCGTTCCATACGCAAGGATAATGTTTTCAAACTACGTAACACCAGGAAGCTGTCAAAAGGACCCGATACTCCGCCACATGCATTTTGTAAAAAGCCTAATTGCTCTTCTAGGGCAGGGTTGGTATTCACCACCACAATGCCATTGACCACGTCAGAATGACCGTTCAGATATTTGGTGGCTGAATGCACAACTATATCAAATCCTAATTCTAAAGGCCTTTGAATCCAAGGTGTGGCAAAGGTGTTATCAACCACACTGATAAGTTTATGCTGCTTGGCGATGGCGGCAATTTTACGTAAGTCGGCAAGTTTAAGCATGGGATTTGAGGGGGTTTCAATCCAAATCATACGCGTTTCTGGTCGAATTGCTGCCGTAATCTTGTCAATGTTACACATATCAACAAACGAAAATTTTAAATTTGAAGTTCTGGTTTTAACTTTATCAAATAATCTAAACGTACCCCCATAGAGATCATCCATAGCGACAACATGATCACCAACGTTGAGTAAATCAATTACCGTATTAATCGCAGCCATGCCGGAGCCAAAAGCATAGCCTCGTACGCCGGATTCGAGATCTGCAATGCACGCCTCATAGGCGGCGCGTGTAGGATTATGAGTTCGAGAATACTCATATCCTTGATGTACACCTGGTGAAGATTGTCGATAAGTAGAAGTAGCGTAAATTGGCGTCATAACTGCCCCTGTACTGGGGTCGGCTTGTTGCCCAGCGTGTATTGCACGGGTATTAAAATGTTGTTTTTCCATAGCAACTCCAAAAAATATATCGTGAATTCGATTGCATTTCCTGCAAATTGTCTAAAATTAGTATTGAGACTTAAGTTAAATAAAAATTTGCCGTTATAAACTTATGGAGTAATTCTAGTGAGGGATGCATGCCTAGGCAAGAAATCAATTATGAGAAGGTAGCATTAGCTGCCTCGCGCATAAAAAAGCAAGGTAAAGAGCCTTCCGTAACGGATGTATGCGATGAATTGGGGATATTACAGGCTCCTCCAAATTTATCTTCACTTTTAGAAAGGTGGTATCACAACCAACCTGAATTTAAGCGCGTCAAAAATAGTCCTTTAACTGAGAATATCCAAGTAAATGTATCCGAAGAGCCTAAATCTCGGCCAAAGCCTATAGAACTTGAAAAATCACTGTCGTTGTTGCGTGCTACGCTAGAATCAACAGCGGATGGCATTATGATGGTGAATGGAAAAGGGCGGGTGGTGGATTGGAATCAAAAATTTGTCGAAATGTGGCGCATACCCTCGCATTTGATGGAAGCAGGACCCGAAAAGTTAAGTTTTGACTATATTCTCGGACAATTGAAAAATCCTGAGCAAATTATCTCTGATGTGCAGTTTTTATATAAAAATCCTGAATGGCAAGGTGAGTTGGACGAATTGCACTTCAAAGACGGTCGTATTTTTGAACGCTTTACTCAGCCACAACGTATAGGAACCGAAATTGTCGGCAGAGTTTATAGTTTTCGCGATGTTACGCAAAAACGACTAGCAGATGATGAGTTACGCATACGCGAACGGGCTGTTGAAGCAAGTACCCACGGTATCGCTATCATTGATATCAATCAAACGGATCAACCCATTATTTATGTTAATAACGCTTTTGAACGTATTACCCGTTACCGACAGGATCAAGCCATAGGAAAGACCCTAGGGCAACTGCATCATGACAAAGGTGATCAAGCAAATTTAAAACGTATAACGCTGGCTATTCGCGAAGAACGTGAGGAATCTGTAGAGTTACAATTACTAAGAGCCACAGGGGAAAAATTTTGGTGTGATCTTAGTGTGGCGCCAGTTAAAGATTCGTTTAACCGGGTTCGTCATTACATCTGTATTTTAAATGACATTACGCAACGACGTGAAATGGAGCAGCAATTATTACGTCAAGCAACCCATGATTCACTGACCGAATTACCCAATAGGGTCGTACTCGTAGACCGTGTTGAACAAGCAATCCTGCAGGCTAAGAAGAAAAATGGCATGATGGCATTTTTATTTTTGGATTTAGATCGTTTTAAAATGATCAACGACACCTTGGGGCATACCGTAGGTGATAAATTATTACAGGCGGTATCTAGCCGCTTATTGGTCAGTACCAGTGATTTTGATACGGTTGCGCGTTTTGGCGGTGATGAGTTTGTAATCCTGCTGCCTGAGATTACAAGTCCACAGCAAGCCGAGGATCTAGCACAGGAAATTCTATCTGTGCTTGAGAAACCATTTAAAGTTGATAACCATACCTTAAAAGTAACCGGTAGTTTAGGGATTAGTTATTATCCTCGTGATGGCGCTGACTATGAAACTCTAATGAAAAACGCTGATTTGTCGATGTATCACGCAAAAGACAGCGGTAGAAATACCTACCGTTTGTTTGAATCGGAAATGAATCAAAGAGTTGTCAATCACGTACAGTTGGATAATGCGCTGCGGTATGCTTTGAAAAAGAAAGAATTTTATTTAGTGTACCAGCCATTAATCAATCTTAAAACGAATACAGTGGTAGGATTGGAGGCTCTTATTCGTTGGGAAAGTAAAATGTTAGGCCATGTTTCACCTATGGATTTCATTCCTATGGCGGAAGAGAATGGACTGATCATTCCTATTGGAGAGTGGTTGCTACAAGAAGCGTGTACGCAGCTCATGCGATGGCATAACAATGGATTTAAAGATCTTCTCGTGGCGGTCAATATTTCAGGACGGCAATTGCATCAATCGGATTTACCGGAAACCATCAGGAAAATACTGAAGAAGACCGGGTTACCTCCGAAGTGTTTGGAGTTAGAGTTAACCGAAAGCTTGCTGGTAGATAATGTAGAACATGCTGTGGAAATGATGTATCGGTTCAAAGACATGGGCATTAAACTTGCCATCGATGATTTTGGAACTGGTTATTCAAGTTTATCGTATCTAAAGCAATTCCCTGTAGATAAACTCAAGATTGATCAATCCTTCGTTAAAGAAATGGTAAGCGATGCTAATGATGCGGCGATTGTCAAAGCCATCATCAACTTAGGTCATAGCTTAAATTTAGAGGTCTTGGCGGAAGGTGTTGAAAATGAGTATCAAAAGAATTTCATTATTGGTCATGACTGCGATTATGCACAAGGGTATTATCTTAAACCGCCGAATCGTCCAGATGAAATACAAAAATTCATGGAAGCTTATCGCAAAATACTAATTGAGTAGTTAGTTAGGCCTCCGCTGAATGCACAATCTTTTCTGTTCCGAACGCACAATGCCCGTGCCGCTCCTGTCATTGCGAACGTAGTGAAGCAAACCAGATCGGTGTATGAATGGAGTTCCATTGTGGATTCGCTTTGCTCGCAATGACAGGAGCGGGCACGGGCATGAGCACCAGAAAATTTGGACGCGATTATTTTAATTGGTATGAATATTGCTGGATTAATTTTCAGGGAGTATCTATTCTGAAGGATTAAGGACAGGGGTGATGATGGAGGCATCATGAAAAAAATCACTATCATTGGTGCAGGCCTAGCTGGTTCTTTATTATCTTTATATCTTGCCCGGCGTGGGTATGATGTTGAGGTTTTTGAAGCGAGAAGTGATATTAGGAAAGGCCCAGATGATAAGGGTCGTTCTATTAATTTAGCTCTTTCCTGTCGTGGGATAACCGGTCTTGCTGGCGTAGGCTTGATGAAGGACGTAGAAAACATCATGGTGCCCATGCGTGCTCGGGCAATACATGAGCAGAAGGGGGATATTAGTTATCAGCCCTTTGGCCGTCATAAAGATGAATACATCAATGCTATATTACGCAGCAAACTGAATGCTTTGCTGTTAAATGCTACGGCTGCGTATCCCAACATTAGATTGCACTTTGACACTAAATTACATGAAGTAAAGTTCAAGCAGAAAGAACTTTGCTTTGCAGGCCCAGATGGCGTTAAAAAAACTCAATTTTATCACCACCTTATAGGTGCCGATGGTGCTCCCTCGGTTGTGCGTGAATCTTTGCAAAAAGATAATATTATCGAATTTAAACGTGAGTTTTTACCGCATGGATATAAAGAATTATCCATAAGTCGAGACCATGGGGTAAATATGGTTCGTGAGCATTTGCATTTATGGCCGCGGGACGCATTTATGTTATTAGGCAACCCAAATAAGGATGACTCCATTACCGGTTCCTTATTTATACCTACCCATGGACCTTATAGTTTTGACCAATTGCAGACTGAAGCAGAGGTAACTGTTTTTTTTAAAAAATATTTTGCGGATGTTTATCAAGCCATGCCCAATTTGGTAGGAGAGTTTTTTGCGCACCCTATGGGAAATTTAAGTACTGTTCAATGCAGCTCGTGGTTTTTACATGATAATTGCCTATTAATTGGGGATGCGGCGCATGGAATTGTGCCTTTTTTTGGTCAAGGAATGAACAGCTCATTTGAGGATTGTAGAATACTGAATGAACTTCTGGATCAATACCAGGATGATTGGGAAAAAATAATGCCGGCGTTTTCTTCAACGCGCAAAACCAATACGGATGCGGTAGCGGCAATGTCTATGGATAATTACCAAGAGATTCAACATAACATCCGTGATAAGAAGTTTAATCTTAAGAAACGTGTAGAACATGAGCTG
>CAMAYX010000044.1 GCA_945862405.1 Legionella genomosp. 1
TTATTGGAACTGACTTGGAAGATAATTAGAAACTAGCAACGAGGTGATTATAATGAGCAATAACAAGGGGTTTTGTATTTTTAATAGACATGATAATGCACTTTGCGGCAGGTTTAACGCCCTGCCACCAAGCTCTTACTATTAGGATCTCTGGAATAGGTCTGCAAAATATCTTTTACTAATTCTTCGACAACGCTGTTCTTGCCTTCGTCTTCAATTAAACCGCCTTGCTGTTTGAAAGCTTCCAGCCGCTCGGCAATTTCTTTTGATACCGTACCATTAGGAAAGAGTAGAGCTAAGAACCGTCGTGCCTCGCCTGGACCTAAATGGCGATATAATTGATTACGGACTGCAGCATCCTCAGCTGTGGTACTAAATGCCCATAATTCAATTGGCCCGAGTGTTAAGGTTAACAGCTGAACACTAATCCCTTGTTTCGTAGCAAACTGAGCAAGAAATGTAGCTCCACCTTGACGAGGTCCATGCACTCTAGTACGCAAGGCAATTTTCGCAGTTTCCGATAAACCAAATATTTTAGTTGTTTTTTCAATTGCTTGTGAAGGACCGGCGTCCATAATATAGATTGCAGTCGCAAAATCAATCATAACTGGATCAAAGTCATCGACTGATTGTGACAGCAAGGAAATTTGTACTTTCCATTTTCTTCCTTCCCGCATATCAATAATAACTTGATCACGCACTGCTGAAGAGCGTGAAGTACGATGGAACTCATCGTACACAATCCGTTTAGGATCTTCGCGAATTTCGGTAATACGTTCTTTATGATAAGCCTGATATTGTTCTGGAATATTGTTCATGCTTTCTTCCGTCAAATAGTAATGGCGGGCTAATACATAACGAGCCAGCATATACATTACAGCGGTTTGGCGATCCGCTGCATCTCCACCGCTCTTTGCGACCTCATCTAAATCGAGAGATACCACGCGCGCATCACCAATATCAAACGCAGTAACACGAGATAAAATTGGGTATTCACGAACTGCACCAGAAACCATACGAGAAAAAGAATTAATTAATGATTCACCCGTGGGTGCAGTAACTTTACCGTATAAGTCTTCTATCGAAGGCGTTCTACAAATGGACGCAGCATCAGCTAGCAAGGGCATTGCATAACGTTGGGCTAACATGGCTTCGTGAACAAATCCTGCGGAGTATAAAGAATCGGTTACCTCCCACCAGGTAGATTTTGAATCACGAACAAAGCCAATTTCTTCTAAAATACTATCAATGAACTCTTCAACTCCCGGTGCATAGGGCGAAGGATTATTTTCATCTGATAAACTTTTAAACAATTCATCAACAACCATACCGTTCAAATCGGCCATACCATCGTATGGTTTAGCTGCACCTAAAGGTGTCGTTAAAAGAGTCAAAAAATTAACTAAAAATGAGCGTTCTAGTGCAGTGGGATGACGACATCCTAATTGGGTATCAAACGGATTGATGGAGTACTCCGGGCTCATTCTTAATCGATGATACGCTACTAAATATCGTTTAGTCGCAGGCAATGCTTCACGTAATAAGGATATAAGTCCACTACTTGAAGGGCCAATATCAATAATAGCAATCCGTGGTAAGCGGGTAATCCCTGCGGATAGACACAACGCAAGATTTTGCGCGTTCGATAACACTGATTTACCCGAACCAGGACGGGCATACACTAGATCAATCCACGTGGTTTGGTGGCTGGAACCCGGCTGAAACGGCCAAGGCTTACCATCTGGAGAGCGATACAATAGCGCCCCAGTACGCCAAGGTGATGCCGGTCGTAAAATGGGTAGCATACTAATTACTTCAGACAATGGTGCAATCGCAGGTACAGCTGCACTAGCTGTAGTTGTGGCAAGCATTCCAGAAACGAAGCCAGCAAAAGGATCGCCACAGATTTCTGAAACATCTGTTGAACCCCAACCTTGAACGGCCTTAACCAACTCAGAACTACGACGTCTTAAGAGCGGAAGATTTCCTTCTGGTGCCCATGTGGTGGCTACCACGCGCAAACGAATTAAGGCTTCATCGGTGTTAATTTGTATGTATTTCAGTAAATTCACGGAGTCACTGATTAATCGGTTCTGTGCGGAAGAAAAGCTTAAAATAGCCGATAACATACCTTTCAATTTAATAGTTGTTAATCCTTCACTTTCTAATAGAAAGGAAATTCTCCATGGTATATGGGTAGGTAATATACGGGAAAACAAGGTAAGAAAGGGCTTAATATCCTTGGGAAATAAATCAATGTAGGCACTGGAATACATCTTGTTACCCACAAGAATAGTGCGCCTGTCGATGATTTCCGCGTCGCGCGGGATTACTTGTTTAGCCAAAGACGGCCACAGTAAATCTGACACATCTCCTTGGAAATTATTAGTTTCACGAACTGGTATTGTATCCCCAGGAAGAGTAGGACGCCAATCATCCGCTGTAAAATCAGGATCAGCAGTCATACGTATCGCATGAACCGCTTCATGAACCTCTAAAAGTTTGGCGAGTATATTCAGTGAATCTAAATCATTCATAATAGAACGAACGTAAGCGCTGTGGGTATCGCGTAGCTCAGGAATTGCAGCAAAAATTGTTTGCGAGTTTTTGAAAGAAGGCGCCTTCTTATCTTTAATCATTTTAACTTTAGCTTTATTTGCTGCCTTAATTTGATCTGAAGGTAAATTAAACGGCCTAGTCATAAGCACAAAATAAACATTTTCATCGGCGCAATATTGCGATAAATAATTCACACGCTCTTCAAATAAGTCATTAAGATCCAGTTCCAACCGTTGCATAGTGCTATCAGCAGGGGCATAAATATCTTGTATGGTTTTTTTGATGTTTTGTTTGTCGTGACTGAAATAAACTTGTAATGCATGGCCAGGACGGCTCATTGCGCCTTGGAAGGAGTTAGTAAGTCCTTCAACTAAACGCTGAAACTCCTCAGCGCCTGCTAAAGAAGTAATGCCTTCAATTTTCAAAATTGAAAGCAAAGAACCGTCATGATTGACGAGCACATCTGAACTATCTGCTGTTTCTAATTCGCAGTATGACTCAGTCGTTTGCTTAAGTGATGTACTTAACCAGGCAAAGAAGGTATCTACACCTTCAAAGAAAGAATCTGACCATTTACCCATGCCTGTCCCTCTTTATTTTTCAGCTATTTCTTCCAATGCGCTGGCAGCCCAATGCTCAATTTGTATTCTAAATTTTGCTCTTGACGGCAACAAAAGAATATTTTTGAAAATTTGAGTTGAAACCTCATCAGCCACATGCCCTGAATCAATAAGTAGATGTCCTAAAATGGCCGGGTCACTGGTACCTTCACCAAATTTTTCTTCAACAACTTGTGAGCGAAACTTAAGGCTTCGATAAATTGATTGTGCACTGTTTTTATATCCTGTGTCATTGGTTATTGCGCAAAACAGGACATGGCACAAGCTATTAATTTCGTTTTGTTTTAATTCTGGAACGTATACTAGGTTCCCACCGCCGTATCCACCCACGCCAACAGATTCTAGAAAAAAACATTGGGCGCAGAAACAGCAGGCAGTCACTAAATTCGCTGGTTTATTATTTGTGTAATCACCATCCAGATTGATAACATCTTGATACGTTCTGGCTTGGAATCCACAAAATTGACAAGTGTAACGATCGCGTTGAAAAATCTTTTGTTCAAAAGCTTTAAAACGTGGGTCTACCTTCCTAGCTGAGTATAAACGCCAAGATCCAGCACTTGCGATTAACTTTAACTCACGACGCTCTTGATTAGTCGTCATGTCATAACTCACGAATAATTTTCTATAAAAAGGAAATACCAAGAGAGCCCGAAGGCTCTCTTGAGAGATGATTTTACTTGCTGGTAAATACAGTACCTGTAGGTCCAGCAACTGATCCACCACTGCTTCCGAACATTGTAGCACCTGCAATACCCAATATAGTAGGTAGGAACAGAAGTGCGGCAGCAATGAAAATTAGCGCAATTGGTGTACCAATTGGAATTTGAGTTGGATTATCTTTGTGCTGTTTAAACTTCATAATAGCACCGATAGAGAACCCTAATCCCGCAAGGTAAGAACCTGCAGTAATTAACTTGGTTAAGTTCGTAAAAGAACCGGTAATGGAAGATGCCATACCACCCACTGTTAAACTGCTAGCGGCTAATGCTTGGCCAGCAATTAATAGTAAGCCTAAGCATGTTATCCATTCCAAACGAAACTTAGAATTGGATCTTTCTAAAGATTGATATTTCACTTTTATTCCCCCTTTAATCAAAATGTTACTCTAACTAGTACCATATAGAGTATTATTAATTATTACTAACGTTTGCACAATATTCATGGCGAGTATTCCACCAAAAACATGTACCATCCCTTTGCCCGTTCCTCCAGGCGGTTGTCCTTGCGACGCAGAGCGTGCAATTAATATCCATCCTCGAATGAACGCTACCAATCCAATTACTTGAATTATTATTGTCAGTGGCTGACCAACTGTGCTCTCTGGTCCAAATAACGTGTTAACTGCCGAATTACCGCTGGAAATTGGGGCATATTGCATTGGACTCGATTGTCCAAACGTCGTATTCATAAATATTTCAAATGCAGTTGGAAGATATATAAAGATACCCGCCACAAATAAATAGGTAACCGGTTCCTTTATACTGGTATGGCTGGACATCATCGTCCGCGACTCGCCATATATTTTCAAACTGTATATTGCTTTAAAAGCAAATGAGATTCCAATAAGGTATGCGGCCCCTGTCAACATTCGTTCAACAGGAATTAGATTATTCGCAACATTCTGTAGAATGTTCGCCTGATTAGTTACCCAATTAGTCAGGCCACTAAATGACCATGTATCACTCATAAAGCCCTCAGCTATCTTCTTGACTGAACCTAATGATATGTCCTGAGCTTGTTAATATTCTTCCTTGATTTGGGTCAATCAGTTTTACGACACCATATCCGGGAATTGAAGTTCCCTCCCTTACAGTAAGTGTAGCCCCATTTGGAGCAATTAACCAAGCTCTGCCAGGTATCACTGCCTGTATATAATACTTCACTAACGGAACTACCTGACGATTAACCTTTACAATCGCTGGTTTCTTAGGTTTCGTTAATACTTCAATCTGTGTAGATTGTGATTCAACTCTAGCAGATAAAGTTGCAATCGTCTGATTGAGTTGGGAAATCTGAGCAGTTAATGCATTAACATTACTGCTTATGCCTCCAAGTTGATTATTCACAGAGGCTACTTCTGAACGCATGTTTTGCTGACCCAATTCTAAAGCAGAAAGTTTTTGATCTACCTTAGGGTCCGCTTGTACATTAACTGCTTGCACTGGTTGAACAGGTTGTAACGGCTGTACAGGTTGCAGAGGTTGTACAACTTGCACTGGTTTTGGCACTGGCTCTTGTTTTGTAATAGGTGTTACTGGGGATGTGCCCGCAGGTGTAACTGCAGCTAACTTCCTCTCAGAAAAATATGCACCTAAAAATTTATATATAACCATAGCTAAAATCACCAAAACTACTACAATTAAAGCATTACGCTTAACATTTGCACCAGGTGAAAACTGTTTCTCTGTTTTAACAGTAGTACTTGTTGTTTCCCCTGCTGTTAATGGATCATCGGCTATCGCTGGTTCAACTGCATCGAGATCACCGAACTGATACTCATCATTAAATTGATCTTTATCTGCCATTTTTCTTACTCACCCTGATTATAGCCCTCACGGTAACGGTTCACCGTGCTTAGTAGAATAATTTTCACTTTCTTAACTAATAACCTTACCGTTGAGTTCTAAAGAGATATCAAATCTTGTGTAAACAGAATACCTAATCCCACGCCCGCACAAAGTTCTACAGTGGTTGGACGGTTAAATTGTACCTGTGCTACTTGACCCCAGCTCTTTCCTACAGTCGCTAAACCAATTACAGCATTTTCAAGCACGGAGCGACCAACACCGCTTTGAACCGTTGTTTGCTGAACTCCGCCAGTTCCACCAATGGTGATCGTCGTTCCCGCTGATTGGAATGCATTTCCAAAACCCTCTAAAAAGGTAGAAGCAAATAAAGAACCATATCTCAAGAGATAATGGTGATCCGTGCTGCTGGAAAGTGCTGTACGCGCAGTATTAGGATCAATTGCATACGCATTAATTGAGGTGGTTTTAGGAGCACCAGGAACCGACATCGCATTAAAATTGATAACCATTTTGTCAGCATTACTTGGAAGATTAAAACTACCAATTAATTTAGCACCTTTAAATCTACCGGAAACTACGGTCGCTAGAATTGGGCCAGGCTCATCGGTATTCACAGAAGTATCCAACACAGCAAAAATAACATCACCGGTCTTGATTAAAGCCTGAGTATCTTGCCCACCTGGTTGTCCAGGAGCGCCAAGACCTTGTGATGCAGCCGCAGTTCCTTGTTCTGCTGCTGCGGCCCCGCCGCCTGCGCTATCCTCCGAACCGCCACCAATATAGGCTTGCGTTGGAATTGTTTTCCAAGTTGCTAGGTATCCGTTTGCCGCAGACAGCATAGCGCTGCTGGTCGCTTGCATTTCTTGTTGACTCTTTTGATCAGCAGCTTGTGTCGCCATTTGTGCTTGCTGCTTTTGCAATATATCTTGCAACTGTTTTGCATTTGTCAACTCAGGTCTTGGATTTGAGGGATTGCCAATGGTCGGGAAGAATGGCACCGACGAATCTCCCGCGTTTGGTGGTAACGCACCTCCAAGGGAAGCTACAGATGAACCCGGAGGAACAAATCCTGCTTCTTTCAACTCTTGATCAGTAAACCCTGCATTTTTTAAATCAGCTTGGCTAAATCCAGCTTCTTTTAAATCTTTGGCACTGTAACCAGCAGCTTTTAAATCGGCGGCTGAAAATCCAGCACTTCTTAATTCAGCTGCACTAAAACCTGCATCCCTAAGTTGAGCAGCAGTGAATCCAGCGGCTTTTAAATCGGCTGCGGAAAATCCAGCATCATGAAGGTCTTTTGCACTAAACCCGGCAGCTTTCAGTTCAGCAGCAGAGAATCCTGCATTTTTAAGTTCAGCTGCAGTAAATCCAGCCGCACGTAATTCTGCTGCAGAATATCCAGCTGCCTTCATAGCCTCAGCACTACAACCTAATGTTTGCTTAATTGTCGCTGCTGAAACCCCCATTGCTCGTGCAGCTTTAAGAGATTCAACACTACAATCAGCAGTTCTGCCTGCAGCAATTACACCTGCAGGATTTAGTCCTGCTTGATCGAGTTGCTCAGGGGTAAATCCTGCGGCTAACAATTCAGCAGGTGTAAACCCTGCATTTGCTAATGCCCTAGCATCATAACCTGCAGCTTTTAGCGCATCAGCACTACAGCCGTTTAAATTACGAATTTGACTGGCTGAAACTCCTTTCATCATCAAAGCTTTTAACTTTGTAGGATCACATCCTGCTGCACGAATAGCATCATCATTAATTTTTTGTGCCGCTTCAACCTCATTTGGAGAGAAACCAGCCGCCAACAATTGTTGCGGTGTAAAACCAGCATCGGTTAAATCCTTGGCATCATATCCAGCCGCCTTTAAAGCATCAGCACTACACCCGTTTAGTTCACGAATTCTCTTCGCTGAAACGCCTTGATTAAATAATGCTTTTAGTTTTTCTGGGTCACAACCAGCATCTTTAATAGTGCTGTCATCAACGTTAGGCGATAAAGCAGCAATTTCTGCTGGCGAGAACCCTGCATCGGCTAGATCACTATCTGAAAATCCAGCTGCCTTTAGCGCAGCTGCACTGCAACCAGCGTATTGGCGAATAGCCGCAGCACTTACACCAGCTAAGCGTTCGCGTTTTAAAGCTTCAACATCACAACCTGCATCTTTTACATCTTGAGGCTTCATGCCTGGTGGCAGCTCTGCCTCGCCCTCTTTAATTTCAGCTGGCGTAAAACCTGCACTCGCAAGTTCGTTGGGAGTAAACCCGGCATTTAAAAGATCTCTTGCACTAAAGCCGGCATTCTTTAAATCGGCAGCACTAAAACCAGCATTTTTAAGATCAGCAGCGCTGAAACCTGCATTTTTTAATTCCTGTGCGGTAAATCCGGCAGCTTTCAACTGTGCAGCACTACAACCACTAATTCTACGAATAGCACCGGCACTTACCCCAGCTGCGCGAAGTTTGCGTAGAGCATCTGGTTGACATCCGGCTTTTAAAACATCGCCGGCAGTAATTCCATCGGGAAGTCCGCTTGCACGTTGAATTTCTTCATCTGGGTAGCCAGCACCTTTAAGTTCACCATCAGAAAATCCAGCATCTTTCATTTCTTGAGCCGTAAAACCTGCTGCACGTAATTCACATGCGTCAAATCCGCAAGCTCTTAGTTGACTTGCTGTCATTCCTGAATCTTTCATTTGTCGTGCATTATATCCAGCTGCTTTTAGCTCTTTACAGGTACAGACAGTTTGTAATTCACCAAATTGGTAACCATTATCACGCAGCTGTACGCAGGAGCACCCACCCTTTAAATCTTTTATAGATCCGCCTTGTTGCACAATCTGTTGCACAGCTGATTTACTACAATTGCTGTCTTTCAAATTCTGCATCCATAGACTTTGTTGCGTGCCACCTTCATCTTCTAACGCTAAAGTTGCGAAACCAACGCCACCCTGGCCCTGTTGCGGCCCAACAGATTCGACACCATTTCCAAACGATTGAGTACGAATAATAGTCGGGATAGCGCTGCTGCCCTTCTCTTGCGCTTGCTTGGCCTGTTGAACATTTTGTTCTTGTTGTAATGAAGCATACTGAGCGGTGGGGTCAATCGATCCAGGTACTGATTGAATACTTGGAGCTACTGATAGATCAGCAGCTGATTTAACCGTATTGCCGGAAGAGGTAAATCGAAACACACCAATTAAAATGGCCACTATTAATAAAGCTGCAGTGAATATTATAATTATTCTTGAACGAGTATTCGTAAATAATGCCTTTATATTTTCTTTTTTTCCGGCCATTGTTATAACCCTTCCACCTTAAGTTGCATGACTTTTCCATGCCAGGAAACCAGTAAGACAGGAGACTTTTGCATTTCATATGCATGCATTCCATCAGCACTGGTCATGCTGCCAATCCAACCTGGTGATAAGATGGTAAGATTTGTTCTTACGTACATTTTATCATTCAATATCCAAGCTCTAGCATCACCTCCGCTCACGGTTAAACGTGCACTTCCCGCAGGAGGAACCCCATCCAGAACATTCAATAGTAGATCATTAGCTGCCGGAGGAATACCTTCTTCCATTGGCATGCTTTTGGCATTTGGACCATAACCCTGGATACGTAAATCCACTCGGTAATCGACAGCTTTTTGCCCAGGAATAAGTGTTAACATTACTGGAGTGTTTAAACCTTTTAATCGAACGGCCAAATTCCCATAGTTATATAACTTACTAGCTTGAATCATTAGAGTATTACTAGTCTTGTCCCATTGAATATTGAACGAACTGGGATCACCAAGGTCATAAGCACTAATTGGCCACGGAGCACCTGTTGTATCCAGGAACACCAAAGAAGATACAAAACCTTGTGAAAGTCGTATGACAGGTGGTGTAGAACCGGGCGATAAATTGACAAATTGTGAGGTTGCTGTTGGCTTTGGGGGTGTCCCAGCAGTAGTTGCCTGCGCATACTCATTTGTTTGATACATTTGCCTAATACGGATAATTTGCTCGGGAGTAAGTGGAAATAATTGGTCCACTACACCTTCAAAAGCTTGGGAGCTGACATTTACCTGTGCATCCGCGGCAGTGGTTTTAGTATCATTGGTTGTTGTGGTCGTAGTATTCGTTGTAGTTTGTGTCGTTTGCGCACCCGTTTGACCTTTTTGCTGCTGCCCTTGAGTCGGTGAAGCTCCAGAATCTTGTTGCGGATTAGTTGCTAAACGTTGTTGCAACATTCTTAGTTGTTCAAGAGCTTGTTGCGCTGAATCTGCCTGTGGTTGTTGATCGGCATAAACTACAGGGTTGCAAAGGGCTAATGAAGTCACCAGTAAATGACAAACACCTTTAATAATTGTTTTCTTTATTCTCATTGGCCAACTCCGCCACTTGCTGGTCCAACTACAAATTGCGCGATACCTATACCTCTTGGCGAGTTAAGAGTTGGTACTCTTGTAATAAGCATCGTCACGACATTATTTTGTTGAGAAAATTCGCTAGCGCTCTGAAACGTCACTAAAATAGGCATTTGTACCCGCCATGAATATCTTCCATTTAAAATCCCTTTCTGCAAAATAATTGGAGCTCTAGTCGCTACGGCCGAAACAATTAATTTTTTAGCTTTAACAGCATCCAAGTTATTTGAATCTTGCAAGGCAGTCAAGAACTGTGTCCATCCATCTGCTGTAAAAAACCCTGAAGATGCTTGTAGTTCAGAACGATAATCTACGAAGTTGTAAGTGTATGCAGCAATGGCGGCCTGATTCGCCCACTGTAATACAGCTGAGTCCGATTGGTTTGGCTCATTTAGAGCAAATAATGGGGTAATTCGACCATTAATACTAGTAGCGAAATATTTGGGAGCTGGCGGATGCGTTACCATATAAACCAACATCCCTCCAAAAACTAGATTCGCAACTAATGATAATAAAAGAATAAATATAATCTTTCGTTGTCCATCTTTATAGAAATTATTCCTTACTGCAACCGCAGTTAACGCATCATCAGTCATGGTGTCCTCGGCTATGGCGGTATGACTTTAGTTTGTGGTTCATCGTCCGTATCACTCGCAAGTAAAGGTGTTGACGTATTATTGGGTCCATCCAGGGGTGTCAGCTTAATTGGAGGAGTTACACCACTGGTTGAATAGTATTCTGTATCAGGTTGGGAAAAATATACAAAATAAAACAACAATCCCAATCCGACGTTTATGCTCATTGAAACAAATAAGGCTGTTAGTGCCCTGCGATACGTTGCAATATAAAAGTGCTTTGCATTTTTTGTTATATTCCAAGCCTCGCGACTCATTTCAACTCCGTATTATGCAACCGCATCTCTAAATGTAATTTCAATTCTAGAATTTGGTGATTTATCATTATTTGGAGCTACAGAAACCATAGGTTTATCATTACCCAATCCATGTGTAAAGACAAAACGACTATCGATTCCCTGCGACCATAAATAGTTACCTACAGCTCGAGCTCGAGCAAGTGTTAGGGCGCGTTCCCTTGGACTTGATTCACATCCAGCACTATAAGCGGTAACACTCACAGCTACTTTTCTGAATTCTTTTAGGTAGCAAGCAACATCATTCAGCAAATTATAAGAACCCCAAGCAATTTGAGGTGACTGATCCGGAAATACTAGCACGGTAGGTATTCTAATTAGATAATCTTGACCCTCTGAAACCAGTTGCAAGCCACTTTTATTGAAACGGTCTTGCCAAGCCATAGCCGTAGCATCTGAAGTTCCTGCAACTTTGTATGGCAAGCTTGGAGAAGAAGGAAAGACAATTACGTTGTCTTTGGAGCAGCTCGTAAAAAGAAGCGCACTAGCTAAAGCTAAAAGTCCAGAAGAGCACACGGTTCCCACGTGCAATCGTCTCAAGTTAATTCCCCACTCATAGAGTATTTTTTATAGTTAGGGAAATAAAAACATACAAATCATTGCGTTACAAGCTGTAGTTGAAAATTTCCATTTATTCAAAGCGATAATGATTAATTTTAAATCAAGGTGGTGCTATTACTATCCACCTTCTGATTTATTCTTTGCCTTCTCACGTTCACTGCTAATTTTATCGTTCAATATTTCAAGCAATCCAGTTAGCTCTGGAGCTGAAATAGTATCTCGCTCTAATGGTGGGTAATTTGTTGCCATTTGGAAGTCTTTAATTAACTCATTAGCAATATTACCAGCCAGCTTATCTTTCTCACCGGCAAGTCTTTCAATGGTCATTAGATAATTGCACGATCCGGAAATAGAGAGTAACGGCGCAGAGAAACGAGCTATATCTTTGACCAATAATGGAGGTGCATTTTCTGGCTGACGCAGCTTGGCAAAAATAGTTAAAACACCCTCTTCCTCCTCTTCTACCAGTTCCTCAATTTCTTCAGGTTCATTATGACCATGGAATGCCAACAATGCAGCAACGCCACGCTCAATAGGTTCGGTTATCGTAGACTCTGACAACACTTTACTTATTAGGGTAATCTCTTCATTTTGAACATCTTTGGTAATCGAAAGATCCCCTGTTTCTAATAGTTTTTGGAAACCGGTTAGTTGCTTTTGTAGTTTTGATAAATAATCATCTGGCGGCGGCTCTACTTTTAAGAATTGATTAAGCTTCAATTTCTTAACCGGTGTGGGGTTAGCGTAAAACATGCGGGCGCGCACAATCTTAGATTTGAAGAATATATGCGCCTCACCTTCGGTCTGCTCTTTTAAATCCAATAAGTCAATTCTCGCTCTTCGCTCGAAGGAAGAACTCTTAGTATCCATATAACTATTGACCATACCCCCATCTTTAGTTTGGAACGAGTCGACTTTAGTAACATAAGCCTCACCTGCGGTTTTTGTAAAGAAATCCCAGGTTTCCGTTGGATCCTCCAGCTTCATACAAATTTTGATGTTGGTATTAGCACCGATGGACGCGGCCTCTTCTTTTGAAGCCTTTTGGAAAGCCGGTAAATCTTGTCCTGCAAATATAGCGGAGAATCCGAGAGAACGTGCTTGCGCAGGCACTACCGCAAAACCTTGAACAGCATAATAACCATACTCATCCAACACACAAATGTAAGGTGTAGGCGAATTGGTTGGTTTACGTTCAATAACATCGCGGTAATCCCCCTCTACTTCTTCACCTAAGCCCGCTGCCATCATAGCTTTCAGTGAGGAAACAATAATCTTGCCAAGGTTGGATAATTCATCTGGGGATTTTTCTAATGCAGGGAGCAACACCACAAGGATTCTTCGATTCAACACCACATCTTTAAAATCCACTTCAGCCAAATTGGTACGTACAATATGTCCATAGGTATCCGCTAAAGACGAGAACGCTCGTACTAGCTGCATGGTAATAAACCCGTGCTGCTCTAACACCTGTGATACTTGTTTACCTTTCTTTTCTTTATTGTAGCCTGGCAATGTACCTAAATAGTTGCGCAGAGGGTCGGTAACCAACTTGGGAACGGATTCAATGTTCACGCTTTCTTGATCGTCCCGAGGAAATACTTTATCCACAACGATGGATTCAAGACGAGTTAATTCGAAGTAGTTTCGAATGGTATCTGCGTCCAATAAGAGTGCGCCATCATCGCGCATGTAGACGAGTAAACGCATCAATGCTTCTACGAAAGCAATAGCACGACCTTTCCACATGTCTCCGTCGCCAGATTGACCCGAGCCTCCCATTAGACTTACAACCAACTGCGTTAACATACTGGAAGAACCCTGAGAAAAAGGGTTAAGTGTGTTGGATAAACGTTTTTCTTGAGGGCCGATAATATCTCGAGCGCCTGTCATAAAGTTGATGAGCAGTAGGTCGTCCTCACGGCCCATTCCACGAACCATTGAAAAGACTTTTGCATAGAGCGAGTTGTCGCCCTTTCCATCCACATAAATGAAGCCGCTTCCCTGGACTAAAGCATTGAATGCTATCGACACTAAAGCTTCTGTTTTACCGCTACCGGTTG
Source organism: Legionella genomosp. 1 (assembly GCA_945862405.1). Taxonomy (GTDB): domain Bacteria; phylum Pseudomonadota; class Gammaproteobacteria; order Legionellales; family Legionellaceae; genus Legionella_A. The sequence goes on from CAMAYX010000044.1 coordinate 13,683, forward strand.
AACCGAAAATCAGAGCATGTGTACGCATGTCTTCATTTGCAAACCATAATTCTTCATTGGTTTTTATATCGTTACCAAAAAATGCAATTCCTCGGGCCATATTGGGAGTTTTAATACCAGGCTTTAAATCGTTAAAATCCTTAACTTTGGAAATTTTAGGTAAGCGGAAAGGTAATACTTGCTTACGAGTAAAGGTATATGTAAACGACAGCCCCCCAATAATTAAAATTAAAAAAGACGCTTCTGAAAGGTAGAATGAAATTGCAGCTAAAGAAACCAATACAATAGAAATGTTGGTGGGATCGGAAAAGAAATCTCCCATACGCTGACCAATGGTTCTCGTGTCACGTAATAACTGGGTAGGGTCAATTTCATGTCTTGAATCTATACCGCGCATTATGGTTTCAACTCCTGCAACTCTTGAGGCGATAACTTCACTTCTTTCACTGCAATTTCTAATGCTTTAATCGCCTCATCGATCATAGGCACCAAGGAACGACGCCCCATTGAACGTTCAGCCTTCCAATGTGCGAATGGACCAGCAACTTCTGCAAAAGGGGTTTGCCTCCCTGTACAATTCAGCATATACCATAAACGGCGATCAACGAGTTTTAACCACAAAAACTCTGAACTTGCTACCACCCCGTCAAGCCTTGCGGCAGCCAATAAAGATGCCATAAACGTTAATAAATAGGCATGTCGAGAGGCTATTTCTTGTACAGCCTTTTCATTTTGAAATTTTCTTAAAGTAGCTGTTGCCACCGTAAAATCGGGCTTACCTTCCGTGGTTGATTTATCAATGGCTTCTAAAATTGCTAGAGCTCCAGGACGATCTCTATTCATACGTGCCATAAAAACAGCTGCTAATGCCCGGGCATGAGGAGGACATCGATCAAATCCGTCCCAATAAGGACCAAGCTGCAGCGTAAATACCCGCTTAGCATCTCCTCGCCTTACAGCAGCAGTCATCTCTTGTCCTGGAACCGGATTATCGAGCAATACATCATCTTTTCTCAAAAGTTGAT
>CAMAYX010000045.1 GCA_945862405.1 Legionella genomosp. 1
AATGTAATTTGGATGCCGTCATGGCCTTCCACCAAACAAGGAGTAGCATTTACACGATAACGATAGCGCACACCACGATTAGGTCTGAACTCATAATGCGTATCAATGTCTCTGCCCGAGAGTAATTGTGTTGTGGCATTGGGACCATAAATGGAGTTGATTAAGTCTCCCAATTCGGTATTTGATAAGCTACGATTGGTGATTTTAATCAAAGACCCATAAACTTCTGCGAATATGGGCTGCCCTGTTTGTATAGTAATATCCGAAGCATTTAGTTTTTCAGTATGCTCTAGCATTCGATCCATAAATACCGGTGAAAACCTTGTCGGTTCGTCGGGCATCAAATGAATGTTAGCCGCATTAGTACTCAATGCTACGTGTCCTTAGAATGAAATAATTTAAACTGGCGAATTGTCTAAACTTAGTTAGTTAACAGGTTCAATAACGGGTTGCCAAGCTTTACTAGTAATATTTATTTTAGCCGCATTTGCTAGTTTTTCCATATGCCGGAATTGCTCCAAAGCATCTTCATCTTTACTAACTGCAGCTATCCATTCTTTACTGTTCACATTTAAAGCTGGTAATGCAGTGATGCGCAATACACGGTCATCAATATGAATCTCACCGCCGTCACCAGTAACTCCTAGATCAGTATGAGAAACAAAAGGTGGTGAAACCATATTCATTGCTAATAATTTTCGATAAAGAATCATCCCGTTGTAGTCTTCCTTGAGGCGCGCGACGCTTTCTTCTAGAATGGTATTCGCTTGTTCTATGCCGTTTTTCCAACCTTTCTCAACGCATTGTTTCCAAATCATGCGCTCAGTGTTGTTTTTGGGAAGCAAGGTAACATCGGGGTAAGCTGGTTTCTTATAATCCATCCACAAGTATTGACGCCAATTTGGTGGCGCAGTTACGAAGTGTGCCTGTTTTGCTACTTTATACGTACGATCTGAAATGCGAATCGTTTGCGAATCGGCAAGATTTAATGTGTTTCTTCCTTCAAGCAAAACTGGAGGTAGAATACTGTGTGGTAAAACTAAGGTATTAAAATCAAATACTGTATCTAAATTGCGAGTTTCTTTCACAAGATCATCATCGATGTATTTTGCACGCCAAGCTAGTCCGGATTGAGCACCTAAACTCAGTGCAGTTTCTTTTAGTGCCATTTCTCGAATTTTACTTACGCCGCCGCGTTGACTTCCAATGAGGTTGCCTTTGGTTGCGGCCATGGCCTGCAAACCTTGAAGTGTGCTCGTATCTCCAGATACGACCGCTCCGCGAGGTGCGCAAGCTGTTAGTGAAACGGCTATGGCTAGAATGCTAAGAGTAAAATTTCGCATAACGTAATTCTACAACCTGACTGTTTGGATATACATGGATAGATGCTCTCTTACCAGCTTGGTAATCTATGTTGCGTAAAATTTCAGCTAAGCTTTCATCTTTGGCGTTAATACTTATTAATACAGGCACGGCAGGTTCGGTTCCAAGTACTCGCAGACGGAAATGAGCTGCTTTTGCAACACGCTCAGTTAATTCTGCAATCGGTCCAGACCAATCAACGGATGCTCGGGCTTGTAAATTATAAGCATTTGGAATGCTAAGTATGTTATCAGCTTGTGCTGGGTGAATTTCTTTAGTGACTCGGGTCATTTCTATCATAGAGTCACTTACGGAATTGGCTGCTTCAGCAAGCTTGATGGTCGCATCATCGCTAGGTTCATTAAAAGGAGGTTTTTTGTAGGTAGTTATCCCCCCCCGGCATCCAGCCAGCAATAAGGCTATAAAAAACACGACAAGCTTATTGTTCATTATTTGCTTAATTAACAATGTGGTTAGCAATGATTGAAACAGGAGCCTGACTGCTTGTCAAGCAGATATAAGGGTAAAATATTTCTTTGATTTTATTGCGCCCTTTTTGTTTAAATATAGATCAGTATGAGTGCTAATATCTTGAGTGGCAGTGCATTTTGTCTTAGTGGTGTAATTAAGATTGCTCATGTTACTTCGATGATGGCAGCCTACATTTATGGATATTTGCATGGGAATACTGGCATCAAGAAAAAATGCAAAGGTGGATGTAGTTGTTGCAATTTTGTATCCATACATAAATTATCGCCAACAATATCTGGATTATGCTGATTTTTGATATAGGCCGTATACTACTTGTCCGGCTTTTTTTAATCGCAGTTCAGTCCAAACGTTGGGATCCAACTGCAACTCTGTTGGTGATTCAATATACACAATCCCACTCGGGTTTAAGACAGGGGACTTACTTAAAAACTGCAAGCAACCTTCCAGGTAATCAGCGGCAAAAGGGGGATCTAAAAAAACAATATCGAAGCGCTGAGTTGTTTTTTTCATGTAATCCAAAGCACTGTTTTTATAAACTTCAATATTCCCAGTGGCGAAGCTTGCCGCTGATTTTTTTAAATAATCAAATACTTCTGGTGCTTGCTCTATGAGGATTACTTTTTCAGCTCCTCGGGAAATAGCTTCAAAACCCAATGCACCGCTGCCGGCAAAAGCATCCAAACAAACAGCATGACGAATGGAAGGCATTAGCCAATTAAAAAGTGTTTCGCGGACGCGATCTGGTGTTGGGCGCAGATGCTCGCTTTGGGGGAACTGGAGTTTTTTTCCACGAAACATTCCTCCTATGATACGTACGCTGTTCTTCACATCTTTCCTACACTAACCTGTAATAGATCGTTGGGCTTGATAGTTTGGGTGAAGGCTTGCTTAATTTGCTCTGTTGTAACGTTATTGATGTTATCAATATACCTGTCTAAATAATCATTTGGTAAATGATAAAACTCCATTTTTAAGAGCGTCTTTGCAATATTACGATTGCTGGCCAGCGACATTGGAAAGCTGCCTGTTAAAAATTGTTGTGCGGCACGTAACTCATCTGCGCTCGGTCCTGTTTCCATGAAAGCTGCTAGGTTTTTGCGGGTAACTTCCATGGCTGTTTCGGCTTGATTGGTTTTAGTTGAAAGGCTGATTACGAATGGGCCTAATCCTGGCATAGGTGCGAATTCACTAGTGATACCATAAGTAAGGCCACGTTTCTCACGTACTTCCAGTGCAAGTCTGGATACTAATGCTCCTCCACCTAAGCTGTAATTGCCCACTATTAGAGGGAAGTAATTTTTGTCATGATGATCGATACCTAATTGACCCAGGCGAATTACCGTTTGCGATGATGGGAATTTTACACCTACGTTCATTTCCTCGTGCAAAGGAAATGCCTTAGGCACTAGACCCGCATACTGGCCATGAGGTAAATCACGTGTGAGTTGATCTGCAATTTTGTGCGCTTGTTCTTCATTGATGGCACCTACTAGAACCACAAATGCATTTTCACTGGAATAAAATTGATGATAAAAATCGCGAACTTGTGCGGCTGTTAGTTGCTTTACTTGTGTAGGGTCACCATTAACTGGATGTGCATAGGGGTGCTTTTGATATAAAGCTTTGAAAAAAGCTAATGTGGCAATTTCATCAGGTGTATCTTCGGCTTCGGCAATTGCCATCAGCTGTTGATTTTTTTCGCGGTTAAGTGAATTTTCTGGAAAATCTGGATGAGCAATTATCGATGAAAATACATCCACAGCAGCTTGTAAGGCAGTAGGAGTTGTTAATGATTTTAAATTAAATACCACCATATCTTGCGTGGTTTCTGCTTGATATTGTGCACCAGTATTCTCTAGTTTTTCAGCAATCGCAGTTGCATCCAAACCACTATTTCCTTGATTTAATAATCTGGCAGTTAATGCACTTAGTCCAAAATATTTGCCATCATAAGCTGAGCCTGCGGCAAATGCAATGCTCATATCCAGCATAGGAACTTCCATGCCCTGATAGAAAACCACTTGTGCCCCATTGGCGGTTTTCCAGCGTTTGATATCAAATGATTTTGCCCCATAAATAGGGGAGAAAATAATCACTAAACATAAAGTCAGAAAAGCTCTCATAGTTATCTCTTAAGGTTGTGATTCAGGAATTAACTCAGCTTCAGTTACATGCTCGTTATTTAAATATAGTTTTGCTACTTGCTGCACTTGCTCGGGAGTAACACTATTGATATGTTCGATGTATTTGTCGGCTTCTTTCCACCCTAAACCAACGGTTTCCAAGAGCCCAAGCTCCATAGCCTGTCCAAAAATGGAGTCCTGCTCAAAGGTTTTCTGCGCAATAATTTGCGTTTTAACCCGCTGCAATTCCTCAGGGCTTACCAAGCTTGTTTTAGCTTTGTCGACTTCTTGAAAAAGTGCTTGTTTAAATTGCTCAACGGTGTGGCCCTGGCTAGGTGTCCCGTAGATGATAAACTGTGTTTGGTAGCGCGAATAAAGGTTGTAATAGATGTCAGCAGTACTAGCGATTTGCTGTCCTCTCACCAATTGCTTACTAAAGCGTGCACTGTCACCAGCGTCAAGAATACCTGCTATAACCTCTAGAGCATAGGGGGCATTGGCCTGTTTGGCATCCGCTGTGACTACTGAGGGTACGGTGTATCCCAAGAGCAAAAATGGAAGCTGTGAGGGTGCGTGAACTTGAACTGCTTTCTTTCCTAAGTTTGGTGGCTCAGGTTGAGGTTTTCTTGCCACAGATGGTTTTGCAGGTATTTTGCCAAAATATTGTTTTGCTAATTCAAAGACGGCATTAGGTTGTACATCACCTACAACTACTAGCGTTGCATTATTGGGGGCATAAAAATTTTCATACCAGGCTCGGGCGTCTGCCACTTTCATATTTTCTAAATCACTCATCCAACCAATTACAGGATGGTGATAGGGGGAGGACAAATGGGCTGTTGCTAAAAAGCGTTCAAAGGTGAGCGATTGCGCATTATCGTCCGTGCGCATGCGGCGCTCTTCTTGAATAACTTTTATCTCATGAGCAAATTCATTCGCATCCAAAAGTAAATTTTGCATGCGGTCGGCCTCCATGGCAAAACTTTTGGCCAAATGCTCTGCAGCAATTTTTTCGTAATAGGCAGTGTAATCGTTATTGGTCATGGCATTTTCTTGTCCACCCAGGCTGGCGATGGTCTTAGAAAACATGCCAACTGGAAACTGAGGTGTGCCTTTGAACATCAAGTGTTCTAGGGCATGTGACAAACCTGTCTTGCCCCCAACTTCATCTGCAGAACCAACGTTATACCAAATCATGGAAACTACAACTGGTGCACGATGATCTTCTCTAACTACAATTTTTAAGCCATTTTCTAAAGTAAATTCTTGCGTATTACTGAAAGCTGCGTTAGAAAGTAGGGCTAATAGTGTAATAAACACGAAACGCATGATACACCCCTAGTTGAAAAAAGTGATAGAATTCCACATTTAACTTATTTTGTATACCTATGATCAAATGGTTGAAACGAAATCAAAGCATTTCGAATGCTGAAATTGAAGCCAAGGACCCCATTCCTGTAGAGGCTGACGTCGTAGTTTCGGAAAGTGCTACAAATAAGCCTGGGCTATTCGAGCGATTTAAGCAAGGGCTGAACAAAACACGTCAGCAAATGGGGAGTGGAATTTCCAGACTGTTCTTAGGTCGGAAGGAAATTGACAATACCATACTTGAAGAGCTTGAGACGTTGTTGTTGAGTGCTGATGTAGGTATTGAAACTACTAAAATGATTGTCTCGCAACTCAGTGAAGGTTTGGCTAGAAAACAATTGGCCGATGGCGATGCTGTTTTTGCGGCCTTAAAAACAAAGCTACAGACTATTTTAACAGTTGAAGCTCCTCAACTTGCATTGACTACAAAAAATGGGACTCCGTTTGTGTTGTTGATGGTTGGTGTTAATGGTGCAGGAAAGACAACTACCATAGGTAAACTGGCCAAACAATTTCAACAACAAGGGAAAAAGGTCATGCTGGCGGCTGGGGATACGTTTCGTGCTGCGGCTGTGGAGCAATTACAAGTTTGGGGGGAGCGCAATCAAATTCCAGTCATTGCGCAACATACCGGTGCTGATAGTGCTTCCGTGATTTATGATGCGCTTCAAGCTGCCAAAGCTCGAGGCGTGGACATTTTAATTGCAGATACTGCCGGGCGCTTGCATACACAACAGAATTTGATGGAAGAGTTAAAGAAGGTCATTCGGGTTATTAAAAAACTTGATTCTGAAGCGCCTCATGAGATCATGTTGATCTTGGATGCTAGCATAGGGCAAAATGCGCTCAATCAGGCTCGTCAATTTCAGAAAGATGTTGGTGTTACCGGAGTTACTATGACGAAATTAGATGGAACGGCAAAAGGTGGAATTCTGTTTGCCATTGCTAATGAATTAGAGATACCATTTCGCTATGTAGGGATTGGCGAAGGTGTTGATGATTTGAGGTTATTCGAACCTGCGCAATTTGTCGAAGCAATTTTCAATGATGATAACATTTAATCAAGTTAGTAAACGTTACCCGGGTGGCTTTGAAGCTTTAAGTGAAGTCAATTTTTCTTTAGAGCGAGGGGAAATGGCTTTCCTAACTGGGCATTCAGGAGCTGGTAAAAGTACGCTGCTTAAGCTTATTGCTATCTTGGAATTACCTTCCTCCGGTCAAATTATTGTAAATGGTGTGAGGTTAAATCAACTCTCAAAGCGCGATATACCATCGTTTCGCTGCACCTTAGGTATCACATTCCAGTCACCTCACCTGCTCAACGATCGCAGCGTTTTTGATAACGTAGCTCTGCCTTTACAGATTCAAGGAGTAGCACCGCAAATGATTGCAAAACGGGTGCACGCAGCCTTAGACATGGTGGGTTTATTGAATAAGGAAAAGCTACTGCCGATTAACCTATCTGGGGGCGAGCAGCAACGTGTAGGAATAGCTCGGGCGGTAGTGCATAAACCCGCCTTATTACTCGCTGATGAGCCCACAGGAAACCTCGATCCCTCTTTATCCGCAGAAGTGATGAAGCTGTTTTCACAGTTTAATCAAGTTGGGGTGGGGGTGCTAATTGCTACTCATGATTTGGCCTTAATCGCCGGAATGAAACATAGAATAGTCATGCTGAAAGGGGGGCGCTTATGTTAAAAAAAGTTAGCGCTTATTTGGCTTTTCATTTTCATGCGGCTATCACCAGTTTAAATTTCTTATGCAGAAGACCGCTGGCGACCGGAATCACCATTATTGTCATTGCCATTACCTTGGCCTTGCCTACCCTTTTTTGGGTGTTTAATGATAATTTGGCGCAGCTAACTGCTAATTGGCAACGAGGCGGACATATTTCACTTTATTTGAAAATGCCTATTACTGCGAAAGATGAGGCTGCCTTCTTAGAACATGTTCGTACAACGGCCGGTGTGGGAAATGCTACTTTGAAAACGGCCGATGAGGGATTAACTGAGTTAGAAACTCAAGAAGGGATGCAGGACATTCGCCGCTATTTACCCGAGAATCCGTTGCCCTCGGTAATCGAAGTAGTTCCAGCATTAGACATTAGTACTCCTGCAAAATTGGAACAGTTATTTGACCAACTCAAAGCAAATCCCCAGGTAGATCAAGCAAAATTAGACATGCAATGGATTCAACGTCTTCATGCGATTCTGGGCTTTGTAGCCAAGACAGCGGATGGTTTGGTGATATTGTTAGCTTTAGCGGTAGTCTTAATTATTGGTAATACGTTGAGACTAGCAATTCATAACCGTCATGAAGAAATACAAATTTTAAAATTAATTGGTGCTACCGATCCGTATATCATTCGTCCATTTCTATATTCGGGAATTTGGTATGGTTTAGGGGGAGCGGTTCTTGCCGTATTATTTGTCAACATATTCATATTAAGCTTGGTGTTGGCCGTGAACCAACTGGCAGAAGTCTATCAAATGCACTACTCTATACTAGGACTTACTATCCGCCAAATTCTGCTGCTCATAGGTTCCGCCACCGTTTTAGGTTGGATTGGAGCCAGATTGTCAGTAAAAAGCCAGCTTGCTTCTATTGAGCCCTATAATTAGGTATAATATTAAGAGTCGGTTGTTTCAATCGGCCTCCAATAAATCCTGGTTGCAATAAACCAGGCTACGACCAAGCAGCATTGATTTTAAATTTTGGTTTTAAATTTGAATCGAGGAAATAATCCATGAGTTTGCAGTTGCAACTTTCTACCATGAATCTACCCATTGGCAGTCTCGATGCTTACATTCATCGAGTCAACCAAATACCTATGCTCACCGCAGAGGAAGAATTTGAATATGCGCAGCGCTTTCAAACGGAAGGGGATTTGGAAGCGGCTCGTTCTCTTGTACTCGCACATTTGCGTTATGTCGTACGTGTTGCGCGCGGCTATTTAGGTTATGGCTTACCTCTTAATGATTTAATTCAAGAAGGTAATATTGGTTTGATGAAGGCTGTTAAACGATTTGATCCAAATATGGGCGTACGCCTAGTCTCGTTTGCAGTACATTGGATTAAAGCCGAAATACATGAGTTTGTTTTGCAAAACTGGCGTATTGTTAAGGTAGCTACCACCAAGGCTCAACGTAAATTGTTTTTTAACATGCGGCAAATGAAAAAGCGTCTTGGTTGGATGAATCGCGAAGAAGTGGACGCAGTTGCTCAAGACCTTGGGGTTCCTCGTGAGGAAGTTCTGGTTATGGAGCAACGTTTAAATGCTATGGATGCTCCTTATGACACCGATGATTCTGATGATGAGAATACCAAAGCAGTGCCTGCCCGTTATCTGCATGATCCTAAAGGCGATCCGGCTTATTTGTTAGAACAAGAAGACAGCAGTACGCAACAACACGAAAAATTACACTTTGCCTTAGGTCGTCTAGATAAGCGCAGTCAAGATATTTTGCAGCAGCGCTGGTTGAAAGAAGAAAAGGCCATCACCCTGCATGCTTTAGCTGAAAAGTACGGTGTATCAGCCGAGCGCGTCCGTCAACTTGAAAAAAATGCAATGAAAAAGCTTCGCCAGTATATGGAAGAAGCACATTAATTCCTCGACGTCCCGCGATCAAGTTGCGGGGCCTAGGTTAGAAATATGGCCAAGTTGCCAGTTCTTACTCTTAAAGCCTTCAATTTCGTCAACCTATTCAATTTAAAAGCAAAAATTGCCAATTATTTCCCTTAAACTGGAATTCCAATAAATATTAGTTATTATCAAAATAGATACTCTTGAAGTGGGTGCCACGGGGTTCTGCTAGTTGTCCATTCGTACTTACAACATAAACAATGGAGTAGTAATGGCAAATATCATCGCAATTCCGCAACCGGATCATTTTGAAGCTTCCGAACGCAATCAACGATATGGCTTCGGATACTATAATGCAAGAGGTGACCGAGATCACATGGAGGACTCTTTAGCGTGGCAAACGTTAAGTAACTCTGAATTGAGTCCTGAAGAAATTGACTATAGATTATGGACATCCTATCAACTGCTAGACCAAGAAATTTTGGCGGAAGGAATCGAATCTGGCTGCACCGCTTCTACTACTGTTTATGATGGCCGTGGGCATTTTATCACGGCTACCATTGCAGATGCGGCTTGCTTTGCCATCGTTTATGATCAACTTAAGAAATTCAAACGGGGCTATCGACAGTTAGTCACTAATTTTTTGACGAAGTTCATTTTTGGTCGATTCATCAACAAAAGCACAGTCAATGGCCATGGCGGTTATTGCATGCATGGTTTCATTGCTGTAGTTATAAGCTGCTTGCACCATTTTATACTCATTCGCAAGCGTAGTACTCATGAATGGAGGATCATCAGAATTTAGGCTTACTTTAATGCCTGCTTCTAGCAATTTAGGGAAAGGATGTTCTTCCATGTTTTTAAACAAGCCCAATTTGATATTGCTTGAAGGGCACACTTCTAAAGCAATATTCTTATCTTTAATGAGTTCCATGGTTTCTGGTGAGTGGATGACTTGTACTCCATGCCCAATGCGTTGTATGGGTAAATTATCTAGGGCTTCAACCATGCTGCTGGCAGGACCAAACTCTCCAGCATGTACGGTACATGCAAGTCCAGAGTCTGCAGCAATTTGATAGGCTTTAGTGAACAATTTTGGGGGGAAGTTGAGCTCATCACCACCTAAACCAAATCCAGTTACACAGGGTACTGTCTCTTTCGCATAATTTTTTGCTACGCGAATGGATGCATCTACGCCAAAATGACGCACGGCGGTTAAAATAATACGCCCTACAATATGGTGTTTTGCATTAGCATCATCTATGGCTTGTTGAATGGCTTGTAAATTATCGATTGATGGAGCTCCCGTTGCTTTTTCGGCATGATCGGGCGAATACATCATTTCCACATAGATCGTGTCTTCTAGGGCATTCGCGCGAAGATAGTCAAAGGTTATATCGTAATAGTCTTGAGGCGTTTTGATAAGATCAGCTAAGGTATCAAAAACGGACAGGAAATGCATAAAATCGCGGGAGTAATAACTTTTTCCATCGCTATCGATAAGATCTTTAGGAAAAGGAAGTTTATTGCGCTTAGCTAATAGTTGAGCAAGTTCAGACGATATGGTGCCTTCCAAATGTACGTGCAATTCCGCTTTTTTGATGGTCATAGTTTTTTCACTGTATCATGGGAGTGTGGATGGTAACTTTAATGAAAACCCGCTAAAATTACCAGATATTCATGAGGTAAAAGAATGACTAAACACGATATTAATAGAGCTTACGTTAGCCCCATCGACAAATTCTTGTTTGAGTTTGATGCTAAGCATGAAAAGTCAGAGTCACAACTACAAGAAATCAAAAAACACCAGCGTATATCTACGCTTCGGGATAATCCTGTGGCGCCAGAACACGACAAAGAAATCTGGACCGAATTTTAGAACCGTCATATTTGGGGGATCTTGAACGATCTCGGGGGTAAAAAAATGCTCACATACTGTATGTATGCTGAGCTTTTTTTACCCCCGAGATCGTTCAGCCTCCACCAAATCTGAACGGTTCTTTTCTTTTGCTTTGTTGATTTTTGCTTCACTCAAATCGCTTTTTATTCATGGAGAGAATAATTTGTTTTAGCATCTTTAATGGTTTCTTTGTAGCCCACTACAAATAGTGTGCCTAGGATCAGTAGGATGGATAGAAATTCGCTCATTTGAATATAATTCCAATAAATAATCATTTAGTGACTTTATTGTCTCTTCCTTGTTATGTCAATGGATAATGAATATAATTTCATGATTTTGATTTTAAATTCACAAAGGAACTTAATATGTCGTATGATTCTGCTCTTGATGGTCATATCCTTAACATAGTGCAAAATCAAGAAATCCATGAACAAATGGATTTGCAGAGTCGTCTAAAAGACCGTGGATTTGATATTCCGCAGGCTACTTTGTCTAGACGTTTGAAGAAGTTAAAAATTGCTAAGGTTGTTGGTGTGTACAAAGTCGTAGAGTTACACATGCCGAATTTACCCCAGGTTTTGAACGTGCAGGTGTCCGAATTTGGACTCATCGTATTGCATACACATCCAGGCAACGCCAGTAGTTTGGCGTATTTTATCGATCAGAAATGGGTGGCGTATCAACCTAATTCTGCTAACGGCTCAGGCATCTTAGGGACTATAGCTGGGGATGATACGGTAATCCTTATTGTCGAGAGCAAGGCGAAAATTAAGCAAGTACTTGCTCAGCTGCACGCAGAATTCCCTTATTTGAATTTTGTGTAGAAGGGAAGAGCATAGAACCGTTCAGATTTGGTGGAGGTTGAACGATCCCGGGGATAAAAAAGCGCAGCATACACAAAGTATGTGAGCATTTTTTATCCCCGAGATCGTTCAAGATCCGCCAAATATGACGGTTCTAACCTAGTGTGGCGTGTAATAATTTATAGAACAATATCGTAAGCAAAGATGCTACGGGTAGTGTTAAGACCCAGGACATGAAAATGTTGCGGATTACGATTAGATTTAAGGCGCCGATACCACGTGCTAGACCCACACCCAATACTGCTCCTACCAGAGTTTGAGTAGCAGAGACTGGGATTCCTAAGCTTGTAGCTACTACGACGGTTGTAGCTGCCGATAGCGTTGCAGCAAATGCACGGCTGGGAGTAAGTGCGGTGATAGCGCTGCCTACAGTTTCTATTACTTTTTTGCCATACATGAGTAGACCGGTAACAACACCCACGCATCCGAGTAAAATAATCCAACTGGGGTAATCGGCTGCACCAAAAGGCTCATGTGCTTGTAGTACTAAACTATGGACGATGGTAAGTGGCCCCACGGCTAAAGCAACATCATTAGAACCGTGAGCGAATACCATTGCACATGCCGTCATCGCCATTAATACCGCAAAATATTTTTCTACCTGTAAAAATCGTTCGCGTCGTTTGATGTTTTGTTTTTCCGGAATACGTTTAATAAAAATCATGCCAATCAGGGTGATGGTAATGCTGGTAGCTAAGGTGACGGCGATGTTCTGTTTAAAATTCAAATGGATGTCAAAATGATTTAAACCTTTAAACACCGTGATGAACGACAAAATCGAGCCCACCAGGAATAAGTAAATTGGTATGTATAATTTAGCTTTTTCCAAAGGATCGGGCTTTACAAAGATGGATTGCTGGATACTGATAAAGAGAGCAAAAGCAGTGGTTCCAGCAATAAGAGGCGAGGTAATCCAACCGATGGCGATGTGCGATACTTGGTTCCAGTGAATAGCATCTGGGCCCAACACCATGGTGCCAAAACCCACCATAGAGCCTACTAAGGCATTGGTTATTGAAACGGGTACACCTAAATAGCTGGCCAAATTCATCCATATGGTGCAGGCCATTAACACCCCTAGCATTCCTTCAATAAGAATGAGAGGTTGCTCCATTAGTTCGCTGGTATTGATGATGCCATCGCGCATTGTTTCAGTAACGCCGGTACCACCAAAAAATGCCCCGGCAAATTCAAAAATTACAGCGATTAACATCGCTTGCCGCACGGTTACAGCTTTAGAGCCCATGGTGGTGCTCATCACATTTGCTAAATCATTTGCGCCCACACCCCAGGTCATAAAAAAACAAAGAGCTACAGCTAAGACGACGAATCCAATTGAAAAATCCATAAGCTCCTACCGGGAGATGAGAATTTGTAAGCGACCACCTACATTTTGCGCGTGGTCTGCCAAGTCGCCAATCCATTGAACTAATTTATAGAGGAAAACGATCTCAATTGCTGGTAGATCCTTCTCCAGTTCAAAAATACGATGACGAACTTCGGCGAGCTTATCGTCGCTGTCGTGTTCAATTTCATCTAAGGTCATGATCATTTGTTCGACAATTTTAACTTCACTGCCGCGAAAGCCTGTTTCGAGTAACTCATCCAATTCATTGATTGCCTTGCATGCTTGATGTGCTGCATCCAAACATCGATGCAAGAAAGGGATGAACAATTCGGAAAGAGGAGTAGGAATGATCATTCTACGGCCCAGTATCAGGGCAGCAATATCTTCAGCTTTGTTGGCAATTTTGTCCTGAGCACTTAACAGTTCAAGCAAATCTGTACGTGCAACCGGCAAAAATAAACCAGTGGGTAAGTGCAGGCGTAGGTCACGCTTAATTCTGTCGGCTTCTTTTTCTACGATGGCTATTTTTTCTTTTATGGAGGCAGCGGTATCCCAATCTTGATTTAATACAGCTTCAAAAAAAGGACCTAATTGCTTAGCACAATTATATGCTTTGCGCATATGTTGTTCAATGGGCCGAATTGGAGATGGCCCAAACATATTGAATATGCTTCCCATAAACTTATTACGCCTTACAAAATTTGTGCGAAATTATATCTAAATTACCATGTAAATAACAAATATTTGCAGTTATTTTTGATTTTTCTTAAAAGTAGGTGAGCAAGAGAGCGCAGAAAGTCCCGCCAGTTCGAGCTAGATAGTAGAATTTCTTGACTTCTGTGGTGGGGAACCGAACAATATTTCACCCTATTTAAGAAGGATTCAGCTATGCGTATTGTTAAGGTTCAAGGCCGTGAAATATTGGATTCCCGTGGGAATCCAACAGTTGAAGCGGATGTTGTATTAGCCAGTGGTGTTATTGGGCGGGCAAGCGTGCCGTCGGGAGCATCTACTGGAAGCCGTGAAGCTTGTGAATTACGCGACCAAGATCCTCATCGTTATGCAGGTAAAGGCGTTAAAAATGCAGTAGAGCATGTTAATCGCGATATTAATCATGCTTTGCTAGATGCGTCCGTTGACCAACAGAAAGATATTGACCAACGCTTGTTAAATTTAGATGGCAGTGAAGATAAGTCCCATTTGGGAGCAAATGCAATTCTAGCGGTTTCTTTAGCCAGTGCACGAGCATTTGCTTTGGAAGCACAACTGCCCTTGTATCAAGCGCTTAATCAAGACGAAAGTATGGTGATGCCGGTTCCGATGATGAATATTCTGAATGGTGGTGCGCATGCGGATAATAATGTAGACGTACAAGAATTTATGGTCATGCCGATTGGCGCTGCAAATTTTTCGGTGGCATTACAAATGGGGACCGAGATTTTCCATGTATTGAGATCAGTTT
>CAMAYX010000046.1 GCA_945862405.1 Legionella genomosp. 1
TCCGCCAAGGACTATCATCATTAATATGATATTCCCTAAATAAAGTGCAACCCCACCAAGCGACATTAACACTACTTCAAACACTTTAATAAATTTAGTAATTACAGCTTTGTCGTAACAGTCAGCTAACTCACCGGCCGTTGCTGAAAATAAAAAAAAGGCAAAATGAATATTCCGCTGGCAATTGCTTGGTATTGTTCGGATTGGGCTTGAGAGTGGGTAAGGAGGTAGCTGATCAGCGTTAACATTGCTAATTTAAACGCATTATCATTAAAAGCGCTTAAAAACTGAGTGATGAACAGTGGGAAGAAAGTCCTTTGAGTGACGAGGTGCATTAGACTTTCTTTCACATTGATGCTCCTATTTTTTTAATGCCCGCTCGGAGAGTTTCGTAATGATGTTCTCCAAACTGTGGCGATAGGGCATTTTCTGCTCTATGATTGATTTGGTTCGTTGTTCACAATACTCTTTAACTTCTTTATCTGGCAATATGTAAAATTGCTTTTTTTCCACTTCACGCAGAATATGCTCAGCAATATCAAGCGCTGGACGACCTCGTTCCACTAATGAATTCATCATTTCATGTAATTTACTTGCCTGTTCAGGTGCTGAATTATTCAACAACTGCGTTTGTGCAAAGGAAGGACAAACAACAGAAACATCCACAGGCTTGTGCAATCTTGTTAAATCAAAGTGTAAGGACTCTGATAAAGCTAAAATTGCATGTTTTGACATTGAATAGGCGGCTAATAATGAGCCGCTGCACAATCCATAAAAACTGGCCATGTTAATGACATGCGAGCGATGTTCTTGTCTAAATAAACCAGGTAAAAAAGCCTGAATTCCATGAAGAACGCCATACAAATTGACGTCCATTATCTGATGGATTTTCTCTAAAGAAACGTCCCAAATAGGCGCGAGTTCTCCGCTAATGCCAGCATTATTAAAAAGTAGATCGACACGTCCTAGCTGCGCAAAGGTATTATTGGCAACGCGTTGAACCTCTATAAATTGTCGTACGTCGCAAATTTCTTCTAAGATGTCGAATTGCGATTTCTGACGCAGGAGTTGTGCCTTTTCTTGAAGGGCGGCGGCTGAGTAGTCTACCATGACCACCTGCATACCTTGATTCACACACACTTCGGCGAGAGCATAGCCGAAGCCGCTTGCAGCCCCAGTTATTACAGAAACTTTATGGTTCGCAATCATTTGTATCTCGTAGGCGCAAGGTTCAAAAGAAGTAAATCCGTTTGAACCTTTAGGGAGGATTGCTTATTGTTGGACCTTATCACTTTCAACGATCACATCTTGAGCTTTTAATCCTTTAGGACCTTTATCCACTAGAAAAGTAACAGTATCGTTTTCATGCAGTGTTTTGAAACCAGCCCCTTGTATATCCTTATAATGAACAAATATATCATCACCATGCTGGTTCACAATAAAGCCAAATCCCTTCTTTTCATTGAACCATTTTACTTGTCCAGTCTCTCTCTGTGACATCAACTAATCCCCTTTCCTTAACTTCAGAATAGTATTGATATTATACGCTGAAAATGCGTTACAATAGTCCCCGGGTAAATGCCAGACTTCTTGCGAAACCAGTTTCCATTTAAAAATTTCGCAAGAAGTCTTGTAACATTTGCGATTAGCATATCAGCTTTTTATTGATTGTTAAGGGTTTTTTTCATTAATTGACTTCTTCTTATGAAATTTTAGCTTTGGGTGCAAAATGGATGAACTAAAAAAATCATTTATAAATTTAGCGTTAAAATGCAATGTTTTAAAGTTTGGAGAGTTTACGCTTAAATCGGGAAGACTTAGCCCTTATTTTTTTAATGCTGGTTTGTTTTATGACGCTGTAGCATTACAACAATTAGGAAAGTTCTATGCTAAAACTCTATTGAACTCAGATGCTAAGTTTGAGCATTTATTCGGTCCTGCTTACAAAGGTCTCCCTTTAGCTACTGCCGCCGCAATAGCCCTTGCTGGCTTAGGAAAAAATGTCACGGTTACTTTCAATCGCAAAGAGGCGAAAACGCATGGAGAGGGTGGTCAATTAATCGGTGCTCCCTTAAAAGGAAATACCATTGTTATTGATGATGTTATCACCGCAGGTACAGCATTTCGTGAATCGCAGCAATTGATCAAAGAGAATGGCGGTAATTTAGTTGGCGTTGTTATTGCACTAGATCGCTGCGAGCGTGGTGTCAGTGAAAAGTCAACGGTGGCTGAAATCAAAGAGCAGGGGATAGAGGTATATTCAATTATTACCTTATTCGATCTAATCCAATTTTTAGAAGAACAGAATGAGCACGACAAAGTAGAGAAATTGTTAGCGTATCAAGAGAAGTATGGGTATTCGAAGTAAGCGGTCTTTACGAGCTTAGGAAGCTGTCGCTCGCAAAGACGGATAAAGTTCCCTCCAATTCATTTTTGCTTGTTTGCTGTGTTGATCATCCGAGGGTTTCTTGCAATTGCTGATGAGAAACGACTAATGCTGAGTGTTCTTTCGTAGAAAATCCCAATGTTGATTCATCATTTAAAGGGGCAAGTAATTTTTTTACTCGTTCAGTTGTCATGTTATTTCCTATTTTTATAAAGCTGCAACATCAATAGTTTTCATCAGATAATTCATACGTTTGTTATCGCGTTTAATCGTAACTGTAACTTTTTCGCCAACTGGAATTTCTGTTAATAAATTGTATAAATTATCATAAGTATCCACAGGGTGACCATTTAATGCAATAATGGTGTCCCCCAATGAAACATGCCCCCATCCTTGACGGTACGTGCCTTTAAGTCCTACAGCTGCTGCTGGAGTGTTGGGTAATACCTCACCGATTAATACGCCTTTTTTTATTCCCAATTTTGAAGAAATGTGAGGGTCTACTCGTTGAATACCTATTCCTGCTAGGACGACTCTACCGTTGGTAATGATTTGATTTACCATGCGAGAAATGTCTTCTGCAGGTACTGCGAAGCCAACGCCTGCTGAAGTTCCTGATTGCGAAAATATCAGGGTATTTAATCCAATTAATCGACCGGCGCTGTCCAGTAAGGGTCCGCCAGAATTTCCTGGATTAATTGAGGCATCGGTTTGAATCATGTCTCTAATGGTTACCCCACCTACGCCAGGCATTTGTCGACCCAAAGCGGAAATTACACCTATGGTCAAACTATGATCTAAACCAAATGGATTACCAATCGCAATTGCTTTTTGTCCTACCGATAAGTCATGAGAGCATGCAATTTGGAAGGGAACGTAACTCTTCAGCATCTGCAACGCTTTAGGGGAGGTAATTGCCAGCACTGCAATGTCTTTACGTGGTTCAGCTCCAATTACTTTGGCGGGAAATGTTTCTTTGCCAATACCTACGGCAAGTTTATCGGCGCCATGGATGACATGATAGTTAGTAACAATGTGTCCCTTAGAATCCCAAATGATTCCAGAACCTGCTCCTGAAGGAACTTGGTGTTTTTGTTCACCACGGTTTCCTACTGTTTTTAGTCGGTGCACATAAATAACTTTTGGCGCAGATTTTTGAAACACGGTAATGGTGTTTTTTTCGTAAGCAATTAAGTCATCTGTGGGGGCTGCGCAAAGAGGTGAAGCAAATAAAAAGAATAGAAATAACGTTGAAAACGCATTTTTCATGAAAGACTCCATTAATATATTTCCAAATAGACGAGGAATAAGGACAAATTAGATTTGCAGGATTATGCCTGAAAAATGTTCATATTGGCAAATATAATGAATCTATGGAGTAAATTAGGGTAGTCATAATGGGTCATTCCTGCCTGCGCGGAAATGACCCTGTGGAGAACTTAAATTAACTCAGGAGTATTCTTTTTCTTTTTGTCAGCATCATCGGATTGATTAGGTTCTTTATTGATATCTGGTTCAGCTTCTTCAACTTTCTTACGTGCTTCTTTTTCCTCTTTGGCTTTATCGCTGGAGGACCCCGTGGAGGAAAAAAGACTTGATAAAAATTTCCAAGGCGCGTTGAGAATACTGAAGGCTTCCGTACCAGACTCTAGCGTTTTCGTAGCTATTTTTTCTGAATTCTCATTGTGGCGAAGGTAAATTTTCTCCAAAATTCCAGAGTGATTTTGATACAAAAGCGGTTCCTAGTGCAGATGGATCAATTGAGTATGAATTTCCACGGAAAAATAACGACTAAAATCTTGGAAGGAATTAACATCTGGCCATTGTTCAGCACGTTCGCACATACGCAACATTTCTGCCTTGAAAATAGGGCGGTAATATTGTTTAACAAACGGTTTAATATCCGCTAGTTGTTTGAAATTCTTGATAACCACGGTTGCATTTTCAGTTAGATGAGATAAGTTAACTCGCTCTAAAACCGTTGATGCCTCATCATCGTCATCTTCTTCTAATGAAGACCTCATCCATTTTAACAGCACGGATCTTGGTTTAATGCAAAGTAGATGTTGACCTTCATTTATGGATGGCTCCATAAGAACAATTTGTGAATGAAGTTCAAATTTGAAACAACATAAAAAATCTAGAAAGCTGGCTTCAACTTCATGGTGCGCATCTTCTCCAAGCCAACGGCAGATTTCATGACGAAACATCGAAGGAAAATGACGTTCGATTTCATCAAGAGTTGCCTCATCGTCTTCTTGTTTGCGAATGGTGTATGCGGTGGTATTTGTTTGCAATAATTGCAAACTTGGTAAAGCTGCTTCTGGTAACTGTGCTGCTAAAAATGATAAAAATACTTGGGTTGGTTTAAGGATAATGATTTCCCAGGGACTACGTTGCATGGTGCTCTCCTTGAATAGTGTCTCATCCTGAGTACAACTGAAAGCCTGTGTGCGCTTTTACCCGCAAAAAAGTTGGGGAAGACTATCAGATTATCATTGATAAGGAGTTGAATGCAATATATTCATAATTGTTAATTTGATTTGCGCAACTCAACCCTATATCCTACACGTATCTAGCCTATTTATCATTTAGAATGAAACTACTAAAAAAATCAGCACTTTTAATTGCGGGACTTTTTCTATTAATGACGCTTGTTTTATGGGTTTTTACCCATGTGATCTCGCCTGATTCTTTAAAAATTGCTTTAAATAAACATCTTTCGGACCTTACTTCGCAACCTACTAAAATTGAAGGGGATATTGCCTGGCAGTTATTTCCCAAGCCGGGGATCAGAATTACCAAAATTAATATCGGTCAAGGGCAGGATGCCAAGTATGCAGCTGTTTTAGATAACCTATTTTTGAATTTACAGTTCACTTCACTTATTCGCGGAAAATTAGTGTTTAACGAGCTAAAAGTGGATGGTTTTAAACTGCATGTGAACACAACAAAACAAGCCCCTAAAAGAGATGTTCCTCTGAGTTCAGTAGCAAAAGCTACGGATAAAGTGCCGGCAAAATTTGCGATTGAGCAGGTATTGTTTACACGTGGCAATATTTCATTTATCACCGAACAACGCGGCTTAACCTTAAATAATGTGCAAGTAGGTGCTTCTCACGTCAATTTTCAAAATGGTTTTTTCCCAGTACAAATGAAAGGATCGCTTCTCAGTACTGGACCAAAGGTTAACCTCAATGCTTATGTAACTTTCAAAGGCAGAACACGTCTAACGCAACAATTGTTTTCGCAAGGATTAGCAAGTTCTGATAATAGCCTTGTTGAAGGGCAGATTTCGATACAAGATTTACAATTCAATCGTTTTAAAATTACAAAGATAAATGCCACTTCAATTTTGAAGTCTGGTCAGCTCACCCTTAACCCCTTAAATCTTACCTTCTACCGCGGAAAGTCAGTAGGTGATTTAACGTTCCAAACCAGTACGAAAAAAATATCCTTTAATCAAATTGCTAGTGGTGTTAATTCAACTAGCTTTTTAAAAGCACTGCTGGGTAGTACCCCTATAAAAGGACCTATGGATTTTTCCATCCATGGCTCTACAGTTCTAAGCAGTGATTGGCAGGACAATCTAGTTGGAAAAGGAAACATTACCGTAAAAGACGGGGTATTAAATTTTGTAAATCTTAATGCGGTATTGAATAATTTTAGCTCCAAGTTAAAACTCTTTCTAGCAAGTTCAAAATCCATCTCCGATCTTAAGCTGGGAGAACAACTAGAATCCTCAACTCCGATGAAAGGTAAAACTCCTTTCCAATTGATAAGTGTTGAATATCAATTGGATAAAAATTTGCAATTGCACGAATCGGCATTGCTGCAAGCAAATGTATTACAAATGAAAGGCGAGGGAGTTGTGAGCTTAAAGGATTATGTAATTCAGCATCGCGCAATTGTAAAAGTGACTTCAGGCGATAAAACCCTAGATAATTTACAAAATTTGTTGAATGGAAGCATACCATTGCATATAAGCGGTACTTTGTTTGAGCCTGTCATATTGCCGGACGTGCAAAAGATTGCCCCTATAGCCGCGCAATTATTGTTAAAAAAATCACTTGAAAAGCCCATGCAACAATTTGAAACCCAGCTGAACAATTTATTGGACAAAGCTAATTTAACAACTCTGTAAAAGTTTAGGTGTTATGAATTTTAGCCAATGCTTGCTGCAATGGTATGCCGTTTACGGAAGAAAAGATTTGCCTTGGCAGAATCCTAGAACTCCCTATCGGGTTTGGATTTCTGAAATCATGCTGCAGCAGACACAAGTAAAGACGGTTATCCCTTATTTTAATCGGTTCATGCAACGTTTTCCGACCGTCAGTTCTTTAGCTTCAGCCCATGACGATGAAGTCTTATCCTATTGGTCGGGACTAGGTTATTACACTCGGGCGCGCTCAATTCATAAAACTGCCAGGCTTATAGATGATCTAGGAAGATTTCCTGAAGAGGTGGATGAATTGGTAACTTTTCCGGGTATAGGTCCTTCTACTGCTGCGGCAATTGCCTCCTTGGCGTTTGGAAAGCCGGCTGCAATTTTAGATGGAAATGTAAGACGAGTGCTGAGCCGCATTTTTCTAGTCGAAGGATGGTATCAACAAGCAAGTGTGCAGCAAAAATTGTGGGAGCTTGCGTCTGTCTGCATGCCAAGCGAGGATTGCGCTGACTATACGCAGGCAATTATGGATTTAGGTGCTACCTGTTGTACTTTAAAAAATCCAAATTGTGGCAATTGTCCTCTACAGGCGCAGTGCAAAGCCTATAAAATGAATCGCGTAGGCGAATTACCTCAGAAAAAACCTGCAAAAACCAAGCCAGTTAAACATCAACAGTTTTTATTGTTACATAATTCCGATTTTAAAATTTATTTAGAAAAACAACCTCCTGTAGGAATTTGGGGTGGTTTATGGTGTTTCCCTTGTTTGGATTTAGATAGTTGCCCGCAAGAATTTTTAAGCTCAAATTATGGGATAACTACGAGTACTTGTTTGCCTCTTAACACCATGAAGCATACCTTCAGTCATTTCCATTTGCACATTTCGGTAGTTGAACTGCTAGCTAAATCCTATAGCGCGGCAAAGGTGCACGAATCATCAGGCAAATGGTTTGCATTGGAGGAATTGGCGCGCGTTGGTTTACCTAAACCCGTCATTACCATTCTACAAACATTTGCTCAACGACATCAGCTTGCGTTTCAAATGTAGAATTGCTAGGTAAATTGTTTTAAGTGTTGTAAAATCAATACACTTTGAGTATTAACTGAGTTTTCTGTGATAGTTCTAATTCTTTCAATTGGTCAATTAATAGGCTCCGATCTTGGAGTTTTAAAGGCTGGATTTCAAAAATGGTTCAGTGAGCAAGGTCGTGATGTTACGGGTGATCAAGTTTGGGATTGGATGAGTAAAAATCTTAAGCCATTAAGAACAAATGAAATCACCATAGAAGAACTCTGCAACCGCTTTAATGCACAATTTAACAGTCCATCAGTCGAGCAGCCTGAGCATCTCGTTGAACAAATGCCGCATGCCGTTTTCATTGATATTTTTAAACGCATGGCTACTGTAGATGTGCGATCGCTGCAAGACATTACTGAATTTGCTCGTTACCTAAACCGACACCAAGGGGGAATCAAAACAATATTGGTGTCTCATACTAATCTTTGTCAATTCAACCATATTTTATCGCAATTGGGGGATTTGGATTATTCGATTCTAGATGGCGAAGTTTTGGGAATACCGGACGAAAATCTTTTGTTTACAACTTCGATGCACTCGAAGGCGGAATTACATCCCGATTCGTTGACTTATGCTTTGCGAGTTTTGGGACTTACACTTGATGATCCGCAAGTCCACTACATTTCTTTGCTAAACACTATCCAGGGAAGTGAGTTTGTTAAGTATATAAACCCATATCGCGAGAATGAGAAAAAACTTGATATGCCTCATCTGCTGAAAATTATTGGAACAGAATATACTGAGGTTCAAGAAACGACAGCAAAAATCATTGGAGAAGAAGTTCCACCACAAGTATTGTCATCACGAGATGACGTTTTGCGGATCATTCAAGAGTTTGAAGATCATGTGGGAGAGTTCTATAAAGGTGTACCGCCAAAAGGAACCCTCGAATTTTGCGAAGCAGCTCGCCAAATCTGCCAGAGTACTCCCTTAGAAAGTGGGGAAAATGCGCAAAGCAATTTCAATGGGAGTGTTTGTAGAAGGTTGTCTCGTTTAGCAAACCAAACCTTCCACCATCGCGATTATATGTTGCGATTTATCGCCGATATTATCTTTATTCCGCTTGGGTATATAACGTTTGGTGCTGCGTTTGCCCTTAAAACCACGCTAACTGACAGTTCTACCTTTTTAGGTGCAAAAACGCATAGGCTAGAAAAGATGGAAGAGCTGATCGGTGAAATAGTGGATGATGTCAGGTTTATGCAACCGTAATTCAAATGCATTCCCCGCGGCTTGCCGCGGGCGCAAAGTTACCTTATTTTACCCATTCTCGTACCGGTAAAAAATCGGTGTACAATTTTTCTTCAGTGCTGTGTTTTTCAGGCTGCCAGTCGTAATGCCAATGAACCGCTGGCGGCAGTGATACTAGAATGGATTCAGCCCGACCGTCGGATTGTAAACCGAACAAAGTGCCCCGATCGTAGACTAAATTAAATTCTACGTAGCGGCCTCGGCGGTATAATTGAAATTCTTTTTCCCGTTCCCCATAGGGCGTGTCTTTTCTTCGCGACACAATCGGCAGATAAGCTTTAGCAAAACTATTGCCGATACTTTCCATTAAGGAAAAACTGTGAACGAAACTATGCTCATGATAATCATCAAAAAATAGGCCGCCAATTCCCCGAGCTTCCTTACGGTGTTTAATATAAAAATATTGATCACACCAAGCCTTAAAACGTGGATAAATATCATTCCCAAACGACTGACAAGCATTTTTCGCAGTCCTATGCCAGCGCTCACAATCTTCTACAAAACCATAATAAGGAGTTAAATCAAATCCGCCTCCAAACCACCATACCGGATTGGCCCCTTCTTTTTCCGCTACAAAAAATCGCACATTAGCATGAGCAGTAGGGACGTAAGGATTATCAGGATGAATTACTACAGAAACTCCTAAGGCAGTAAAATTTCTTCCGGCAAGCTCCGGTCGATTTATACTGGCAGAAGGGGGAAGATTGTCGCCAGTCACATGGGAAAAATTTACGCCGGCTTTTTCAAACACTTTGCCTTGGGCGAGTGTACGGGTTATTCCACCGCCGCCTTGCGGCCGAAGCCAAGAATCCTCTAAAAATTTAGAACGGCCATCAAGCTTCTCTAATTCATTACAAAGCGTATTTTGCAAGTTTAAGAGGTAGGACTTCACCATGTGAATGGCATTATCGGGCAAGAGTGGAAGTTCAGTAGGCATAGTGTTTCTCGTTAAACGATAAACCTGTTGATGAATGTTCAATTATAGCATAAGTGCGATTTTGATCAGTACATATTTTAAACACTAGGCGATTGCAGTATAATAGGTTTTTTTATTTTAGTGCATCTTCGTTTTGATTTCACACTCCCCCTTATTTTCTACACTTGCTATCGCGCCAATGATCGATTGGACCAACACGCATTTTCGCGTTTTCATGCGTCTGCTTGCGCCCAAAGCATTGTTGTATACAGACATGCAAACTCCAGGAGCAGTTTTTAATAATCCAGGCCGGGCGCTAGAGTATTGTGAAAGTGAGATACCATTAGCTTTGCAATTAGGCGGGGCTGACAAAGATGCTTTGGTCAGGTGTGCACAAATAGCTGAGGAACGTGGGTTTACAGAGGTTAATATAAATTTAGGCTGTCCCAGCGATCGTGTACAAGCTGGAAAATTTGGTGCTTGTTTAATGGCGGAGCCAGATTTAGTTGCAAATTGTATAAGGGCTCTGAAAAAAGCGGTTTCTATACCAGTGAGTGCTAAAACTCGAATTGGCATTGATCGCCAAGATTCGTATGAATTTTTTGCAGAATTTTCGCAGCGCATAATTGAAGCTGGCGCAGATAAACTAATTGTACATGCTCGTAAAGCATGGTTAAAAGGTTTAAATCCTAAGCAAAATAGAACGATACCTCCTGTGCAGTACCATTATGTATATAGGTTTAAACAAGAGAATTCGAATATGCCGCTGGTCATTAATGGGAATATAAACACCCTGGATGAAATTACTCAGCATTTACAAGAAGTAGATGGCGTGATGCTGGGAAGATTAGCCTGCAATAATCCCTACGCAATTGCTCATATTCATCACCATCTCTACCCAGAGATACCATTACTTTCTCGACTACAAATTTTAGAAAACTATGTAAATTATATGCGTGCAAAACAAGAACAAAAAATCCCTACGAGCATATTGATTAAGCCGTTATTAAGTTTAGCGCATGGATTACCCAATGCAAGAAAATGGAAAGAGAAGGTACTCACGGCTAAAGGAAATTGGGAAGAGACTATTCAATATATGAGTGAAATTGAAACGGTGAGCTAACATCAGCTCCAGTGTTTCGTCCTCGCAAAGACAGACTAGCGATTTGGGTCCCCCTCAATTCGATTAAACAGGACTTTTTCGTGCATTTACACGCAAATTCTAGTAAATTAAGCAGCTTTGAAGTTTTGTTAGAGGACTATTAGGGCCATGCTGAATACCTTGATTAAGAAAATGTTTGGAAGCCGTAATGAGCGTACCCTACGCCGCATGGAAAAATCGGTACAGGATATCAACGCCCTTGAATCCCAAATGCAAAGTTTATCCAACGAGCAACTCTGTGCAAAAACCGCCGAATTCAAGAGCCGTTTTGCTACGGGTGAATCTTTAGATACCTTATTACCAGAAGCATTTGCAGTAGTACGTGAAACCTCCGTGAGAACATTGGGGATGCGTCATTTTGACGTACAGCTCATCGGTGGTATGGTCTTGCATGAAGGAAATATCGCTGAGATGCGTACCGGGGAAGGTAAAACCTTGGTTTCAACTTTACCAGCTTATTTGAATGCAATAAGTGGCTTCGGCGTTCACGTAGTAACGGTAAATGACTACCTGGCTAAACGTGACAGCCATTGGATGAAGCCAATTTATGATTTTCTAGGTTTATCGATTGGAGTAATTTACCCTGACATGCCTCATGGCGAGAAGCAGGCTGCTTATCAAGCTGATATCGTCTATGGAACCAACAACGAGTTTGGCTTTGATTATCTACGCGACAACATGGCTTTTAGTCTAGAAGATAAGGTACAAAGAGAATTAAATTTTGCCATCGTGGACGAGGTGGATTCGATTCTAATTGACGAGGCTCGAACTCCATTGATCATCTCAGGTGCTGCTGAAGACAGTTCTGAACTGTACATTAAGATAAATCAATTAATTCCTCAGTTAAAAATACAAAAAGAAGAAGATGGTGAAGGGGATTACACCATTGATGAAAAGCAAAAACAGGCACACTTAACCGAAGCAGGTCATCAACACATTGAAGAACTCTTGAACCAAGCTAAATTACTGGCTCCAGGTGAAAGTCTCTATCATGCTAGTAACATCATGTTGATGCATCATGTGAATGCCGCATTAAAAGCACACGCAATGTTCCATCGCGACATTGATTATATTGTGCAAAACAATCAAGTAGTTATTGTGGATGAGCATACTGGCCGTACTATGCCAGGGCGCCGTTGGTCAGATGGTTTGCATCAAGCGGTTGAAGCGAAAGAACAAGTAGCAATACAAAATGAAAATCAAACACTTGCGTCCATCACCTTCCAAAACTTTTTCCGTCTCTACGACAAACTTTCTGGAATGACCGGAACCGCTGACACAGAAGCCTATGAATTCCAGCAAATCTATAATTTAGAAGTGGTGGTGATTCCTACCAATAAATCCATGCGTCGTGCGGACGAAGCGGATCTAGTTTATTTAAGTCAAGAAGACAAGTACCAGGCTATCATTGAGGACGTTCGTGATTGCGCAGAGCGTAAACAGCCAGTATTGGTGGGTACTGCATCTATTGAGGCATCAGAAGTATTAAGCGCCTTACTCAACAAGGCGAAAATTAAGCACCAAGTGCTGAATGCCAAGTTTCATGAAAAAGAGGCACAAATTATTGCTGAGGCGGGAAGACCAGGAGCGGTAACCATTGCCACCAATATGGCCGGCCGGGGAACTGACATTGTACTCGGAGGCAGCTTGTCGGCGGAAATCGCCGCTATTTCTGAAGAAATTTCCGAAGAACAACACAAGGTCATTAAAGCGGAATGGCAAGCTCGGCACAATGAAGTTATCACAGCAGGTGGTTTAAGAATTATTGGTTCGGAACGCCATGAGTCTAGACGTATTGATAACCAGTTGCGCGGAAGAGCGGGGCGACAAGGGGATGCTGGAAGCAGTCGCTTTTATTTATCTTTAGATGATAATCTGATGCGAATTTTTGCTTCGGAGCGTGTGGCTTCAATGATGCGCCGCTTGGGTATGAAACCAGGTGAGCCAATTGAACATAGTTTGGTAACCAAGGCGATTGAAAATGCGCAGCGAAAATTAGAAGGTCATCATTTTGATATTCGTAAACAATTATTGGAATACGATAATGTTGCTAATGATCAGCGCAAAGTAATTTATTCCCAACGTGCAGAAATTATGGGAATAACCGATCCATTAAATTCAATTGAAACGATGCGTACCGATGTTCTTGAGGGATTAATCACTACTTACATTCCTCCTGAGAGCTTAGAAGACCAATGGGATGTAAAAGGTTTAGAACAGGTATTAGCGGATGATTTCAAGCTAAAAATTCCTGTACGTCAATGGATAGAAAAAGATCTTTCCATCCAGCCTGATCAAATTAAAGATAAAATTATTGATCAAAGCGTAGAACACTATAAGACTAAAGAGGAGCAAATTGGGCGTGAAGTATTGGCGCAATTTGAAAAGTCGGTAATTTTACAAACCATGGACAATCATTGGCGTGAGCACTTAGCGGCAATGGATCACTTGCGTCAAGGGATTCATTTACGCGGGTACGCGCAGAAAGATCCTAAGCAGGAATATAAGCGCGAAGCATTTACACTGTTTTCCTCCATGTTAGATAATCTAAAATATGAAGTGATACGTTTGTTATCCTCCGTTGAAATCAAAACTGAGGAAGATGTGGATGCGGTTGAAGAGCAACGACGTGCTGAGCAAATTCAAAAAATGCAATTCATACACGCTAGTGAAGATGAACAAACCGAAGATGAAAATGGTGTGGTAACCCCATTTAAGCGTCAGAGTAAAAAAGTAGGTCGTAATGATCCTTGCCCATGTGGCTCAGGCAAAAAATACAAATCTTGCCACGGTAACATTTCATGAGGGTAAAGGTTGCTGTTGGCGTAATAACAGACTCGCAACTAAACGTGCTTATCACACGTCGTCCGCAACACATATCCTACGGTGGATATTGGGAATTCCCCGGAGGAAAACTAGAAGCCGATGAAACATCGGCTTCAGCATTAATACGTGAACTAAAAGAAGAGGTAGGCCTGCAAGTAGTGGATCATTCGTACATGGGCGAGGTGCAATACACGCTCAACGACAAACACATATGCCTACATATCCACCACGTATCCAGCTTCAAAGGTAAGGCCTCAGCCCTAGAATCCCAACTTGATCTGCGTTGGGTAGACATCAAAGAACTACCAAACTACAACTTTCCCCCAGCCAATGTTGAAATCATCGCGTTAATTGATGAGAAGATTGCGAGATAAATGAATGTTGGGTCAATGGCCTACCCCCAGGCACAGTATCCGTCATTGCGAACGTTAGCCACCCCGTCATTGCAAACGTTAGCCACCCCCGTCATTGCGAGCTATCTTCCCCCCGTCATTGCGAGCGAAGCGAAGCAATCCAGACTGGACTCCATTCATAGATCGATCTGGATCAACTATGTCTCAACCAATATTTTTTCTGGTATTGGTTGAGCATCTTTTAACCTAGCATTAGCAATAGTAATAATTTTTCTCATTAAAGCCACAATCGC
>CAMAYX010000047.1 GCA_945862405.1 Legionella genomosp. 1
TTGTCGCTAAACCCCTGTAACCACACTCGCAATCAGGCTCTCAGCACTAATGTAACGCCGGCTTTTACAACACAAACATATCGTTGGTGATTTTAACTCAAAAAAGTTCTTTGCAGATGTTTGCCCCGAAGGGGCTGGGGCGCTCGCAATAAACTGCTTAAGTTCCACTGTAAAAATTCCACACTACCAGGAACCACCCACCAAGTGCACAAAACCGTTATGCACAGTGCCAAGGGCACGATGACGAAACCCACCCATGGGATGGCAACAAAATTTGTTATCAGCCCACTTAACGAAGCAAAGGAAAACCAAAATAAACTCAAAGGCATTAATCCAAACAAACATGCAAATTGCATCAATACCAATTTTTTGATCTTTCCATTTTGATATTTCTGATGAATTAGGATCAATATCGCTACTGCAAGAAAGGAAAAGTAGAATCCCATCATCAGCACGGAATGCGGTTCAAATAGCAAAACCGTTAACAGCGAATATCGCCACGCTTGCCAAGTACTGTAACGAATGGACACAACATTTCGCAGTAAAAAGAAACACCCCATAAGGACTGCACGTTGTGTAGGAACCGAAAATCCGGCGATCAACGCATAAAGGAGGGTTAACAGCATAGCTATAATGCTTGCAATCTTTTGTGCCGGATACAGAACACATAATCTTGACCAACGCGTCCATAGCCATTTGACAGTCAGGTAAACAAATCCGGCAACTAAAGCGACATGTTCACCCGAGATATCGATAAGATGAGTGGTTCCTGTACGCCGAAACAGTTCCCATTGATCCTTACTTATGTGCTGGGTTACACCAATGGTCAGGGCTTGAAAGACCCCTAACTCATTTTCATTGGGAATCAGCTTAGCCAAGGACTCTGCCAATCGCTCTCGTAATTTAAGTAATGGATAGTGTTGTACTGTAGGCAACTGTCGAAAGGAGTGTTGGCGAACATTGCCCATCCACTCAATGTGGCGACTCCCCAACCAAGCCCGGTAGTCAAACCCGCCTATGTTTTCCAAATTATCTGGTTTTTTTATTGTCGCAGTGAGTTGCAAGTGCTCGCCGGCGTGTACCTCAGGACAAGAGATATAACAGGTTAGCATCATAGTTGAGCTTATTTTCTTGCCATTTAGTGTATTTGCTAAAAACTGGAACTGCACTTTTTGTGTGGTCTTTTGTGGAAGAGAAGCTAGGTACCCTGTTATTTTTGCATCTTTAATCAAACTGCTCGCAGAAAATTCAGACGAAGTAAGTAAATGCTGGTGTGAAATGGCGAGTAAAAACGCGGCGGTAAACCATACGAAATAAGAAATTTTTGGGCGAAAGAAAAATACAATCCATATAAAAAAAAGAGGGTAAAGACTTTTAAAATAATAAAAAGCCACCCCTGCATAAAAGCAAAGAATTTCCATATACGCTTAGGTTGGACAAAGCAGATTTACTGTAGCAAATTGATGCTTAGGCAGCAATCATCCTAAAGAATCAGACCTAATGACGCGCTTTGCAGATTGCTTAACCGAAAGCAAACACTTGCACATAACTGCTATCATAAAAGCGATCGGTGTCTTGTGGTTGCCAGTCATGGAAAAGGGTCACCAAACTGCGGGTCACCAAACTGAGGGCCGACGTCATAATGGTAGAGAAGGTGTACAGTAACGCGAGTCCGGCAATGATCAAGCTGCTGGTTGCTACCGTATTGTTATTAATAATTCGACCTTTTTCATTAACATCTGGATCTCTTAGTTCCAAGGCAATGGATAAACTTTTAATACCTTCCCAAATGGCAAAGCCTAAAGAACCTATACCTATGCATGCAACTACTAGTGGAACTAGGGTAAGCCCCCCAACTTCATCGACAACATCATATCGATCACGAAATCCACTTAAAAAGTGCAATCTAGATAGTGCATAATCTATTAAATGTTGCAAAACAAAATGTGGATCTTTTTCCCTTGCGTTTAAAACTGGGATAATAATATTTTCTTTAATTTCCAAGCTTACAAAGCTTAGGTGATCCATATAATTTTGCACAAAATTCTTTTGTGGATTAGGCTTAGTTTGCCTAGAAAAAAAACCGTCATTAAAACTCCTTGCTTACCAGTGCGCACATTTTATGCTATTTTGAATAACAAAGTATTAAAGTAAACCATTTTTTTGCGAACAATATATCAAAACTCTATACCAGATATAGTCTAGAGCGGGCTCTATACATGTAAAAATACCCTGAGATAACTCCGACCATCACACATTACACTAGAAAACTTAACAAAACCTTAGCTATTGTCCCAGAATATACTTCACAAATTGATATATAATTGAATATTAGATACAATTTTTGAACAAAAATGGATTCCATTGGAATCAAATGAGATATTCATTTAAAAAGGACCCAAATCTTAAATATTTTTTTATCGCGCTTGCGGGATTATTCGGTGGATTGATTCTATGTCTCGTCTGTCTCCGGAGCATTGCCTTAGAGCATGCGCGTAATGCTGTTTCACGTTATGAAGCCATTCATCTCGCCAGTGAACTTCGGCATAGTTCGGATGATTTAACGGAAATGGTACAACGTTATGTTAGTACCGGTAAAAAGAAATATCGCAACTATTATACTGAAATCCTTACTATCCGCAATGGCACAAGCCCGCGCGCAAAAATATATTCAGTGATGAATACATGTATCAAAAGTATTTAATTATGTCACCTATTCAAAAATTTTATGAAATTCTCATTAAACACATGGATTATACTTCGGACAAACTCAACAGAAGCTTAACATCAATCGCTAGAAGAATTCATCCTTGAGCCCCATGACACCCTAGACATAAAAGGCATTGGTAAAGTAAGCACTTATTATCTTATTGGCCGTAAATTGCGAGCCCACAGTTAAGGGTGAGTAGCTGAGCATGCACAAAATATATGAGCAACAAAGCACAGATAATCTCACCAGTTCGGCCAAGATAGTGGAATTAGAGATTGTTTCACGTGAAACATTCACTCCTGTCCATAACAACCCCATCCTCAATATGGAACGTAGTATTTGCATACGATTGTACTGTTTTAAGCTGTTGTAACTGAATCGTTGTAACAAAGCATTGGCCTTGTAATTCCTTAATACAATCCAATGTACGCTTAATATGAATCTCATCGAGCTCGGCGCAAAGATCATCAAAAAGGTAGATGCATGGATTTGTTAGTAGGCTTGCTTGCGAGAGTTTCAGCGCTATCAGAATAATTTTTTGTTGACCTCTGGATAGTTCATTTTTTGCTTTACTGATTGGAGTTGAGAATTGAATATCGGCTTGATGGGCACCTGATTGCGTATGTTGCCGGAGAAGGTCTGAGTTGTATTGTTCTTTTAGAATTTCTGTTAACGAACGACCACTTTGCTTTTTATCCCAACCTTTATGATAAACAATTTCACAGGTAGTATCGGTCAGCTTTTCTAGATAGTGACGAAACGTAGCTTCCCATACTTCGAAATAGTCACTGCGTAGCGTATCCAAGGCATTTGCCAACTCTACCAACTGCTCATCCCAGGGAATAAAATGTTGATATGCAGCTTTTTGTCGTAACAGCGCATTACGATGGTGCAGTACTTTTCTGTAATCCTTCCAAATGGAAAGATAATCTTGTTTCACGTGAAACAATCCCCAGTCTAAAAGACGGCGACGTAAGACAGGGCCAGCATCCATAATTTGAAAAATATCTTGATAAAAAACTTGGCAAGGTAGAAATTTAGCTAGGTTACTACTGCTCTGACATGCTGTTTGATTGATTTTAACTTGCGTAGGTGAGGAACTTGATTTCTGTACACTAACGGTATCATTGTGCACTGTTTTAGCAAAAACGGATAAAGTTGCTTCACCATGTTGGATCAATGGGGAGACCTCACGCGTTCGAAACGAATGTCCAGTTCCTAAGAGGTAAATTCCTTCTAGGATTGAAGTTTTACCGCTACCGTTGCCACCCACAATTAGATTCAATTGTGGGTGGCAATTCAACCGGATGGTGGATAAATTTCGTAAACAATGGAAGTAGAGTTGATTTAAGATCATATCTTCATAGGCATGATGACATATTGGTAATGCTCATCTTGCACAGATTCAACCAATACGCTGCTCTCAGTATTTGCTAGCGATAATCGTAACATTCCTGAATTAACATACCCCAATACGTCCAGCAAATAACCAGCATTAATTCCGATTTTTAGTTCATCGCCTTGTGTTTCAGCCTCCAATATTTCGATAGCTTCTTCTTGTTCTTGATTATTGGCGACGAGCGTCAATTGATTGGCTTGGATATGAAGCAATACTGCTCGTGATTTTTCATTAGCTAAAATACTGATTCGTGATAACGCACGGCGTAATAAATCTCGATCAATTAACACTTGTTTATCTTGTGCTCGTGGTATTGCTTTTTGGTAAGGAGGAAATCTAGCTTCTATGAGTTTAGATAAGAATGTGTATTGGCTTGTCATCAATTTTATATGTGATTTCCCAGCAGACAAACTTACGTGTGCGTCGGTTATGTTATTCAATAAACGCTGTATTTCCTGAACTCCCTTTCGAGGTATTAGTAAGCGATGATGCTGATCACCAATTTGACAGGGAAAACGGCAAATCGCCATACGATGACCGTCGGTTGCAACCGTTGAAATAGTTTGAGCATCCAGCTCGAGTAAGAGCCCGTTTAAAAAGACACGAACATCTTGTTGCGACATAGCAAAGTGGGTTGCTTGTAGCAAATGTATTAGCGCTTCTCTAGGAAGAGAAAATTCCATCTCACTAGGCTCATCCTCACTGTTAGGATAATTTTCTGCGGGCAGTGTCGCCAATTTAAATTTGCTTCGTCCCTCTTGTATTATGACCACGCCTTGATCACAACAAAATTTTGGAGCTGCGTTATCTTCAAGTGAACGAATAATATCCACCATTTTTTTAGCAGGAACGGTGATCTGACCATCTTGTTGAACACTACAAGGCACTCTTGCAGATACTTCAATCTCTAAGTCTGTAGCTGTGAGAAACAGCTCACCATTCACCGTTTTAAGCAGGATATGTCCTAAGATGGCCAAGGACTGCTTTTTATCAACAGCACCAGCTATGGTAAGAAGGGGGGTTAACAGATCTTGCTTAGTGACAGTAAATTCGAACATGTTCTTCTCTTAAGAGGATAAAATACGCATTAAGTTTTTAAAATCCTCAGCAAAATCGCTGGCTTCTCCAATTAACTCTTTCACTTTTCGGCAAGCATGAATCACCGTAGTATGATCGCGACCACCAAAATGATCACCAATTTCAGGTAAGCTGTGGTTGGTTAATTCTTTGGCTAAAGCCATGGCCATTTGCCGTGGTCTTGCTATTGAGCGACTACGTCTCTTTGATAATAAATCAGCCACTTTGACCTTGTAATACTCAGCTACTGTTTTTTGAATATTTTCAATGGTAACCAGTTTATCTTGCAGTGCGAGCAGATCTCGTAAGGCATCATTAACAAATTCAATGGTGATGAGTTTACCCGTAAAATGTGCATTGGCAATAACGCGACGCAGAGCTCCTTCTAGCTCTCGCACGTTGGAACGAATCCGTTTAGCGATGAAAAATGCAACTTCATAGGGTAGTTCGATATTAGATAATTCAGCTTTACTAATAAGAATTGCAACCCGTGTTTCTAGTTCAGGCGGCTCAACGGCTACTGTTAAACCCCAGCTAAATCTGGATTTGAGACGCTCCTCTACCCCTTCAATTTCTTTAGGATAACGATCGCTGGTGAGAATGATCTGTTGTTGCCCTTCCAATAAAGCATTAAAGGTGTGGAAAAACTCTTCTTGTGAGCGATCTTTGCCGGCAAAAAATTGAATATCATCAATTAGTAAAGCATTTAATGAACGATAAAAACGTTTAAACTCGTTAATGGCATTGGTCTGTAAGGCTTTTACCATATCTGCTACAAATCGCTCAGAGTGCAAGTAAAGAACTTTAGCCTCTGGGTTATTCTTCAATATGGTATTACCAATCGCATGCATCAAGTGAGTTTTACCTAAACCAACACCGCCATAAATAAATAATGGATTGTAAGCATCCCCAGGGCGTTCTGCTACCTGTAAAGAAGCTGCTCTTGCTAATTGATTCGAGTTCCCTTCTACAAAGCTATCAAACATAAATTTTTTGTTAAGATAACTATTTTTATGATGATCAGTAGATTTCTTGCTGGAAGTTTTGATGGCGGGAGCTTCTTTGATAATTGTGTCACTGGGTTCTATGACAAGAGCGGCTTTACTCCCAATTTCAATAGTAACTAATTTAATTGCATCCGCACTGATTTGAGTGACTAATTCACTGATTCTTGAAAAAAAATGCTTTTTAACCCAATCCACGACGAATCGATTTGGGGCTAAAAGGACCAAAGTAGTTTCGTCAGCTTCAGCCTGCAAAGGTCGTAACCAGGTATTGAATTGCTGAGCAGGATATTCTTCTTGCAAAAGACCTAAACACTTCTGCCAAACAGTTGCAGACACAGACAACTCCTAAAAATTACGCAGGCGAAATAACCGCCACTTGAGATAGTGCCATCGATTATCCCTAATGGGCAAGCAAAAGATGAAGAAATTTTAACCACCATACCGCGATGAAACAACTTAGTTCATGAGGGTTTAAAAAAAATAGTTAACGACATCAGACCCCTATTATCATCGCAAAATATTAGACTTTTGAATAGGCCTAGAATGACGACTACAGAGGATAAGATTTAATTGATTGAAAAAAAGGTATAAATTTGTTGATCAAATGCTGTGAATAAAACATGTTTAGAGCCAGGGAGAAGCAGGGCACTATTACTATGGTAAGAAGCGATTTTAAAGTTCTTCAGATCTTGTTATCACCTAAAGCCAGGGATTACCAACACGTTAATTTCTCTGTAACTTACTAAATTATCTAACTATTCATAACTTATACACCGATATTTCAAAGCTAATAGTAATATTCATTTTTTAAAATATATATTTATTTTAATTATAGGGCATGACAAAAATTGCTCAGTATCGTAATCTTATTCGAGTTATATATGCCGTTGAACTAAAAATAATCAGGTTCTGTTTGACAGGCGAGCTAAAGTTTTTTATTATTGCCGACTTCAAAAAAATTAATTGCAGGTTCATCATGAAACGCACTTTTCAACCAAGTAATTTAAAACGAAAACGAGATCATGGTTTTCGCGAGCGCATGGCAACACGTGGTGGCCGTTTAGTTCTTAAGCGACGTCGTGCTAAAGGCCGTAAGCGTTTATCAGCTTAAGTGCTTCGTTTTAGCAAGTCACGACGCTTACTTAATAAAAGTGAATTTGATTTCGTTTTTAAGCAAGCTAAAAAAATGGTGACCACTGAGTTTGTAATATTGTTTCGCAGCAACGCAGTGGGTCATGCTAGGCTAGGTCTGGCCTTATCTAAAAAAATAATCCCCAAGGCCCATGACCGTAATCGCGTAAAACGAATGGTACGCGAAGCATTCCGGACTGGACAGCTGCCACCCATTGATGTGGTTGTGCTGGCTAGAAAGGGTGTAGATAATATTACCAATTCAATAACCATCTCCAAGTTGAGTAAAGCATGGGACAAGTTATCAGCATTATGCGAAAAGTAATGTGCTTTCCTATTAAGCTGTACCAATATGTGATTAGTCCTTACATCAAACCTTGTTGTCGCTTTTATCCAAGTTGTTCTCAATATGCTGTACATGCCATTGAACAGTTTGGTGTAGTCAAAGGTCTGTGGAGGACTACTTGCCGTCTTTTGCGCTGCCATCCGTGGTCAGCTGGTGGTTATGATCCCGTATTACCTAATCAGAAAGAGAATCATTAATGGATACCCGACGTGTAATATTATATGCAGCGCTAGCTTTTGTTGTTTATTCGCTGTGGATGAATTGGCAAAAGGATTACCCTGCAGTTCTTCCCCAATCAGTATCAACAGAACAATCCTCCGTCTTACCTATGACCGACAACAATCAAATGTTGCCAACCGTGAGCGATGAGGGTTCTAGTGATACGGTGATGCCAGTTAACAAAGACGAAACCACACCTACTACGTCTTCTAAACCCATCATGGTGCAAACAGATGTTTTCAATGTGCTTATTGATCCAACGTTTGGGGATATTACGTCAGCAAAATTATTAGATTACCCACTTAGTGTTGAGGATAGAAAACCATTCCCATTGTTATTCACCATTGGCAGCGATCGCTATGTAGCCAACAGCAGCCTATTTACGGTCAGTGGGCAAAAGATAGATACTTTGGCATTTAACTTCACCAGTAAATCATCTACTCATGAATTTGAACCAGGTCAAAAGCAATTGGTAGTTACTCTGGAAGGAAAAACGCCTGAAGGATTACAAGTCAACAAGGAATTCATTTTTAAGAAGGGCAGTTACCTTATTGAGATGCGATATAAACTTACCAATGCAGGATCAGCTGCGTGGAAAGGCTATTTAAATACACAATTGTTGCGCACGACGCCGCAAGAAGATAAATCCAGTATGTTCCATATTGGTTCTTATACTGGCGCATCGTATGCAAATCCTGGGAAACATCGTTATCAAAAAGTAACGTTTAAAGATATGACGAAAGGCAATCTTGAAGCGGACGCACAAGGTGGCTGGGTTGCAATGCAACAGCACTACTTCTTGAGTTCGTGGATACCGGAAGCCAACAGTAAAAATAAAT
Organism: Legionella genomosp. 1; assembly: GCA_945862405.1. Taxonomy (GTDB): domain Bacteria; phylum Pseudomonadota; class Gammaproteobacteria; order Legionellales; family Legionellaceae; genus Legionella_A. The sequence goes on from CAMAYX010000047.1 coordinate 8,729, forward strand.
TCTACACCCGAGCTAATAATGGTGACTTTACCATCGGTGCTGTTAGCCAGCCTATCGAGCTATCCCCGGGTGATAAAGAAGAAATTGGTTCGAGTCTATATTTAGGGCCTGAAGTCACAAGTACCTTAAAAGCCATTTCACCGGGACTGGACATGACGGTGGATTATGGATGGCTATGGTTCTTATCTTCAGCTTTGTTCTCCATCATGAAAGCCATTTATAACGTATTAGGGAATTGGGGTTGGTCGATTGTTTTAGTTACTTTGTTGATTAAGCTAGCTTTTTATCGACTATCCGCCACCAGTTATAAATCCATGGCAGGTATGCGTAAATTGCAACCAAAATTACAAGAATTACGCGAGCGCTATGGTAATGATAAGGCGAAAATTAGCCAGGGAACTATGGAGTTGTACCGCCAAGAAAAAGTAAATCCATTGGGTGGATGTTTACCTATAGTGATTCAAATTCCAGTGTTCATCGCCTTATATTGGGTTTTGATTGAAAGTGTAGAGTTGCGTCAAGCTCCATTTATTTTCTGGATTCAAGATTTAGCAGCAGCTGATCCTTATCATGTATTACCCATCATCATGGGCGCGACCATGTTGATTCAGCAAAGGCTTAATCCAGCTCCGCCAGATCCTACGCAAGCTAAAGTCATGATGTTTTTACCGATCATGTTTACTGCATTGTTCTGGGGATTTCCATCAGGTCTTGTCTTGTATTGGATTGTCAATAATTCATTATCCATATTGCAACAGTGGTACATTACTCGTAAATACAGTGACAAACCGGTTAAATTAGCAACCGTAGCAAAATGATAGAAGAAACTATTGTGGCAATGACTACCCCGCCTGGCCGAGGAGGGGTGGGAATTGTACGTCTCTCAGGTCCGCGTTCTCTGCCCATCGCTCAATCCATAACTCGACTTAACACGATTAACCCAAGAGTGGCACATTACTGCTGCTTTCATGATCACCACGCTGAAGTTATTGATCAAGGTTTATTACTCTATTTTAATAATCCAAACTCGTTCACCGGAGAAGATGTCATTGAGTTTCAAGCTCACGGATCTCCAATGGTAATGGATAAGTTAATTCAAGAGTCGGTGCTGTTAGGGGCAAGAGTTGCAAGACCAGGCGAATTTTCAGAACGTGCATTCTTAAACGATAAAATTGATTTAACTCAAGCCGAAGCAATTGCAGACTTAATTCATGCCAGTTCGCAAACTGCAGCACGCATGGCCGTTCGTTCTCTGCAAGGCGATTTTTCTAACAGAATTCACCAACTGAACGATAAATTGATTCAATTACGTTTGTACGTAGAAGCAGCTATCGATTTTCCTGAAGAAGAAATTGATTTTTTAAACGATGGAAAAATTGCAGCCATGTTGCAGGAAGCTCTGCATAATTTACAGGCGATCAAATCCAGTGCAACGCAAGGTGCAATTGTTCGCGAAGGATTATCTGTTGTAATTGCCGGCAGACCTAATGCAGGAAAATCAACCTTAATCAATAATTTGGCTGGACGTGATGTGGCCATCGTAACCGATCATGCTGGCACAACCCGAGATGTCATGCGTGAGCACATTCTCTTAGATGATATCCCATTGCATGTTATTGATACTGCAGGGCTAAGAGAAAGTGAGGATCCGGTTGAACAAGAGGGCATCAAAAGGGCTTGGATAGAAGTTCAACGAGCAGATTGCGTATTATTAGTAACCGATGTTCAGCAAAAATTTGCAACGCAAGATTTATCGCTTGAAATTCGCGAAGCCCTACCCGAAGATGTTCCAATAATTCATGTATTCAACAAAATTGATCTAATTTCCCAAGCCCCAGCCATAGAACAAGATTCCGTACTCCTATCCGCAAAATTAGGGGTGGGAATGGATTTATTGAAAAGTAAAATAAAGGAAGTTGTTGGTTACCAACCCCAAGAAGGTCTTTTTTTAGCTCGGCGAAGACACCTAGAAGCAATAGATAAAGCACTACATTATCTAGAAACAGGACAGCATCAACTAAGTTCTCATCGTGCCGGCGAATTACTCGCCGAAGATTTACGCTTAGCACATCAAGCTCTATGTGAAATCACCGGTGAATTTACTTCAGACGATTTGTTGGGAGTAATATTTTCCAGCTTTTGTATAGGAAAATAGAACGCAGCAGCGTTCTCATTTGTAATATTTACGAACAATTTACAATCACTGTGTTAAATAAAAATATCAAAATGGTTATAATATTAGCAAATACACCCCCGAAAAAACTTGGGTTGAAGTATTCACTCAGCGAATGGAATCTCTAAGTTAACTATGGAACTTAAATGATTAACCTTGTTGGTTAATCCATCTAGTCTTGGGGCTAACAACAACGAGGACTTACATTATGATGTCATACACGCGAAAACAGCTGTTATCCACCATCTTTTTTCTCCTAGGATTTTACTCCTTGGCGAATGCAGCAACGGCACCGCAACCAAATCCAGGAATAAAAGCAGAGGTGAAAAGTAATGGAAACCAATATTGGTCTAATGTTTCTGTGAAGCTGACCAATACCACGAACAGCAATATTGATTTTCGTAACAGCTCCATTGAAATAAACTTACCTGCTGCAATAAATGATGTATATGGAAGTTTTACCCCCTTAAGTTGGCCAAATATTAGTGTAAATTCTGTAGCAGAAGGTTCGCTGACCAAAGTTACTATCAGTTTAGGGTTTGGAACTGACAATTGGGTGCAAACGATGTTACCTCCTAACAACGCCATCACTGTACAGTTTGGGGTTCCAGGAGCTGTGAATAATCAATCAGTAGCCAGTAGTGTGAAAGTTTATACTTCAGGACCTGTTGAACCGGCCGTAGGGAAAATAACCGTAAAAAGTCCTGCAAGTCCAGGGGTAAATGCTGGCAGCGCAGCTACTGCTACCTTAAGCGGACCTATCGCTTCCCCTGTGCAAATTAGCCTACCTTGGAGTAGTTCTAGTGTGTATTCTTCATTGCCTTTAGGCACATACACTTTACACACTAATCAAGCTGGATCATTTCCTGGCGGCAATGATCAAACACTACAGCTTACCAATGCATCACCCAGTGCTGCAGCTACCTTAACGTATAAAGCAGAAGTTAAAACTGCAACTCTTAATATCAAAACTCCAATCATTCCAGTGGCTAATACACCCTATCCAACAGCTTATTTATCTAAAAATGGAACCGTAGAAGTGATCCCATTAGCTTGGAACTCTACAAAACAAGTTACTACGACTGCTGGACAGGTTTATAAACTTTGGGTACCCGATGTTCAGTATGGGGATTATATTTATAGTTCAAACTATCCAGAAACACAGCCCTTGGTATTTACCGCTAATGCCACCACAGCAACGAATGTAAATTTACAATTCCAGGGCTCAGCTGTTCCCACAGTGCATTCAACTATCTCAATTTCAGGTTTGCCGCAAACTGACAGTAAAATCAACGTTACTATGGTGAGCACTAAAAAAACGTATAATTTTAATGCGCTTGGAAATGGCAGTTATCCTATTAATCTTCAAGCCGGACAATACACGGTGAGTGCAAGCACGTATCAGCTGAAAAATAAAACTTACAATGCCAGTCTGAGCAATCCTTACGCGATAGCGGAAGGCAGCACGGTGAACGTACGTTACGCTGAGGCGAAAAAGAATATGCTCATGCCTTTTAAAGATGTGACGTTCAATATGAACTGGTCCCAAACACCAGTGTTTTCAAATTTGCAAGAAATTGCAGATAATTCTGGCCATTATTCCTACATCCTAGCGTTTATTACGCAAAACCCTTGGGATACTGCCCATTGTTACCCTGCTTGGGGTGGGCAACCCACTTTGGCGCTTAAGGATAAATTCTATTTACAAGAGGTTAAATACTTACAATCTAAAAATGGTGCAGTTGCAGTATCCTTCGGTGGCGAAAATGGTACCTATATTGAAAGCAAATGTACTCAAGCTGAATTGGAACAAGTGTATCAATCAGCATTTGATATCTACGGTGCAGCTTTCATAGATTTTGACATTGAAGGCGGCGGTTTAGGGGATAAGGCTGCTAATACGAATCGCTTTATGGCATTGAAAGCCTTGCAAGCAAAGAACAGTAATGCGCAAGTTGCACTAACATTACCTGCCAATGCTGATGGTTTTCCTGCAGAGGCGCTGGCCTTAATTCAACAAGGAAAAGACTTAGGGGTAACTATTAAAGAATACAACATGATGACCATGGCATGGTATTCACAGAAATTACCTGGTGCGATTGCTGATAGTGTTATCGCTTCTGCGCAAAAAGGATTTGAACAGCTTAAGGCTATTTTCCCTAATAAATCCGACCAAGAAATTAGGGCAATGATTCGCGTTACTCCTAAAATTGGGGTGGATTACGATGGAAGTATCCTCTATCTAAACGATGCTCAAAAAATTGGGCAGTATGTAAAGCAAAATGGTTTAGCCGGAATAGGATTTTGGTCCGCCGATATTGATAGAAACCAAAATAAAACCCAAAAATGCAGTTTAGGAGCAAATCCTGATTGCTCGGGTATCCAACAAGCGCCATATGATTTTATTAGAAATTTTCTATCAGGACTTTCGAATTAAGCCATTATCACCCCTGCAGGGAAGCAGGGGACCAACCTCATCCCTCGAACAATTTGAAAAAAATAAATACAAAAAAACTTGATTTTTTCTAGTTAGAAATGGTAAGTTATTATTTTTAACTTATTGTTCAATTATTTTGCGGGGTTGTCATGACACATGCGGCAAGATCACAAGTATTTCGGCAGGACAAACAAAGATTTTTTGCTACTGTTCATACGAGTACTCTTGCATCTGAGATGGCACGCAAAAAAAATTATGCCTTTATTGGCGGTAATCAATATCTAATTGAGCAAGAATTCCGTCAATTATTCAGTGCGCTTAAGAATAATCCAAGTAAGCGCGATCAATATTGGCTGTATTGCTACTACTGTAGCTTATTGTTGAAATCTTACTATGAAGCGTATGGAAAATTTGACCAAGCAGCTGAATATCAAGGTCATGCACAGTATGCGTTAGATGCTTTTAACAAAACTCCTAAACAAGATGATCCTAGTTATGGTGCAAATTTAGAGAATAAACTGGCCAAGGATCTTAAGGAGTTATTGTCTACACCTGCACACGTAAGCAAATTGAAAGATTGGATAGGATTTGCAAACATCACCCGTATTCAATTGGTATTTTCTAAAATTGTGGTGAAACAAGCTTTAGTTATAGCACAAGATTTGCGCTGGTTAGAAAAATTGGATGCTTTGTTTGGTTGGCATACTGATGTAAATGCGATGACGGCAAGAATTAATTCTACAGCGAATACATTTAACGTCTTAAGTGTCGGATTCTTTGTTGCGCGATTTATCTTGAATGCAGGTAT
>CAMAYX010000048.1 GCA_945862405.1 Legionella genomosp. 1
TCTTTAGTGACCTTATCTTCGGAAGTAAATTCTTCTGATTGTCTATTTATCGATCCGCTTTCTTCTTGTGCCATTTTGTTGATTTCCTTACCACCCTCACGACATTAAATTTACCTTATTTTTGTCTCACTGTCGCTGGCACAGAGGGCCAATGCAAACCAAAACGTGTTGTGAATATAGGCTGGTTTCGCGCTTGCCAAGTTTGATTGAGCTCATCCAAAATTTTTTGACATTGTAGTACTGCTCTCGCTGCCTTATGCGTAGGATCTTCGTCGACGGCAGGTGCTCCCCAAAAGGCCATAATTGAGTCGCCAATGTATTTATCAATAGTCCCGCCGTGGTCGATAATAATTTGGGATAAAAGCTCTAAATAGTCACAGACTTGATTTACTAATTTGTTAGGATCAAGATGTTCTGCGATGGTTGTAAAATCTTTAATGTCTGAGAAAAAAATTGCTAGTTTACGTTTTTCTCCGCCAATATGAGCATCTTGTCCGGTGTTGATCAGTTGACGAACCAAGCTTGCAGGTACGTATTTTTTAAATGATCGCAAACCTTGTTTCATCGCATGGATTGAGTCTGAAATAGCGTGAATTTCTTTTATGCGAGAACTTGCGTGCCAATTTCCTTCAAGATCGAAATTCTTAATACGCTCCGTTTCTTGTACTAACAGTTTTAAAGGTCTAACAATACGCGTAACAAACTGTGATACCAAATACAAGCCAATAAACAAAACGAATAGACTAATCACTAAGGTTATTATATTCGTTCTACGCAACTCACCTATAAAATCACTTTCGGGTGCTACCGATCCAATCAGCCAGTTATTTACTTCAGGGATGGGTCGAAACGCTGCTAAATAATCAGCTCCATCTAGGGTAAAGATGAAATTTTCATTTTTTGTTGTTTCATATATATCGTAAGCTTTCCCAATCCATGGTACAGGAATTTTATGAACGTCCATGAGTTGAGTTGTCTTCACATTTGGATTAGATAAAGCGATGAGTTTTCCTTCTTTGGTCAGCATAAATGCAATACCATTTTTACTAACTTTTTGTTGCTTTACGTAGTTTTCTATAAAATCCAAGCTAAGTTTTAAAGTATAAACGCCCAATAACTTGCCATCTTTATAGACGGCTTTGGCAATTACCACCCCCAATAATTGTCTAAAAGTGTATAAGTAGATATCGCTCCAAAATACTCCTTTAGTATTAATGGCCCCTATATACCAAGGGCGGGTTCTGGGATCGTATGATAAATCTTTTGAGTCTTCACTGCGTAAAAAAGCAAACTCTTTATCCAAATACGTTATGGTGTGGCTAGGAGGTTTTTTTGTCCGATCAATAATCCGAATATATGAAAAATCCAGTTCGTCTTCACAATTCCAATAATCGCCATTCTTAGCAGTTGCCCAATAAGTTCCCTGCACCAATGGTAATAACTTAATAATATTCAGCATATACACTGGAAAGAAAACTTTGTTGTTTACATCAATAAGCCCTTTTTCAATCAAATTTGTGGTGAGGTTAACTTCATATTCGGTTGGAGCCAGCCCCAACTCAACCACTTCTCGGTAAATGGTGTTGGCTATATCGACCATAAACTTTTCTGCAAGGTACGATAAATTTTGTGCAGAACGCATGTAAGAAATTGATGCGACAATTAAAATTGAAAATACAAAAAAAGAAATAAAAATGGTTAGGATGCTAAACCTAAGCGTGAACAGCTTTTCAAATTTTCTATAAAAAGTGCGCATAGGTTTCATTACCCTTTGTAGGGTCCTATTCTAAGACATCAACCGGTTGTGTTGGAGGACTAGCTTTTTTTACCTTCTTTTCTTTACGTTTTTCTTCCCAGGTTTGTAATAACACAAAAAATACCGGAACAAATACCACGGCCAAGCAAGTCGAAGCCAACATACCACTGCTGACCGCTATACCAATTGAACGTCGTGCGTTAGCTCCTGCTCCAGTTGCAAACACTAATGGCATTACCCCTAATATAAATGCGAACGACGTCATTAAAATTGGACGGAACCTAGTTTTTGCTCCAATAACAGCGGCTTCGGTTATCGATTTATGATGCTCAACCCGCTGCTCATGTGCTACTTCTACAATTAGAATAGCATTCTTACAGGCCAACGCTATTAAAAGTAATAAACCAATTTGGGTGTACATATTATTAGCCATACCTACTGCACTTAAAGCAAGATCAGTACCTAACAAGGTCAAAGGTACACTGAACAGAATCGAAGCAGGTACTACCCAACTTTCATACTGTCCTGACAAAATCAAATACACCAATACTAAGGACATTGCGAATATTAAATAACTGAGATTACCGGCAACTTTTTCTTGATATGCGGTGCTTGTCCATTCGTAGGCAAATCCAGAAGGCAGCAAATCTTTTGCAGCTTGTTCCATGGAAGTAATTGCTTGGCCTGAGCTGAACCCTGGAGCTGACATCCCGGTAATACTAGCGGAAGGATATAAATTATAAAGCGAGATCAATGCAGGACCTATCGCGGGGTTAATGTCCGTCAAGGTCCCCATTGGCACCATTGATCCAGACTCATTTCGTACATAATAATTTCTCAAATCTTCTTGAGTGCCACGAGCAGAAGCTTCAGCTTGTACATAAACTGGAAATACCTGTCCAAATTTGGTGAATAAATTAACATAAGACGAACCTAGATACGTTTGTAAGGTATCAAAAGCATCACCTATCGTAACGCCTAGGGATTCTGCTTTAGCGCGATTAATTGGCGCCGCCACTTGTGGAACATTAGCTCGGAAAGGTGTCATCAAATGTTGTAGACCTTCCAAGTTGTTTCCATAACCTACGTATTGATCAGTAATCTTTTGCAGTTTTTGATAGTCAAAGCTGCCATCTTGGAGCTCAACTTGCAATTGGAACCCGCCGGATTGACCTAAGCCCTGAATCGGTGGAGGAACGACCACCAGTATTTTTGCATCTAGGGTCTTTTTAGCGATGTTGTTCAGTTTCATATACAAACTAACCAAATCTTCCGATTCTCCACGCTGACTCCAATCGTTGAAAATCACATACATAACACCAGAATTTGCCAAGCTAGCGTTATTATCTAAGAGCGATACCCCATCAATGGAAACCACATTGGCGATTCCCGGTATTTTTCCTATTTGCTTCGTTAATCTATCTAATACAGCATCGGTTCTACCGATCGAAGCTCCATCCGGTAATTGCACGCTGAGAATTAAATACCCCTGATCCTCGATAGGGATAAATCCAGTAGGAACGCGTAATAAGCCGTAAATAGCTAAGGCAATCAAAGCAGCACCAACGAGACAAACAGTTTTAGTATGATGCACTAAGCTATCAATGAAATTTACGTAATTTCGTTCAATTGGTGCATAAACACGGTCGAAACCACGGAAAAATGCATTTTTCTTTTTATTTGGATCTATGGGTCTTAACCATAATGCACATTGTGTTGGCTTTAGCGTCATTGCATTGATGGCACTAATGAATGCAGTGGCAGCGATTACCAAAGCAAATTGTGCGTACATCGCCCCGGTTAATCCTGGCATAAACCCAGCGGGTATGAATACGGCCATAAGTACTAGGGTAATACCTATGATAGGACCGAATAACTCTTTCATGGCCCTAATTGAAGCATCCTTGGGAGACTCCCCTTTTTCAATGTGCTGAGTTACTCCTTCTACAATTACAATGGCATCATCAACAACAATCCCAATTGCCAAAACTAATGCAAATAAAGTGAGCAAGTTAATTGAATAGCCTAATAACATCATCGCAAAAAATGTACCAATAATAGTTACTGGTACCGTAGTTGCTGGCACAAGAGTTGCTCTAAAATTCTGTAAGAAGACAACAATAACTAATAACACTAAAATTCCAGCTTCAAACAATGTTTTATAAACCTCATGAATTGAAGCATTAACAAACACCGTAGTATCAAAAGGAATTGAATACTGCAGTCCAGGTGGAAATTTCTTAGCCATTTTGGCAACTGCTCTTTTTACTTCTTGTGCTACTTGTAAGGCATTAGCACCTGGTAATTGGAAAATACCGATGGAGGCCGCTGGTTTGCCGTTCAATTTTGACATTTGACTATAACTGGACGATCCCAGCTCAACTCGCCCAACATCTTTTATACGCACAACTTGTGCGGATGAGCTGACGTTCGCGCTTTCGTCAGATTGAGATTCAATGGTTTTAATAATAATGTTGGCAAATTGATCAGGATCAGACAGTTGACCAGGGACATTAACAGTAAATTGATAAGCGGGACTTCCTGCAACCGGCGGTGCCGCAATTTGTCCCGCAGAAACATCCTTATTTTGCTCGCTAATAGCACGCAGAACGTCACTAGGATTCAAATTGAAAGCGTACATTTTTTGCGGATCCAGCCAAATACGCATTGCATAACTGCCTGAACCGAAAATTAACACATTACCTACACCAGGAAGACGTGCTAATTCGTTTTGCATGTTAATGGTTGCGTAGCTATCTAGGAATATCCCATCGTATTCGCCGTTTTCAGCAGTTAGGGTAATAAATTGCAAAATAGCAGTCGATTTCTGTTGTACAACAACCCCTTGTTGCTGAACGGACTGTGGTAATTGGGCTAAAGCCGCTTGCACACGATTTTGCACCAGTACTTGAGCAAAATTTAGGTCAGTTCCAATATCAAAGGTAACAATAAGTGTATAGCTGCCGCTATTAGTGCTGGTAGACTGCATGTACAACATGTTTTCAACACCGTTGACCTGCTGCTCAATGGGCAAAGCTACCGTGTTTACTAGAGTTTTGGCGTCAGCGCCCGGGTAGGTCGTCGTTACCTGAATTGTCGGAGGAACAATAGCGGGATATTGTGATACCGGTAAGATCGCAATCGAAATTATGCCTATAAAAACCAGCAGCAAAGCGATAACATTTGCTAGAACTGGTCTTTCAATGAAAAATTGTGAAATCATTTCAATTACTTCTCACTGTAAAATGTCGAAGACGCTAGTCTTGTTCAATTATTTTGAATTTGTTTTGGAGTAACTTTATTTCCGGGAACAGCAAACTGAACACCATCAACGATGACATTATCTTCTGCCTCAAGCCCCTTTAAAATGGCCCTTCTATTGCTCTCTTTGCCACCTAATTCAACCCGCTTTAAATCAACCACATTATCGTTGTCAGCAACCAACACATAGGGTCCAATTTGATCATATTGCACGACAACTTCAGGAATGGTTAATTGATCTTTAGGTTCACTAATAGGAATCCGTACTTTTACAAACAAGCCTGGTACCAAGGCGAAGGTCTTGTTTTCAAGAATTGCACGGATTTCCATGGTCCCTGTAGAAGCATTTAAGCCGGTATTTATAAAATCCAACTTCCCTTTGTTCGGATAATCTTTTTCACTTTGCATCCCTATATATGCGGGTATTTTATCAAGATCCGTTGGTTTCATACCTTTAGCACGAGCTGCATTACGCATTTTAATTAAATCAAGTTCATTCAAATTAAAGTAAACGTAGATGGGAGAAATTTGTTCAATTACTGCGAGTTTTGTAGCGTCTCCATGACCTACCAAATTGCCAATATCCACTAAATGGCGGCCTATTCTTCCATTAAAAGGGGCATCTACATGCGTATATCCATAATTAATTTCGGCAATTTTGAGGCTAGCTTGTTCTTTCGCAACATCCGCTTTGCTTTCTTCCATAGAAGATTGGTATTTTTCTACATTTTTGAGAGAGGTGGCGTTTTGTTTGTAAAGCTGTTGTTGCCGAGCATACTCTGCTTTATTAAACTCATAAGAAGCTTTAGCTGCAGCCACACTTGCCTCAGCTTCATCGACTTGCTCAAGATAAGAGTCTGGTTCAATGATGAATAGATTTTGACCTTTTTTTACAAACGTACCATCAACGAATTTGATCGCATCAAGGTAGCCCTCAACTCTTGCAACTAGATTAACTGAGTTGAATGCCACAGTATTTCCAGTTTGCATGACGTATTCACCAATTTTCATTTTTAATGGCTTTTCTACGGTCACCGTTGGCGGAGGTAATGCTTGTGCAACCGGTTTGGCATCTCGTGATTTAAGAAAATAAATCACCAATACAACCGCAATTGCTACAATTATAATTTTTATCCATTTACTTTTTTCTTCACGAGTCATGCTCATCACCAGTTTGGCAAATAAAGTTCTTTAGTTTGTTGTCCCTTGGTTAACGGGAATTGATGATTTTTTTGTTCCAGTAAATTGCCCCAGTTTGTACGCGAGGCCATTTGAGCTTTAACTTGCTCAGGAACAATATCATTGCATCCGCGGATTTGCCATCCGCCACCTAAGGAGCGATAAATTCCAACCAAGGCTTTAGCAATTTCACCCTTTGAATTTGTTAGTGAGGTTTGCACACGTAATTGTTGCCGCTCTGCATCAATTACAGTTGTAAAGTCTGCCTCACCCTCTTCATAACGTATCATCGCTAATTTTACCGTCATTATCGCTGCGGTATTAGCTTTAGTAAGTAAATAAGTTGCATTTCGCGCTTCAATGTAAGCCGTTATATTGTCTTGTACTTCTTGTTGTGCTTTTAACACGCTTTCTAAATAACTAAATAACGATTGTTGAAATGCTGCATCCTGCACCCGAACAGCGTTGGTTATTTGACCATAGTTTAAAATTGACCAACCCAATTGAGGGCCTGCTGTAATCGAACGGTTGGACCAATTGAACATATCTTTTAGTGAGGATTGCCCAATCGTACTGGCTTTAAAATCAAAAGACCCAACTAAACTTAGAGCGGGATATAATTCTGCTTTAATCGCGCCGATAGCTTCTGCCTGAGAAACCGCTTCCATACGTGCTTGGAAAATGTCGGGGCGTTTCGCAATAGCTTCACGGGGAATACCTACTTCGACGGTGGCGGGTGCTCTTGGAATTCCTCTGGACTTAGCCTTTGACATCAGCGCTGTTATGTCTGTTGGAATGGTGCCAAGTAATACCCCTAGAGCATCTTTTTGCTTTTGAACATCACTTATCAAAGGTGGCAAGGAAGCTTGGGTTTCTGCCAAAGTGGTTTGAGCTTGCTCAACATCCAGTAAGCTGGTTTGCCCATTATTATAACGTGCTTTTGCGATGCGTAAGCCTTCAATTTGGAGCTTAATGTTTTGATTAGTAACAGCAATCTGTTCTTCGTCGGTACGAATTGCAATATAAGCATTTGCTATATCAGCTGTTAAAGTAACAATGGCATAGTCGTACGCAGCTAACGAAGCAAAGAATACTGCATCATTGGAACGTATTGCTCTGCGGTATTTACCCCAAAAATCCAACTCCCAACTAGCACTAAATCCCAAAGACGATGTCTGCAACTCTGATGGTAGAATCCCTGAATATTGACTACCGCCAAGACGATAATAGCTGTAATCCCCTACCATAGCTTGTTGTTGCGGATAAAGTTTTCCTACAGATTCAGCCAATTGGGCACGGGCTTGTAATACTCTAACACCAGCACTTTGCAGTGATAAATTACTTTGATAACCCTCATTAACTAAAGCGGTCAACGTAGGATCTTTAAAAACATTCCACCAAATCACTTCTTTAATTGGAGCTGCTTTTACTGCTGGTGATTTATTATTCATCCAATGCGTAGCAATCGTTTTCTTAGGCTCCTTGTAATCAGGACCCACTAGGCACGAACTTAGCAATAAACAGAATAATACTAGAAGGATTCTCAACATGAACGAACGTAATTCCTTTACAAAAATTCCAGTCCCTTTTCATACTATCTTATAACGTATTGATATATCAAATTCTTTAAAATAATTCGTAACATTGTTGTGAAGTGAATGGTGCTCACCATTCACTTCACAACAATTTAGAATCCTAATCTAAAGCATGAACTAAAACATGAGTCTCCCACAGGTTCGATGGGTGGCTGGTGAATATCCTTAAGTTTATGAATTAAATTATCACGGTTCACCCAGCGTTCATTAGACCAGTGGTAATAGTCAATTGCCTCATATCCTAAGGCCCTCATTTTACTTATGCCCTTAGCAATAAGTTGATCCTTTTTGTCTGGATACACTTCAGTAACTCTCAGTATATAGAATGGATTGTCAGGCACTACATCCATAGCTAGTTGATAATTTTGGTGAATATCAGCATCATGAATCTCGAACATGTCTTTCACATCAGCTAGCAGGTAATGGGCCTTACCGAGTTTAAGTTTTAAATCGCGGTCTTTGGTACTTTTCAACAAGGCTATTATCTCTTCTAGAGTTCTAATAAAGGCAGTTATTTCATGTTGATGAGTCTCTATATGCTCAAGCATCCCTTCACGGTCAGGTGTATCACTGTACGATATTTTTTCTTTTAAGGTATCCACTCTACGCATCAAAGCTTGTGCGAGTGCTTTTTTATGATCTCCAATTTCTTGCGAAGATTTTGGCTGGCATTCGCGCAACATGACAAGTGCTTTTTGCACTTTTGCTAGATCACTATGCTCCGGGTTGTGCAAATCACGATCACTATCGATCAATAAATTGGCATATAAACGTTTATGGCATTGTACTGCAGCTATATTCTCAGCGGATGGATTTAAATGGTGTGCCATTTTTTTGAGCTGTAAACTTTGAGAATAATGCTGTTCTGCTGTCGACCAAGCCTTATTATTCTTTGCAATTTTTCCCGCGGCGTATTCCTTTTCTGCCTCTACAGCAAAGCGATGTGCTAGAGTTTTACGCTCAGGCATTGAAAACAGAACTGTCGCTTCTAGCCGGCAATACATGTCATACGCTCTGGTATGGTCTTGTGCCTCGATTGCAATCGCAAAAGCAGCATCGGCGTTTAATATTTCTAAATTACTATAGAGTGCTTGTGCTTGTTGATACATTTTCTTTGCAAGAAAGTGTTTCGCCAGTGCTGCTGCCTGAGGACTGTCTTTAGCTACCATTTCTGCACGCAGATCGTCAGGCATTTGCAACAGATGGTTTAATATTAGGCTTTGATCATCCAGCAAAGGGAGTAAGCGATACGCGCCTTCGTAATTACCTTCTTGCATATGCAATTCAACAAACCTATGTGCCTCGCGGGATGCAATTGCTGGATCATAACGAAGCGCTTGTTTTAAATACCCAGGCCGTGGATCACTCCATATTAATCGGGAAAGAAATGATGGGGCGGGAGTGTTCTTAGCTTTTGAACAGTAATATTCAGCAGCTTGTTTAGAAAATTTACTGTCAGGAACGAAGGTTTTAGGTTCCCTTCCCAGCTTATCCAGTGCTTTAAGTGTATCTAAGATTAATCCATCGTCTTGTGGATTAAGTGACGGAATAAACTCTGGAGCACCGGCTATTAGCCAACTTTCACCAAAGCGATGGTTAGCACAGAGCTGCTGATAGTAATAAGGTATGCTCATGAACGGTTCAGCTTTAAAATACGTAATTATTAAACGATATTGAAGCTGTTCAACTGTTTCAGAGGAGTATGGGGTTTGTACCAACTCCACTATTCTCTCATCTAATGGATAATCCCTCATTTTACTCAAATTAGGTTGCTGCAATTGATGGACATATCCATGCACTGCTAATTTGTTTAGGACATAACTGACTTTATTTGGATCACAATTGTTATCAAACCCCAACCAACCTTTAAACGCCTGGAAAGCGTACATTAACCTTCCAGCTGGTCTAATCTCGACACCATTCGTATAAATGTAAGGTCCTTTTAATAATTGTTGCCAGAGGTAGGTATATTGGATTTGATTGACTTCGAAGAGGGACACATCAGGATAATATTCCATCACACCTTTTAAATTGGATGGAATACGTAAAAACCGTTCATTATTAACATAAGGCATATATCAATCCCATGAAACAAGTTCCACGGGAGTATATTTTAGAAATCTTAAGGAAATCTTATATGATTAGAATTTATTTAATATGACCACTAACAATCCACTTTTACGACACGGGAAAACTTATCATCATAAGTAACCGTACAATTCCCCCGCTCTTTGGGTAACTGTTGAATCAGCTGAACGTTGGTATTGGAATATCGACAAGCGACCCAAACGTCCGACTTTTTATCAAACGTCCATACCAGTTTGTTATTTTTGGTATTTTCATTATCTGGAGCCAAGCTCGCATTCTCTTTAGGGTGTTTATCATAAAACGTAATCCCCTGCAGAACATG
This sequence comes from Legionella genomosp. 1, assembly GCA_945862405.1. GTDB lineage: Bacteria > Pseudomonadota > Gammaproteobacteria > Legionellales > Legionellaceae > Legionella_A. The sequence goes on from CAMAYX010000048.1 coordinate 10,202, forward strand.
CTGCGAATCAGTAGCAGCTGTATAGCCGTCCCACCCGTTAATTTCTTGCTTTAGTGTTTGATCGGTATTTATTATCGGTGGGCAATTCACTGGCGTAGCCATGACTTGTTGAGCCAACAAAGACATTACAAAAAATTTTAAAATTTTATGGCTCATAACAATTCCTTGAAATCTAAAATGCGAAAAACTTCTTAACTGAAAGCGCTAGCGCTTGTGCGTTTAATCTTTGGGTAGTACTTACAAAAGATGGACCAGCACCAGTATAGGATGCCAGGCTGGTGTAAGGTCCTGAATTATTGAGACCGGTTATAGCGTAGGTGTAATTAAGATCCAGATACCAGCTAGGATCAAAATAGTAAGACATGCCTAATTGAGCTGCCCCACCCCACATCAATCTGGAATTGGCAGGATTGAAGAAATCGCTTGGACCATGATTTGTATCATTTCCAAACGAATCATGAACGTTGGACTTAGCTCCAAATAAGGAAGGTCCGCCGCCTAAATAAACATGTCCATTTGCAAAAGACCGACCAATGTAGGCCAGCACCCCTAATTCGTGATCGATGTTCGATGATGCTAATTTATACGCCTGGCTTGCGGCTAAGCGGTCTTGTGCAGACAAACCTAAATAATTAGACAAAAATTTAACACCCCAGGTGTTATGGCTTCCTTTGAAGTGCTTGGTATATTCTTGATGATGAAATGGGCTTGATAAGCTTTGATCGTACCTTATAAGAGTGTTATTACTGGCTGCACCTAAAGGGGAAGCAAACGTACCGAAGGTTGGTGTTGTTGCCTCGCCGGCAACACTTAAAATTGAATAAGTAAGCAAACAGATTGAGTTCCAAACTTTCAATTTTCTCATAGATTCTCCATTCAATCCCTGAATATTAAACAGGAATACTTATTAAAATTCCAGACCCAATTTTAATTTTGTATACGGACCTAGAATCTCATAAAAAAATGTGAAAGTATAAAGCTTGTGAAATCATTTGCAATCCTTAATGATGTCTTTTTATATGGTTTTTATTTTAAAATCATCCTTTCATTCAAGATTTTGGAGATATTAGTCTCATGAAGTTTAACAATTATATATATATTTTTCTTGGACCAGATTTAGATCCCGCACAGCATAGAGCGCAAATTAAGAATGATAAGTTATGTTTTACAACAGTTGGTATTGATTTTAAAAACAAACACTTAGCAATTGATGTTGCTAAAGAAGCCATTGCTAATGGCGCACAAATGATTGAACTCTGCGGCGGATTCGGACCTATTTGGATTGCTAAAATTAGTGAAGCTATTGATGGGCAAGTGCCAGTTGGAAGTGTCGCTTATGGTCCTGAAGCCCGTAAACCTTTATTGGACCTACTCTCTTGAAAAAAATTTTATACGTATACGCACATCCCAATCCTGATTCATTTAACCATGCTTTGCAGCAGCATGGTGTAGCATATTTAAAGCAGCAAGGTATAGAACTAAAGAGCAGCAACCTTTATGAAATGAAGTTTAATCCAGTTGCCAGTTGGGAAGATTTTGGCCAGGACTCACAGTCGCAACAGCAATATTTCCTAGCACAGCAAACCGCATTCCAATCCAACACTCTTAGTAAGGACATTGAAGAAGAGTTACAGAAAGTTATTTGGGCTGATCATATTTTATTACAGTTCCCCTTATGGTGGTTTTCTATGCCAGCCATTTTAAAAGGATGGTTTGATCGTGTGTTGGTCAAAGGGTTTGCTTACGATGCAGGGAAAGTATTTGATCTGGGCTTATTGGAAGGTAAAACTGCGTCTTTGGTATTGTCTACTCAATCACCCGAGTCCGCATATCGTAGCAATGATTTACATTCTGCAAGCATGGATAGCTTTTTACATCCTATACACCATACCTTGAAGTTTGTAGGCATTAAACCTTTATCATCATTTGTAAGTTACGGTGTATTCCATATAGAGACTTCGCGTCAATCTGAGCTGTTTAGACTATATCAAACATACTTACAAAGCTTGCTCCACAATTAAGATACTTTGATCTTGAACTCCTATAATTTTCACTTTTGTACCAACGCTTAATTCAGGGCCTGTTACGTACCAATGAGCATCATTGATATGTATTTTACCACGCCCATTCTCTATACCGTCTACCAATACTGTGGTTAATCCAACCATGGCTTCTAGAGGACGATTAATCAAAGAGAGACTATGTGCTGGTTGCCTTTTCAAGGTGTGCCACCAGGTATATGCAAACACAATGCAAAGAACAGAAAATACTATGAGCTGGGTTTGCCATATCATTTGGACCATTAAAGTTAATGCCCCGGTAAAGATAGCCGACATCCCTATCGCAATTAAAAAGCCGGAGGCTCCCAAACTCTCGGCAATGATTAGAACCAATCCAAGTGCAAACCAATGCCAGTATTGCAACCAGTTCATATTATTTTTCCTTGCGAATTTCCATGTTTTTTAGCATTTCACTCATTCCGCCTAAGGCTCCAATAACGCTGCTAGCTTCAAGAGGCATAAAAATCATTTTGCTATTTTGTGAGCTGCCAATTGCTTCCAATGCGCGTACATATTTCTCAGCTACAAAATAATTTATCGCATTTATATTTCCACCCGAGATAGCTTCAGACAATATCTTCGTGGCTACTGCATCAGCTTGTGCTGTACGCTCTCTGGCCTCAGCCTCAAGAAATACTTGTTGTTTTAATGCTTCGGCTCTTAGTATTTGCCCTTGTTTATCCCCTTCTGCACGCAGAATTTCTGCCTGCCTATCTCCTTCTGCAGCCAAAATCGAAGCACGCTTCTCTCGTTCTGCTTTCATTTGATTCGCCATAGCATCGATAAGATTTTGCGGGGGCTTAATATCACGTATTTCAATTCGCGTAACTTTCACACCCCAAGGGCTGGTTGCAGCATCAACCGTGTGCATTAAACGGCTATTAATTTCATCACGCTGACTTAACATATGATCAAGTTCTAATGAACCTAAAACGGTACGAATATTCGTCATAGTTAAGTTTCTTATAGCAGACTCAAGATTTTCTATTTGATAAGCGGCTTTGGCGGTATCAATCACTTGATAAAAACATACGGCGTCGATTGTCACCATAGCGTTATCTGCTGAAATTACCTCTTGCGGGGGAATATCTAGCACACGTTCACGACGATTAATTTTATAAGTGACGCGATCGATGAACGGAATGATTAAACCCAAACCCGGGTGCAGTGTTTGTGTGTAACGTCCGAATCGTTCCACGGCCCACTCTTCCGATTGGGGAACAATTTTAATCCCAGACAACACAAGGACGACTGCAAATATTACTAATAATACTAAGATAACAACGGTGCCCACGATCGACTCCTTGATGGGGTTATTAAACTATATCGGCAATTTAGCAAAAACTATTAAGGGGATGCCGTGGATAACCACGGCACATAAAAAATTATAAGATTCCTTCTTCATCTAAAGATTTTTTCACAGAAGGTCTTTTGGCTAGATCTTCCATAAATTTCATAAGATTAGTGCAATCGCGCAAATCGAAGAAGAAAGCTGAGGCCCAGCGCAGCATTACATACAAGTAAGCATCCGCAATCGTAAAATGACCTCCAACGACATATTGACCATCTAGCTTTTTGTCCACGTGTCTAAATTTGGTTTCCAGCGCGGGTATAAAAACTTTATCTTTTACTTCTTTGGGTACATTAGGGTTAA
>CAMAYX010000049.1 GCA_945862405.1 Legionella genomosp. 1
ACCCCACTTATTGATGATCATGGCAATGTATATGGAGTACTCGCTATTTATTCTGACATAACTGAACGCAAAAATTTAGAGCGTTCGTTGGAGAATGCCAAAAACATGGCAGAGGCTGCCAGCCGTGCTAAATCGGAGTTTATTGCAAATATGAGCCATGACCTTCGCACCCCCTTGAGCGGGATAGTAGGCATGTCCGAGCTATTGCAAGGTGATGTTGATAAACGACAACAAAAACAATACGCAGAATGGATCAACGAATCCGGCGAGCAATTGTTAGGATTATTGAACGGTATCTTGGACGTAGTTTCTGCAGACAATATTAAAGAAAACGACATTCAAGAAGAAACATTTGATTTAGCACAATGCCTACAAGATTTGATCAGACTGGAAATTCCTTCTGCCGAACTCAAAGGAATTAGCTTAAGAACGAATTTGGATGCTAATGTTCCTACCTATATTCATTCGGATCGAACCAAGCTTCATCGTACTTTATTAAATTTATTAGGAAATGCTATTAAATTTACTGAAAAAGGAAGCATTACAATTGAAGTCCAGGTTATTGAGAAAAATCCTGAACGCGCGTTTCTACAATTCCGCGTGGTAGATACAGGGATTGGTATACCCACTGATCTGCAGGATAAAGTATTTGACCGTTTTTACCGAGTTAATCCTTCCCACAAAGGTGTGTATTCAGGCCATGGTATTGGTCTACACATCGCTCAATCTTATGTAAAGCTGCTTGGTGGAGAAATAAAGGTAAAAAGTAAAGAAGGTGAAGGTACGAGCTTCTATTTTGATTTAAATTTAAAAGTTGGCGACGAAAGTCAAGCTAGAAGTAGCGCTTCAGCTCAAGGTAAAAAATCTAAAACTACAGATGGAAAATTGTCACCCAGCTTACAGCTATCTCTTTCACCTGACGCACCGAAAATATTATTGGTTGAAGACAATGGCATTGCCTTGAAGATGATTGAAGTTTTAGCAACGCACTTGGGATGCAATTACACCTCGGTAAAAGATGGCGAAAAAGCGCTGCGACTAGCAAAATCATCAAACTTTGATTTAATTATTACGGACATAGGATTGCCTGGAATCTCAGGACACCGGTTAACCCATTTGATTCGTGAATGGGAATACACTACGCGTAAACCAGCTACTCCTATTATTGGGCTTAGTGCGCATGTCAATGAGGAAATCAAAGAAGAATGTTACTTATCAGGAATGAATGAAGTGCTAACAAAACCTATCAATTTAAAACGTTTTCAAACTTTACTCACACAGTTTGTAGAACCTGGTGAGAAAGATCGCTCAGCGCTAATAAGCTCCTCAGATACTGCAGTTAAATTAGGTTTAGATTTAACGGATACAGAAGAAGAGTTATTTCAATTGGAACAATATCCTTTGTTGGAAATTGATACCGCTATTCAAAACATAGGTGATGAAGAACTCCTGCGACAAATGTTGGAAATTCTATTACACCAAGAAATCCCTAATGACTTAGTCGCTTTAGAAAAAGCTCATCTGCAAGAAGATTGGGACGCTATTGAAAAAGTTGCCCATAAAATGAAAGGCGGAGCGATATACGTAGGAACGACAAGAATGAAGTATGCTTGCCAATACTTAGAGCGCTACCACAAGGCAGGCTACTCTAATGTGCTTGAACCCCTCTATCAACAGTTAATTACCGTAGTCAGCCATACAGCACCACATATTGAACGTTGGCTAAAATAGCTACTGGAACACATTATCACCAATAACAAACCCAGGAAACCCCGGGTTTTTTATATTAATCAAATCCTAATCATCACTATCATCATCAGCGTGACAATTTTTCCATTTTGCCGCCATCATTTCATCTTTATTTTTCATCATGGCTTGGAATTTAGTTTTCTGGTCGTCCGTTAACACTGCATAAATTTGGCTCTTAGCACTAATTTTAGCCTTGATCATATCGCCAATAATTTTGGTTTTTTGATCCACTAAACCGCTGACAGTTGACTGATCGGTCGCACCTGTTTGTACTTGTTGATGTAATTTATCACTTACATCCTTAATTTGCGTAGCGCTGTCTTGTAAAGAAGTTTTCAATTGATCCAGAATAGGTTTAATTTTAGCTTTCTGTGCATCATCTAATCTTAAGCTATCAACCATCATTCCTAGACCTTTACCACTGCCGCATTGATTTGCAAATGCCATAGGAGTAATCACTAGCGATAACGATAACGATAACGCGAGCATATACAGTATTTTCTTTGCCATGGTATACCTTCCTTAGTTGAGAGATTCGCAACTAGTATAGACACAGACTTAAAAAAATAAATATCTATTTCTCCGCATTGTTAATAAATACAGGCATTTAGAGGTCACGGATATAGGAAATCACAGCGAATTATGTCAAACCTTGATTTGCTTTTTATTGAAATCCCAACTATTTAAATTAAAAGGACAAAAAGAAATATTAGGGAGAATGCAATGACTGACCATAAACCTTTTAAAGATGAATCTCAAGATGCTCGCCGTCGTGATCAGCATGATAAAGTACATCCTGGTAAAGAAACTACTAAACATCACGAGAAAGTAAATTCACATAAACTATCAAAATCGCCACCTAGCACTAAGAAATAAGCTAGACCCTATTCAAGCCTTAAGCTAATTGCCTATATAAGAGCTTCATATTTGCTAATTGATGTTGCAGTACCATAATAGAGGTTTGCGTCTTGGTAACCTCTTGATCCCATACTTGCTCTAAGCAGTAACTCATCCATAAGAGCCAAGAATGGAAGCAAAGCTGCCATAAGTTATCATCTGCTGAAGGTAAACCGCCTTGTTGTAAACGATAGCCTGTAATCGCAGCTGCAAATAGGTTGGGCTCAAACTGCCCTTGTTGTACATTAGCACAATTAACGGCCAATCCAATCAGCTCAACAAACGGATGGATAAAACCCGTGCTTTCCCAATCGATGAGCATAGGTAATGTTGCATTTTTCCATACTACATTGTCATGATGCACATCTCGGTGACTGACCACCCATGCATCACGCTGATAATCTATATTTTGATTACAAAACTTAACTAGCTCCGCATATGATTCTAAATAAAATTTCGGCAAGTAAATCTCAGGGAATGCCTTGGCATTCGTATTTGGTAATTTCAACTGATGAATACTTGCTAGTTTCCTTCCCAGAATATGCGATTGCTCTTCAGACCAGTTGGTTATTACTTCACCTTCGCAATAAGGAATAAATAAGAACACGTTGTCATTAAAGGGAAGCGCGTATGAATCGCCAATTTTATGGGCAGAAGAAGAAATTCCTAATTTGACGGCGACGATACTTGCCACTTGCTCAGAATAGTCGATGTCTGTTCTTTCCCGCTTTCTTAACCAGGTAACCTTTGCTAGTTTTTTGCAAACCCAACTTTGCCCATTGTCTAAAATAATCCGTTCGACAAAAGCAAAGTTATGGGAACTTAACGTTGTAATGCTTGAAATTTTCTGTGGAAAGAATATCGATTTATAAAAATCTAAAAATGGCACGATTACTCTTGTGTTTGATTAACTAATTGTTCTATGTATCGCCGACAGGTCAAGGGTTTATTTAAATAATTTATAGTTTGTTTCGTTCCCCCAGTACCGGTGATAACTAATAAGCCATAAGCAAAAAGGCTGCCTAATACAGATTGGCGGATGTCTATGCTTTCAATCTTATTAATTGGAATATCAATAGTTTGACGAACCATCATCCCTGTACGCACAATCACTTGCCTGCGTTTGATGGTGAGCGATGAAAAATGATAGGTACCCCAAATGATCATGAGCCAAGCAACCGCAATAAAACCGACAATCATGCTGGGAAACGCTAATTTTGTGTAGCTTGAGCCAAAATAAGCTGCTGCACATAGCAATAAAGTTGGCCAAAAAAATAAAATCAAATTCAAACGGGCAATATAAACAACATTTTGGTCAGACATGCAACGTCCTTAAATAATTAATCTATTGCTATCATATTGTAGATAACATAAATTTGCTATTCTGTGAGTTAACATCATTGACTTGTTATGCGTAAAATCAATCGCTGCACCAATCGAGTATTGCAAGATATCTGCGAACAGGCGATCCGTTTAGAAGACCTTAAGCTGAAGGTAAATGAATTTTTACCCGAATTTTTACAAGCTTATTGCTCGGTAGCGAGCTTTGTTAAAGGGTGTCTAACGATAATAACAACGGATCCCGTGTGGGCGACACAATTACGTTACAGCATCCCAGAACTGCGCGATAAGTTACGCAAGGAGGCGGGCATTTTTAACCTCACCTCCATCAAGGTTTCCAGTTTACTACCATCGGAACCCTTGCGAAAAAAAGCAATACAAACCCCGACTATTTCTAGCAAAGCACGTAATCTAATTCTAGATCAGGCAATGCATTGCAATTACCAGCCACTAAAAGAAGCCTTACAACACTTAGCAGAAAAGCCCTTAAAGTGCCAAATACCAGCACCGGAGTATGGGAAAAAATAAAAATATAATAGGAGTGAAAAATATACGAAGGACGCGTTGGCAATTCGCTTAGGCTTCGATGGGGTACATGTAGCTTTGCACCGCTGGCTGATAATCTTCCGCATCAAAATAAGTGTACTCCCATGCGTCTTGATGCAGCATCAAAGCACGTAACAGCTTATTATTTAATTCATGACCGGATTTAAAGCCTTGGAATTCGCCAATTAGGCCAGAACCGAGAAGATACAAGTCGCCAATAGCATCTAATACCTTATGTTTCACAAATTCATCACGGAATCGCAAACCATCTTCATTCAAAACACGATAGGTATCAACTACTACAGCGTTGTCTAGACTGCCGCCCTTAGCAAGATCATTCTCACGCAGCTTTTCATAATCAGAAAGAAATCCATAAGTACGAGCGCGACAAACTTCTTTAACATATGAAGTTGTAGAAAAATCAAATGTAGCCGATTGAGGTTTATCATTAAATACAGGGTGATCATATTCGATGGTAAACGAAACTCTATAGCCATTATGTGGTAAAAATTGGGCAAACTTGTCTTTGTCTTCTACGCGAATTGGTTTAAGAATGCGAATAAATCGCTTCGCAGCACTCTGCTCACGAATACCAGCAGATTGAATTAAAAATACAAATGGTGCAGCACTGCCGTCCATAATAGGAAGTTCAGGTGCATTAATTTCTACATAAGCATTATCAATACCTAAGCCTGCGCATGCAGATAGTAGATGCTCAACAGTTGCAACCTTAACACCTTGCTGTTGTAAGGTTGTACACAACATAGTATCACTAACGTTTTCGTAAGAAGCAGGAATCTCTACTATGGGATCAAGATCAGTGCGTCTAAAAACAATTCCAGTGTTGATTGGCGCTGGCCGTAGAGTCAGCAAAACCTTTTCACCAGAATGCAAGCCAACACCAGTTGCTTGAATCACCTTCTTAGGAGTACGTTGTTTTATCATTCAGTGGTCACCATTCTAATCTGTTCTTAACGCGCGCATAAACCCCCCGAATCTTATCAATAATTAATTGATTAGTCTAATTTTTTCGATCTTCTTCCATCAAGCGAAAATTATAATTATTCTCTCTCTGGTAGAGAAAGCGGCCCTTTGGACCGCTTTTAATCTATGCTTCTTCTTGTCTTCGCAGAAATGCAGGGATGTCTAGATAATCCACATCGGGAATTGCATCTGAATTACTTTGCGCTGTAGTTGGAGCAGCAGCCGCTGCTGCGGCTGCAACCGCTTGTTTACGGATAACCGCGGGTCTATCTAATTGATCGTAATCCAATGAGCCATCGCCGCGTCGTGTTTCAACCAAACGAGCTGTTTTAGCAGCACTTGGTTGAGTTTGACCACGTTGCCGATCACCAAGTCCAGTTACAATCACTGTAACTCTCATTTCTTCCGTCATGTCGGGATCAATTACCGTACCAACTACAACAGTAGCGTCATCCGAAATAAATTCTTTGACTACATCACCTACTTCTTCAAACTCACCAATGGACATGTCTAATCCGGCAGTGATATTCACTAGAATTCCTTTTGCACCAGAGAAATTCACATCTTCTAAGAGAGGAGAGGCAATGGCGGCTTCGGCTGCTTGACGAGCTCTTTGCTCCCCTTTCGCAGTTCCAGTCCCCATCATAGCCATACCCATTTCTGACATAACCGTTCGCACGTCAGCAAAATCCACGTTAATCAATCCTGGGCGGGTTATCAAATCGGAAATACCTTTTACTGCACCTAACAGTACATTATTTGCAGCTTTAAAAGCATTCAATAAGCTAATGTTTTTTCCAAGGACACTGAGCAATTTGTTATTTGGTATCGTGATAAGCGAGTCTACATGTTCTGCCAAGCGTCGAATACCCTCTTCAGCAGCCAAAGCGCGCTGTTTTCCTTCGAAAGAAAAGGGCTTAGTAACCACCGCCACAGTTAAGATGTTTAACTCTTTAGCCACTTCGGCAAACACCGGAGCTGCGCCAGTACCAGTACCACCACCCATACCGGCAGTAATAAAGACCATATCAGCACCCAAGAGAACTTCTTTAATTCGCTCTCGATCTTCTTCGGCGGCTTCCCTACCTATTTGAGGGTTTGCACCAGCACCTAACCCTTTAGTAAGCTGGTCTCCAAGCTGGATAAGTGACTTCGCACTAGAGTTTTTTAATGCTTGCGCATCAGTATTTGCGCAAATAAACTCTACGCCATCAATGTTTTCGCTGACCATGTGCTCAACCGCGTTGCCGCCACCGCCACCGACACCAACGACTTTAATTACCGCATTGTCTTGCTGGCTTTCCATTAATTCGAACATTACTTACCTCTCGTGGTCCTAGTTGTGCTTTTAAAAATTCCCGTTAAACCATTTTTTCATTCGGGTCCACATATTACCAGAATTTTCGGTCAATACAGGACCATTATAACCACCTTCGTATTGTTGTTGAAAGCCATGTAATAACAATCCAACACCAGTTGCGAGAGATGAATTTGTAGTCGCTTCTGTTAGGCCGGCAATCTGGTGAGCACAGCCATGTCGAACAGGCATTTCAAAACACATTTCTGCTAAATCAATTGCTCCGTGAACATTTGAAGCCCCTCCGGTTAATACAATACCGGCCGCTAATAATTCAGAGAATCCACTGCGGCGCAACTCATTGCGGACTAAAGTGAATAGTTCTTCATAACGGGCGGAGACTACCTCTGACAACGCTTTTGCAGATATTTTACGACCAGGTCTTTCATTGACACTAAGAACTTCAATCATTTGGCTGGAGTTGGCCAATTCCACCATAGCGCAACCAAACGATAACTTGATATTTTCAGCTGATTTAGTCGGCGTACGTAAAGCTACAGCAATGTCATTCGTTACTTGATCACCGGCGATCGGTATTACTGCGGTATATTGGATCGCACCTTCATAGAAAACTATGATATCGGTGGTCCCACCGCCTATATCAATAAGGCATACTCCAAGCTCTTTCTCATCGTCGGTTAACACTGCGTGGCTTGAAGCAAGTTGTTCTAATATGATATCACTCACTTCCAATCCGCAACGTCGCACGCATTTCGCAATGTTTTGTGCTGCACTCACCGCACCGGTAACAATATGTACTCTGGCTTCTAATCTAACCCCAGCCATTCCTACGGGTTCACGGATGCTGCCTTGGTTATCGATGATGAATTCTTGCGGTAAAATGTGCAGAATTTTTTGATCTGCCGGAATTGCCACGGCTTTTGCGGCATCGATTACCCGCTCGATGTCTGCTTGCGAAACTTCTTGGTCACGGATAGCAACAATTCCGTGTGAATTCAAGCTGCGAATATGGCTTCCTGCGATGCCCGTATAGACCTGGTGTACCTCACAACCCGCCATGAGCTCTGCTTCTTGGACTGCTCGTTGAATTGAATTTACAGTGGCCTCAATATCGACAACCACACCGCGCTTCAATCCACGCGAAGGATGCCGACCTACACCTATAATTTCCAAGGCTCCTTCATTAGTGACCTCGCCAACAAGTGCTACAACTTTCGAGGTCCCAATGTCCAAGGCAGTGATAATATTTTTTTCGGATTTTTTAGCCATTATCGTTCCGTTTGTTGTTTCCATTGTACAGCCATACCGCGAGCATAGCGTAAATCTACACTAAACAGTTGCTCTGGTTTATCTGCAAAAACTGCAGGATAAGCCTTGCAAAACCGCTGCAAGCGCTGCTCCAAATCGCGTTTCCCCAAATGCAATTGCACTCCATTAGCTAATGACAGTTCCCATGCTTGATTATCCCGCAATTGCAGGGAAGCCGCATGCAAACCGTAAGTTGATAATAGCTTACTCAATTTTTGATAAATTTGTAAGACTTCCACTTGCTGTTGTGCAGGTCCACTAAGGTGGGGTAGTTTCGTATCTGCATTCCCCTTACCCACATTAAAGAGTTCTCCTGCGGAGGTCATTAATGCATCATTCCAAGTAGCAACTGGAATTTTTTCAATAATCGCTATTTTTAAAGTGTCGGGCCAAATTCGCTCGATCTCAACATCATCTGCCCAATCCAGAGCAATTAAATCGGTGTGCAATTTATCAATGGGTAAAGTGTAATAACTTTCACCAATGTATTTTGCTAATACAGCTTCTATTTGTTTTCTATCAATGTGTTCATATGTTGCACCAATCTTGACGGTACTTACTGGATAACGTTGCGCATCACTTAAAATTAAATAAATGATGCGCGCTGTCAGCAACATAGCACAAAGAATTAAACATCCTAAAAGGCTAGTAGAACGCAAGCGTCCTTTATTCCCATTCATCCCTTTATTCCGGCATCTATACTCATGAGCATGGGTACATACACCGTTGCCGATCACCGATAATGAGTGACCAATTGTTGCCGGCAACGATGATGAACCAATGCAATATCCACTAATTTATCTAATAATTCAGGATAAGGTAAGCCACTTACCTGCCACAATTTAGGGTACATACTGATTGGAGTGAAACCCGGTAATGTGTTAATTTCATTAAAATAAATTTCACTAGTCTGATCGTCGACAAAAAAATCAATTCTCGCCATTCCTTTGCATTTCAACGTAATGAAAATATCCGCCGAAATTTGCTGCAATTGCTTTAATAGCTTTTCATCAAGCTCTACAGGTGCAATCAATTCAGCTTGATCGCTCTCCAAATATTTAGCCATATAAGAATAAAATCCGTCGCTATGATTTACACAAATTTCCCCAGCCAAACTTACCTTTGGAGGATGAGATGGCGAAATGTTTTCTAATACGGATAATTCAATTTCTCGACCTTTAATGCATTCTTCTACTAATACTTCAGTATCGTATCGTTTCGCATCATTGATAGCGCGTACTAATTCTTCCATATTACGTGCTTTATGAATGCCTACACTTGATCCCATGCAACAAGGCTTAACGAATAAAGGCCAACCAAATTCTGCTACGACTTGCTGGCAAAATTGTTCAACTTCGTTCGGCCGCGCATACCAAGAAAGCACTTGATAACGAGCATATTTAATTCCATGGATACCTACAAGACGTCTGGCCATGTCTTTGTCCATCCCTAAGGAGGAGGACAAGACATCACTGCCTACATAGGCGACATCTGCTAGCTCAAGGACTCCTTGAAAGCAGCCATCCTCATAAAGCGGACCATGTACTATGGGAAATACCACGTCTGCGTCAATCGCAAATTTGCCATCTTTGACCAAACTCTCAATAGGAGTAGATCGGTTTGTTTTAACCGGCAATGCAGTATCGAAGGTCAGCAGTTCTTGATAATCGTTTATGTAAAATCGACCGTCTTTATCCATCCCAATAGGAATAACTTGATATCGGTTGCTATCTAAATTAGCTAATACAGACGCAGCTGAGATTAAAGAAATCTCATGCTCTCCAGACTTACCACCATACAGCAACGCAATTTTAATGAGATTAGACATTAGTTGTCTCCAAGTGTTGGTCTTGCTCGGATTGCGCTAAATTAATAGCGATTTGTCCTATATTGCCAGCACCTTGCATCAAAATAACATCCCCATCTTTTACCACCTTGTTAAGTATTGATTCCAAGGTTTGCTCATTTACCAAAGTTACTTGCGGGTATTTTACCCTAATTTCTTGTGCTAACCGCTCACTGGTAATGCCTGGTATGGTACTTTCACCAGCCGAATAAATATCAAACAATAGTAATTCATCCGCTAAGCTGAGCGTTTCCACAAAGTCATTAAACAAAGACTCAGTTCTACTGTAGCGGTGAGGCTGAAATACGTGCACAAGGCGTTTTTCTGGCCAAACAGCACGAAAAGCCTCAATGGTTGACATAATTTCACGTGGATGATGTCCGTAATCATCAATAATCAATGCACTTCCTTGCTCAAAGTTACGATTACCTAGAATTTGAAAACGTCTTCCCACGCCTTGGAATTTTAACAATCCTTGCACGATGGAATCATCATCAACTCCTACTTCAGTAGCAATCGCAATTCCTGCCAATGCATTTAACACATTATGACGTCCAGGCCATTTAAATTGAATGGTCAAGTTTTTGTGCGGATGTGGACGCTGAACTGTAAATTCACTTAATAAACCTGACTGAGTCCAATTTATTGCCCTATAGTGCGCACCCTCTTGAAAACCATACGTCAAAGTAGGTCGCTGAATTGCTGGTAATATCTTACGTATTTCAGCGTCTTCAATACATACTACAGCCAAACCATAAAAAGGAAGGTGATGTAAGAATTCAACAAACGTATTACGTAACTTGTCAAAATCATCTCCATAGGTACTCATATGATCGGCATCAATATTAGTTACTACTGCCATCATTGGTTTCAAGAATAAAAAGGAAGCGTCGCTTTCATCAGCTTCGGCTACAAAATAAGCAGACTTTCCTAATTGCGCGTTACTTCCGCTACTGTTTAATTTTCCACCTATAACATAACTAGGATCATATCCACCTTCTGCCAGCAAACTGCTAACGATGCTGGTCGTAGTTGTCTTTCCATGGGTTCCGGCGATAGCTATACCATGACGGAAACGCATCAATTCGGCTAACATCATAGCTCGTGGGATAACTGGTATCATCTGCGCTTTAGCAGCGACAACTTCAGGATTATTATCATCCACTGCTGTTGAGCGAACAACCACATCCGCCCCAACAATATTATCAATACCGTGGCCTAAATAGACTTGCACGCCTAAAGAGCGTAAATGTTGAACGGTTTTGGTTTCACTCAGGTCCGAACCAGTTATACGGTAGCCTTCGTTATTCAAGACTTCTGCAATACCACACATGCCAGCTCCGCCAATCCCAATAAAATGTATATGTTCTACCCGTCCCATCCTTGGCGATAGAAAATTCTTCATACTGTCCACAAATGCCCCCTTATACAGGCTAGTGTCTCAATCCTAGAGACTGCCAACGATTTTCGTGATCTATTCTTAACAATAACGCGACAACACAAACACACACCATCATACTGGCACCCCCATAACTCATTAAAGGCAGTGTCAGTCCTTTGGTCGGCAATACCCCCGCATTAACACCAATATTAATTGCTGCTTGCAATCCTAGCCAAAACGTAATTCCATATGCTGTATAGGCTGCAAATAATCGCTCCTGGGAGAATGCATTAAAACCAATCATTAACCCTCTAAAAACGAGTATACTATACAAAGCCAAAACCAGAAGAATTCCTATAAGCCCTAGCTCTTCTGCAAGTACAGCAAATAAGAAGTCTGTATGCGCTTCAGGCAAATAAAATAACTTTTGTACACCATCTCCCAAACCAGCACCAGACCAACCTCCCCGCCCAAAAGCAATTAAGGACTGTGTAAGTTGATATCCGGTATTGTATTGATCCGCCCAAGGATTTAGGAAAGCAGTTAACCTCGCCATTCGATAAGGTGAGGATATGGCTAAAAAAATTAAACTGCCCGCTACAGCCAACACTAAACCCACGTAGTATCGAAGTTTAACTCCAGTTAGAAATAACATAGCCATCGCTGTACCTGCGATAACTACTGTGGAGCCAAAGTCAGGTTCTAACAATAACAAGAACGCAAAAATACCTAATATAATCATTGGCTTAATAAAGCCAAAAATACTATCCCTAACTAATTTTTCCTGGCGTACCAAATACCCCGATAAATAAAAAATCATGGTAATTTTAGCAAGCTCTGAAACTTGTACTCCAATGGGGCCAAGCGCCAACCATCGTCGACTTCCATTAACCATACGGCCAATTCCAGGAATCAAAACCACGAGCAACAAAATCAAGCAAGCTAAGAGCAAAGGAACACTAAATTTTTCCCAAACACTGCTGTCCACTCGCAGGATTACCAACGATACGATGAAACCTGCAACTAAATAGCAACCTTGTCGTAATAGAAAGTGGAACGGCTGATGATAGCTTCGTGTTGAAATCATGACAGAGCTAGACGCTACCATCATCAAACCAATAATGATCAAGCCCACTACGGCAGTTATCAGCCACTTGTCATAAAGTGCTAAAGGCTTATTAGTGGGTTTTCCACGTTGATTATAATGACGAGGACGTAAACCGGTCACAGTGCATTTACCGTGGCAATAAACTCATCTCCACGATGATTAAAGTCGCGAAACATATCAAAACTCGCACATGCCGGTGATAACAATACAACATCACCAGGTTGTGATTGAGATTTAGCTAGATTAACCGCTGCATTTAGTGAAGGTGCATGGGTCACCTGCACAACATTTCCTATTGCATTTTCAATTTGCTTTGCATCTTCACCTATAAGGACTACTGAACGTACATAATCTTGAATAGGTTGGCGTAAATCTGAGAAATCCGCGCCTTTTCCTTGGCCTCCGGCTATTAACACAACTTTACCTTGCATAGAATCTCCTATCCCTGAAATCGCAGACATGGTAGCCCCGACGTTCGTGCCTTTTGAATCATTTATCCAATCAACCCCATTGATCGTCCGCACCCACTGACTTCGATGTGGTAAGCCGGAAAATCTCTTCAAAACCTCGGTCATAACCTGAGGTGCTATACCTATAGAATCAGCTAGAGCACAAGCAGCTAAAGCATTCAACCAGTTATGTTTCCCTTTAATTTTTAACTCTTCAACATTTATTAGTTTATGCTCGCCATGCGCCAAGTAAATTTTATTA
Organism: Legionella genomosp. 1; assembly: GCA_945862405.1. Lineage (GTDB taxonomy): Bacteria > Pseudomonadota > Gammaproteobacteria > Legionellales > Legionellaceae > Legionella_A. The sequence continues at coordinate 13,190 of CAMAYX010000049.1, forward strand.
TCCTCCGTCAGCAAACCCCAGCTGTTCTTTTCAGGAGAATCTTCACCAAAACTGATTTTTCGCCCATGACCATGTTCAAGCTCGGGTCGAGATAATATATCTTCACGGTTGTACAATTGCACTTCAGCGTGATGGTATATTCTTTGCTTTGCTTTTATATACTCTTCCATTGTATGGTGGCGATCGAGATGATCGGGAGTGATGTTTAGAATGGCAGCTGCTGCTGGTTTTAAACTATAGGTTAAATCCAGCTGAAAACTTGATAATTCCAACACCCATAAATCGTAACGAACCCCGACATCTAAAATATCAAGAACAGGTAAACCAATATTTCCTGCAACAGCGACCGTACGACCACCCGCTTTCGCCATTTCGCCTACCAAGGTTGTCACTGTAGATTTGCCATTAGTTCCGGTAATAGCGACTACAGGTACTTTTATCTCTTTTGCTAAACATTCAATATCGCCAAAAACTGGAATTCCTAACTTTATGGCTTTTTGAATAAATGGTTCGTCTATTGGCACCCCAGGACTGTTGATAATCCCTGTAAGTTCTGCATAAAGAGAATCTGGAAACTCCCCAAGAAACAACTCGACCCCGGGAAATTCTTGTTGAAATTCAGCAGCG
>CAMAYX010000050.1 GCA_945862405.1 Legionella genomosp. 1
ATATGAACATGATAACTACTGCTTTATGGGCCGAGGCCTCAGGTAGTTTGACAATATTGTTGCTAACAACATCAAGTAACGAAAAAGCGTGAGCCGAGGTTCCTAAGGGGACCATAGAGGATGGCGTCTTTGCCATAAGTGTTTCTCCATCAGTGGATAAGAAATGTGATACAGATGTCGATGACAAATAAAGTATTGAGTATACCCCAAATTATCGCCTGGTATTGACCTTGATAGGCTGCATAATAGGAATAAATGCCTACCGAATAATAATATCAGCGGAATATTTAAAGTTAAGCCTATGGATAATATGGCAATGCCAGCGATTCCAATAAATCTAAATACACTTTTGAGTTCACCGCTTAGTAGATAATAGATGAGCAGTTGAAAGGATAATAGTATGGGCAAGATTAGAGTTAGGGTGGAGCCTATGCCTAAATAAATTCCTCCATAACTGGCAAGAAGGATTAATTGCATAGCTATAAAATACGTTAATCTAAAATATACAGCACTTATCAGCAGCAATCCCCGTCCAATCAAGAGAAAAGCAGGTTGCAACTTAACAAATTCGAATAAAAGAAGAAATCCTCCAATAAGCCCAATTATTAGAAAAACTACTTCTTTTGCCGTGGTTTTTATGGGATTACCATTTAAGGTAAATGCCTTTTGAAGTGGCATCTTTAATTACCTGTTCTTGTGGCTTATTAGTAGAAACCCAGTAATTTCCCATATTAGCTAGAGCAAATTTAACCCTTGGATACTGACATACTTCCAATACATCTCCGCAATTTACTTGAGCGGTATTGTTCTCAAGATGTGAAAGGCATTTAAAATGTAGATTTTCTACGTCAGAAGCAAAAGCGGACCAATTCGTTGGTTCTAATTTGCTCTGTAACTGCGGGCTCATAAATACGTCGCGTGTTTCGTGACGCTCTAATTCAATCTGTTGTTCGGAGCGATTTTGAATGAGATAAAGCGTTTGATCGCCTTTGTCGTTTAACACAAGAAAATTGTCAGCAAATGCAAAACCCGTGACTTCACATCCTTTAGGGAAGGGAGCTGCTGATGAAGAATTTAGCACAACCAGGGCTAGTGCTGCAGAAAATGAAATTTTGCCTAACATATTATTCTCATGTGATGGAAATTTTTTATAGTGTGTATTTTAATAAAAAAATAGGCAAAGTCCACCAAAACATAAGGTTCTGTTGACAATTTGCTAGCAGGAGGCGGAAAACCTTGATTACGCCCTTGGCGGCATCAAGGTTAGATGGTCAAATGGTTAGTCTTTGTGCCCGGTGATTTTTGCCATGATCATCGGAGAGTAGGTTCGATAAAAACTTAACATCAAGTAAATAATTACATAACCAAAAGATATGGTCAGCCACAGAGGATGATTGTTGGGATAATCCCACAACAGCATGGCAGAGCTTACTCCATAAATGATGGAACAAGTATGCATTAGTAGTTTGAGTTTTTTCGATTCAGTTAGATAATCAAGACGTGATGGATAAACGTATTTGATAGGTACAAAAATTAAAATACAAAGAACGCTAAGAATCCAAGCATTGGTAAGTGCTGTAGTCTCAAAAATAAACATGTAAAAAACTACAAAATTCCAATAACAAGGGAATCCCTTAAAGAAATGATCGGGTGTTTTTGCATCCTCTTGGCAGAACTGATAAGCAGAGGTTAGTGTTATCGCAATGATGATCCATATTTTAAATTCCGCGGGTAAGATGTCGTCTTTTACCCAGAGAAAAAAGCATGGGGTTACTACGTAGTTTAGAAAATCAACAATGTTGTCGAGAAGAGCACCATCCATTCCAGGGAGGATTTCTTTAACTTTAAAAAATCTAGCCATTGTGCCATCGACAGCATCGATGAAAATGGTAATTGCCATCAACCAAAATGCAATAATATATTGTTGTTGATAAGTTTTAACTAAGGTAAGGACTCCGAAAAAAGCAGCACTTGCTGTAAATGCGTGAACTCCCCAAGCAGAGATGTATTGGGCTGGATGGTATTTTTTTTTGCTCATCAGTTATCCTACTTCACTGAATGGTTGGTATAATATCTTAATTATTTTTAAAAAAATGCAACAATAATCAAAAGCCGTGAGCAACAAGTGTAACCCATTCGATACAATTGAGGAACTAAGCAAGGAGCGTGTATGCAAATAGAGACCGTAAATCCAGCCACGGAAAAGGTATTAGACTCATATAAAATACTTACCCCGAGTGAAATCGATGAAAAGATTGAAGCTGCACATCAACGTTACTTAGCGTGGCGGAAGGTTGGGTTCTCTCAGCGAAAGCAACATATGTTACAACTAGCATCCCTATTGCGAAAACATCAAGATAAGTATGCAACACTAATGGCCCAGGAAATGGGTAAACCGATTACCGCAGGCAAAGCGGAAATTGAAAAGTGTGCTCGTGTTTGTGAGCATTATGCCGATGAGGCAGAAAACTATCTTGCTCCGCGAAGCATCAAAACTGAAATGAGTAAAACTACCGTATCACATCACCCCATGGGCGTTGTGTTCGCCATCATGCCGTGGAATTTTCCATTTTGGCAAGTATTTCGCTTTGCAGCTCCAACCATCATGGCGGGGAATGCTGGTATTTTAAAGCATGCTCCAATATCTACGGGTACTGGAAATGCAATTGAAGAACTGTTTACTGAGGCTGGTTTCCCTAAATATTTATTTCAACATTTTATTCTCGATAATGATTTGGCCGCCCAAGTTATTGCCCACGAGAAAGTGGCGGCGGTAACGCTTACAGGTAGTGAACGCGCTGGCAGCGCGGTAGCCAGTAATGCAGCAGCTCATTTAAAAAAATCCGTACTTGAATTAGGTGGGAATGATCCTTACCTCGTTTTGGCGGATGCTGATTTAGATTTGGCGGCAAAAAGTATTATAGCTTCACGGTTTAATAATTCTGGCCAGGTTTGCATCGCTGCAAAGCGCATTATTGCGGTGAAGGAAGTAGTGGAAGAATTAACTGAAAAGCTTATAGAGCGGGCGAAAGGATATCATATGGGCGACCCATTAAAAGAAGATACCAATTTTGGTCCCATGGCGCGAAAAGATTTGCGCGAAACATTACATAATCAAGTATTGGCGAGCAAAGATAAGGGTGCGAAAATTGCACTCGGTGGAGAGATTCCAAAAGGGGTTGGATTTTATTATCCTCCCACAGTGCTTACCAATGTTAAACCTGGAATGACCGCTTTTGATGAAGAGTTGTTTGGCCCTGTGATTGGGATCATTGAAGCACAGGATGAAGCACAAGCGATTCAACTTGCTAATCAGAGTAATTATGGCTTGGGCGGAGCTGTATTTACCCGTGACATAGCTCGTGGTGAGCACATTGCAACTTATGAAATTGAAACAGGCAGTTGTTTTGTAAATGCTTTTGTTGCCTCCGATCCACGCGTTCCCTTTGGAGGCATTAAACGCTCTGGATTTGGCAGAGAGCTCTCGCAGGAAGGTATTTTAGAATTTGTAAATATTAAAACGGTTGGTATTCAGTGAATAATTTAGAACATGAACAAACGTTGGTAATTTTTGCCAAATCCCAGCTGATGCATTGTTATGTTGGAGATAAAATTCATAATTCTTACCCCGTTTCTACGGGTAAAAATGGAATGGGAGAAATATCAGGTAGTGAGCAGACACCTAGAGGATGGCATTGCATTCATAGCATTATTGGTAAGGAGCGAGATGTTAACAGCGTTTTTGTTTCTCGTGAGTGGACTGGTGAAATATACTCTGAGCAGTTGGCCGCAGAGTTTCAGGACAGGGACTGGATACTTACACGCATCATGCAGTTGGACGGTTTAGAACCAGGACGTAACAAAGGTGGTAACGTTGATAGCCTAGAGCGTTATATTTATATTCATGGAACTCCAGATGAGACTATATTAGGCGTTCCAGGATCTCGCGGCTGTATAAGAATGCGCAATGCTCATATTATTGAATTAGCAGAGTGGGTAAAAATAGGTACACGAGTCTATATTGAATAAATAAACAATAGTTAGAGTCAACAGACTCTAGTGTTTCAGGTATAATTTCCGATGGATCATATCACCGGGTAAAATGGGGTGCTTCATGTCTTATAAGTTCGAAGAAGGTAAAGATTTAATCATCGAGACCTTGGTTGAAAAAATTAAACAAAAAATGACGGGCGATCAGGCTGTTTTTTGTGCTGAATTTGTTCGGCAGTTTTTTAGTACGGTTGCCTTAGATGATTTGCTAGAGTGGAATCTGGATGACTTGTACGGTGCCTCAATCAACTTCTGGGCTTTAATTCAATATCGGTCACCCGATGAAACCAAAATTCGTATCTATAATCCTGATTTTGAGCGACATGGCTGGCAAACAACGCACACGGTTGTGGAAATCTTAAGCAAAGACATGCCGTTTCTAGTGGATTCGGTAAGAATGGTGGTTAACCGCATGGGATTTTCTTCTCACCTGATAATTCATATGGGCGGATTGCGGTTAATGCGGGGTAAGAATAATGAAGTTTCCGCTGTTCTTCCAAAGTATGGTGAAATTCCAGAGGGTGCAGAAACGGATGCCCCCATTTTTATGGAAATTGATCGTATTACTGATCACACAGTTCTGGATGAGCTTCACCGACAGTTCGAACGTGCCTTGGCGGATAACCGCGCAGTAGTAGAAGATTGGCTGCCAATGCGTGAAAAAGTTAAGGCTATTATTGAAGAGTTGGAGCATATTCCTTCTACAGTCGATCCCAGCGAAGCGGAAGAAACAAAAGCATTTTTACACTGGATTGAAGACCATCATTTTACGTTTTTGGGCATTCGTGATTATGAATTGGTTCGTAAAAAGGATGAAACTATATTACAACCCATAGCTGATACCGGATTGGGTGTGCTCCGAAAAGGCGTTAGCAAATCAGCGCGCAGTATTAGCGCTATGGCTCCTGAGGCACGAGAATTAACACTATCCCCGCGCATTCTTGTTATGTCAAAAACCAACACTTTGGCAACGGTACATCGCGATAATTATACGGACTACATTGGCGTTAAGCGGTTTGACAAAGAAGGCCGCGTAATTGGTGAGCGGCGTATTATTGGTCTTTACACTTCAGCGGCCTATAACACTAATCCTAAGCACATACCTTTCTTGCGGCATAAAGTCGCTTTGATTATGAAAAACTCGCTTTTAAATCCACGCGGGCATGCTGGTAAAGTGTTGTTGAATATTTTAGAAACATTTCCTAGGGATGATTTAATTCAAGCATCAGAAGATGAATTATTAGAAATGTCCATGGGCATTTTTTATATGCAAGAACGCCGGCGCATCCGCATGTTTGCACGTATGGATATTTATCATCGATTTGTATCTTGCTTGGTATATGTACCCCGTGATCGATTTAATACAGAATTGCGGGAAGATATGCAAAAAGTATTACGGACTAGTTTTGGCTCTAAGGATATTACGTTTACGACAAGATTTTCAGAATCTATATTGGCCCGTATTCATTTCATTATTAGAATTAATCCTGAAGAAACAACGCAATATAATTTTAAAGAAATTGAAAAGAAATTGATCGAAGTAGGACGCTCTTGGCCTGATGATTTACAGGAGCTGTTGTCTGAGGGTTTTGGTGAAGAGGCTGCAAATAGCTTGTACGCACATTACAAGAATGCCTTTCCTGCTGTGTATATGACTAATTTTACCCCGCGTACTGGGGTTGTGGATATACGTCACTTAGAACAGTTGCCAGAAGGCAAAGATTCTTTAGGGATGAATTTTTATTTACCCTTAGACGAACCATCTGATAATTTTAAACTAAAGATATATCAAAAAGCGGACAATACAATTCCATTGTCTGATGTATTACCCATCATTGAGAATTTAGGCTTACGCGCGCTAACCGAACGGCCTTATAAGTTGAAATTTGATGAAGGAAAGAAAGCCTGGATCAATGATTTTTCTCTACGCTATACACTCAGCGCCAAAATCGAATTTGATGAAATTAGGGATTTGTTTCAAACAGCGTTTACGCAAATATGGTTTGGCCAAGCAGAAAATGACCGCTTTAACAAATTGGTATTAGGTGCAGGTTTGGATTGGCGCCAAGTAGCAGTATTGCGTGCTTATGCTAAATACTTCAAACAGATTGGATTCACCTTCAGTCAGGATTACATAGAATCAGCTCTTAATAATCACACTTTAATCGCAAGAAAATTAGTAAGATTGTTTGAAATGAGATTCCATCCTGCGGAGCAAACGGAGAGAGAAGATCAGTTTAATCAATTTGTTAGTGAAATTTTGACGGATCTGGACAGTGTTGAAAACCTTGACGAAGACAAAATTATTCGACAATACGTTCAGGTTATAACATCGACACTACGAACAAACTATTATCAGTTGGATGAAAACGGCCAACCAAAAAGTTATATATCATTTAAATTAAATAGCAAGACCATTCCGGGGGTGCCTAGACCTTATCCCATGTTTGAAATCTTTGTTTACTCGCCAACGTTTGAAGGTGTGCATTTACGTTGCGCTAAAGTGGCTAGAGGTGGTTTGCGCTGGTCGGATAGGAAAGAGGATTTTAGAACGGAAATTTTGGGTTTGATGAAAGCCCAGCAAGTTAAAAATGCGGTTATTGTTCCTAGTGGAGCAAAAGGTGGATTTGTTCCCAAACATTTGCCGGTTAATGGCACTCGAGAAGAAATTCAACAAGAAGCAATCCGTTGTTATCAAGGGTTTATCCGCGGATTATTGGACATCACCGATAATTATAAAGACGGCGGAGTGATCAAGCCCGAGCTTGTAATATGTTATGACGGCGATGATCCGTATCTAGTAGTCGCTGCCGATAAAGGAACTGCCACGTTTTCAGACATTGCTAATGAAATTTCCGTAGAGTATGGATTTTGGTTGGGGGATGCGTTTGCGTCGGGCGGCTCTATGGGGTATGACCATAAAAAAATGGGCATAACCGCAAAAGGAGCGTGGGAATCAGTTAAGCGTCATTTTTATGAAATGAACGTCGATATTGCTACCACCGATTTTACGGTAGTAGGCGTAGGTGACATGGCAGGGGATGTGTTTGGAAATGGCATGTTGCTTTCAAATCACATTAAATTGGTAGGTGCTTTTAACCACCAGCACATTTTTATTGACCCTGATCCTGATCCTGCTGCTAGTTTCAAAGAGCGGGAAAGACTATTCAATCTGCCACGATCGGCTTGGTCCGATTATGATAAAAAATTGATTTCCAAAGGAGGCGGTGTATTTAACCGCAATGCGAAATCAATTAATGTCAGCAAAGAAATAAAACAAGTATTTGGCATTAAGCAGGCCGTAATTGAGCCCAATGAATTAATTAAAATGATGCTTTGTGCACCTGTAGATTTATTATGGAGCGCAGGGATTGGTACTTTTGTTAAGGCTCAATCTGAAACCAATACAGAGGTGGGGGACAGAACCAACGATGCGATCAGAATCAATGCCAAACAATTGCAATGCAAAGTAGTTGGCGAAGGCGGAAATCTAGGTTTAACACAATTGGCTAGAGTCGAGTACGCTTTGAATGGCGGTTTAATATATACAGACTTTATTGATAATTCAGCAGGTGTGAGTTGCTCAGATAAAGAAGTTAATATAAAAATTCTGTTAGAAATAATTATCGCAGCAGGAGATTTAACTATAAAACAGCGCAATCAGTTGCTCAGTCAAATGACAGATGATGTGGCGCGTTTAGTATTAACTGACAATTACCAACAAACCAGATCAATCAGCTTAATTTCTTGGCAGGCTGTTCGCTCCGTCGAGCTTCATCGCCGTTACATGAATGAGCTTGAGCGTTTAGGTAAATTAGATCGTCATTTAGAATTTCTTCCAGAGGAAAAAGCTTTGGTGGAGCGTAAGATGATGGGCAAAGGCTTAACTAGCGCGGACATCGCCGTTCTTTTTTGCTATAGCAAAATCTTTTTGAAAGAAGCTATCTTAGCTTCCGATGTACCCGAAGACCCATTTGTAAAGCAATTCATGTTAGGCTCATTACCTAAAGCTTTGCATGATAAATTCATTAAACAGGTTCCGCAGCATCCATTGCGTCGTGAAATTATTGCTACTAAATTGAGTAATATCATTGTCAATGAAATGGGCTTTACGTTTGTGTACCGGTTGCAAGATGAAACTGGAGCGCCTGTTTCTGCTGTGGTGCGCGCTTATATGATTGCGCGTACTATTTTTGACATGGATTCCATTTGGGTTGAAATTGAATCCTTAGGCACTACGATTGATTCACAAAAGCAAAATGAAATGATGATGACTTACATGCGTTTGTTACGACGAACTGCACGATGGTTTATTCGCAATCAACGTACGCATTTGGACATCACCAAAAACGTGAAATTGTATGGTCCTGGCTTGTTAGAGCTTAAAAAATCGATGCCGGGAATTTTTGTTGAAGGTAATTTAACGCAATACAATGAAATTTTTGCCCAATACCAACAATTTGGTGTTTCAGAAAAGTTAGCTCATGAGCTAACCATTACGCGAGGACTTTTTGCGGCTTTAGATATTTTAGAAGTTGCACGGCAACTGGATATTGCGATTCCAAAGGTTGCTGAGGTTTACTTTAATATTGGCGAGTTTCTTGAGTTGGCGTGGATTAGAACCCAAGTCATAATTCATCCTACTGAAAATCATTGGGAAGCATTATCAAGAGAAGCTCTACGTGATGACCTAGATTGGCAGCAACGCCAATTAACCGCCGGGATCATTCAATATCATGCGAAGAAGAAAGACTTCTTAAAGAGCTTTGCGGTTTGGGCTGAAAATCATACAGCCTTAATTGAACGATGGCGTCATGTCCTTGCCAATTTACGTTCGACAAGTACGCTTAATTACACGATGTTTTTTGTCGCCATTCGTGAGTTGTTGGACTTAACACAAACAACAATACAAATGACCGAAAATAAACAAGCGTTGCAAGAAGTATAACACGTAGCCTTGATGACGCCGCAGGCGTCATCAAGGTTTTATTATTTTATCAAGGAGGAATTGTGAAACACATACTTGAATACTCAACTGGTTCAAAGATTATACACTGGACATTGGCAATAATTATCATTTTAATGCTGGCATTAAGCTTTTTTCTGGATGATGTACCTAAACCAAATCAGCCCATAGCCTACATGATCCATAAATCATTTGGACTGTTGGTATTAGCTTTGATGTTGGTTCGGTTGCTGTGGATTTCTATGCGCGGGAAACCGGAGTTGCCAGCAACAGTTCCTAACTGGCAGAAAGTATTGGCCCGTGGGGTTCAGTATTCACTGTATCTTTTTCTATTCTTAATGCCAATTTCAGGCTGGATTATGTCGGTGGCAGCAAACCACCCTCCTGTTTTTTTTGGATTATTCAGTGTATCCCTTCCAATTACGCCTAGTGAGGATCTCGCGGGAATAATGGCGCAAACCCATGAAATTATTGCGTGGATTCTCATTTTCTTATTGGTGCTGCACGTAGCGGGTGCTCTAAAACATTATTTCTTTAATAAAGATAATGTCTTACAAACCATGCTGCCAGGTAAACATTGATAGTCTGTTATCGCGTAGGTTGAGTTGTTTGACTCAACCTACAGTATAACAGTAGGTTCACTGATGCCCGCAGTATTATCAGGATTATCCATCAAATCTTGAATCGAATCATGAAGCTGCTTGGTGCCCGAAAATAAAGGTTGGGATTTGCTGTATTGAAATAATCCAAATCCCATTAAGCACTAATAGTGCAGAGGTAGTGGCAACGCTAATGGTTAGGGGTATGCCTACTCCTAGAACGGATGCTAATGCTGCAGCTGTAGCTGTAGCGAGAAACATCATCAACAACCCTAAAGTACGCAAACCAGAGTTGTCGGAATAAAGCATAGCAACGCATTGCTCCTGATACTGCTCAGGAGTGATTTGGCATTCCAAAAGATGCTTTGTATTATCTAAGATGTTTGCCAGTACATAGTCTTCAACAGCTCTTTGGAAATGCAGTTTATCGATGGTTTGAATGACGGCTTTCGCTTTTTCAATTTTCATTCCGTACAACTGTAAACTCCACAAAGTCCTGTTAACAGAGTTTAAAGATGTCTCAAAACATGTCACATAGGCTTCATTCACATTTAGATTGTTTGTAAAAATGGATTGAACTAAAGGGGTGTCTCGTTCACTGGTTAAAGGAGAGAAGCTTAGGTTCTGACTTCTACTGCTTAGAATAGGAAGCCAGATATTGATAGCAATGCTGCGCGCAAAAAATTCTACACGACTGGGTTCGTTGGCATTATCACTTTCAATAATGGCAAAAAGCTCATTAAAAATAAAAGTAGAATGTAAGCTGAATTTGTAATTTTTTAGGCCAGACTCTCTTCGGGCCGCATAGGTCATGGTGAGACGCATTCCATCATATTTATCAACATACTCACGGATGATTTCAGCCAAAAAACTACTTCTAGCAAGGAGTTCGGCTCCATTTAAGCTGAAGCTAATTTTAGCTAAATGTTCAATAGCTTTATGTACTTCTAAATCCATGTAATGATCTAAAAGAAATTGAATCGCATCCAGGCGTTCATCTTCTGATGAATGACTCTAGCAGCGAAAAATTGTCTTCGTTTATTTTTAATAAATCAACTTGACGATTCCCCTGGGGGACAAAAATTGACATAAGCTATCTACTTCTATGGATTGTTTACAGGGGAGGGTACCATTTCGCTTTGATCCATAGTTTCAGCATCCGTTTCGGTGGTGGCGTCCGGGAACACCCTTCTCTGAAAGAAACTATAGCCGTAATCTGCGGCACACAAACCTCCAAGCACTAGAGTCCCTGCAATGAGATTGCTACCGCCAGTGGCAACAACGCCTACTGCAAGCAATAATAACGAGGTTGCTAAGGATAACATTAATAGCCCTAAATCTTTTAGATTCGAATTTGTTAATGCTTGCGCTTCTCTTGTGTAAACTTCAATTGACAATTTACCGGTTAGAACTTGCTCTGTAGATGCAACGGCGTCAATAAGTTGGGTTTGATTAACCTCAGGATTACATGTTAATTCTTCTACTAGTTGTGCAATTTCGGCTGTTTTTTGACGAATTTGCAGTGGATGCATTACCGCTGTTTCTTTTGGAACAGGAACAGGTTCTTGAATAATGCTGCGATTGAATAATATTTCAAGTTGGGTTTTATTGGCCCTTAATTGATTTAGGGTATATGACACATAGAACATACTAGGTGAGCGAGCTCCAGCACCTCTAGTTTTTACAATAGGCTCAAGCACACTCTCATAAAGATTGGATGCAAGAGAAGCTAAATAAGAAGCTTCAGTGGAGGTTTTACTTGATTCTTCAGCAACCGTGCGCAAACAAGTGAATAACTTTCGGCTGTGCTCGCTGAATTCAAACGTACTCGTAAAAATTGAGTTGTCTTTAGCTTTGAAGAGCTCAATAAAAGCTCGTTCTCCATCGTGCTTATCGACATAAGCAGACATAATATGACCTAGAAATCCTCGAAATCCAATGTCTTGAAAAGATTTTTGCGCTATGCAAACCTTAGCTAAGTATTCAACTAATTGTTCAATTTGTTGTGAAGTAAATTCAGAGATTATTTTATGTGCTAATTCTACAAGTACATCTTCATCAAACGTATTTAATTCTTCTAATTTGCTGGTGGTAATGGTGAGCAAATCTAGATCAGTACCATTTACAGGAATGATTAAACTCATTTTAGAATCTCTGAAAATCAAGGGCGATGTACATTATAAATCATAATGAGTAAGAAATGAACTTGATTTTTAGTGGATGAAAAAGGGATGGCAGCCTGGTTGCTTACAACCAGGCTAGTAAAATTAATAATTGGGACCTTCGAGTATAAAATCATCGGAAGGGTGATCATCATCCGGTTGCCTTGCTTGCTGTTGTGCATCAGCAACATCTTCTGCTGCTTTTGCTAAACCTTGGCTTTGCCCGGCATTAAAAAAACCTTTAGCTGCTGCTGCTGCACCAGCCGCAACGCCAGCTGCTACAGCTGGTGCAATCCCAGCTGTAGCGGTTGAAACAAGCACAATACCTGCTGTAATTGCAGCTACAGAAACGGCGAGCATTAAGAAGCTTAAAGCTGTATAAATTTTCGAGCCAGCACCTTCCATGAGTTTACATTTTGCTTGGAATTCTTCTAAGCTGGTTTGCTTTGTTAATAAGCTATTGGTTTCATCAATGACTGCTGCCAACTCATCCATGGGAATTGCTTGCTCAAGCCCCAATTTTTCAACTTCTTTGATTAAAGCGTGTATTTTTTCTTGCGTTTTAGCATCGTGAATGTTGGCGAGAGTAGCCTTGATTGCTTTTATCGCTTCACCGGGTGTTCTCAATACTGCTGCGAAATCCTCAGTAATAGGAGCGGCACTCTGAGGGTCAATGTTATTGTTCAATATGTTCGTCAATAATTGTGTATTGCTGGCAAATGTTTGTAAATTTCTGGCAACATTTCCTGCAAGTTGCAATTGTTCCGGCGTTGGTTTTTCTGGGTCTAGGTCTTGAGTTAGCCAATCACTAATAATGGGTTGCCAAAGTTTATTGGAAAGATTGCTGGCTAAATACTCTAGATAATTTGGGTCTCCTTTGCTGGTGGATTTATCACGAGCAATTGCTTGCAAACGTTGAAACAACGAAGCTGACGGGCCGGTGAATTTAAATCCATCCATCTGCCTACCTTGGTATGCGGCAACCAAGGCCGGACCATCGTATTTATTGACATAGGCTTTTAAGATATCACCTAAAAAGCTTTCAGCTCCTTCGCGAATAAAGCGGGGGCCTCTTGCTTCGAAGCATTGTCCTGCAAGATGAGCTATTACCTCATTTAATTCGGCTGGATCCATGAATCCTACCAAATATTGAGCTGCTTTTTTTCGTGCTTCTTTAGGTTGAGCGTCGAGTTCATTGTATTGGCTAGCATTCGAAATTGCATATAAGTCAAAGTCTTGTTGCCCAATTTTAATATTTAGTATCGGCATAGTTCTATCTCCACTTCACAATAATATACTTAGTATAGACAGGTTTGATTCAAAATTTAAATTATTTAGGGAAGAAAATGTGCGCAGCAAATCTTTGCTGCGCGAAATAAAGACTATTGTGCAGTTAATGAATTGTCATAAGTTTCAGCTGTTTCAAGAGCAGCTTGACAAAGACCACGTGGCTTATGAGCAAACATTGAGTAACCTGTGCCCATAAATCCAGCACCAGCAACACCCAGTCCTAAAGTAGCTAACACCCCAGCTCCTGCAGCAGCGGCAGCAACAAAATGACATAAAAAGACTGTGGCAACTGCCATCATTGCAATACCTAGAATCTTTAATGCTGAAGAGGAAGAACCTTGTAGGTTTTTAGCATAATCCTGATAAGCTTCAACGTCCATTTCTTTATTAAGCAACATTCTTGTATTTTCCATGATAGGAACTAAATCTTCCTCTGGAATGCCATCCAATTGTTGTCGTGTTGCCAATAGCATGAGTTTTGTAACTTTTTCAAACACAGGCGTGTCGATGAACTCACGCTGTGCTAACTCAGCTAATTGTTGCTTAGATTCTGTAAAGCTTGCAGGTTTTTTGGGGGTTGGTACAGAAGATTCGTCGATTTCTTCTAACTCTACTCGAGCTTTGCCGTTACCAGGATGACCATGAAGATGGTGAG
>CAMAYX010000051.1 GCA_945862405.1 Legionella genomosp. 1
CCTTATTGGAACTGACTTGGAAGATAATTAGAAACTAGCAACGAGGTGTTCTCAAGCAAATGTGATCCAGTATTTTGCAGGAATTAGTTACAGTAATCCGGCAGAACTATTCATGGTTAAGAAGAATGAATTCATCCTTGGTGCCACCGCTTTTTATACCGAGGCTCGATTTAACGGCAGTGCGCTGAACTTTAATACCTTCCAATACAACCAAGGAACTGCTTATTCACGAACTACAAGTGCATTGCCCTATGGTCGAATTGCCACACGCTTTAACGATAAATGGGTTTTCGCAGTAGACGTTACTGAGCCATTTAACTCTAACTTAAATTGGGGAAATCACTCGGTTGCCCGCTACGCAGCTACCCAAACCTATCTCACCGACGTTGATGTTAGCCCCCGATTCTCATACAGCGTATCGCAAAGATTTTACGTTGGAGGGGGATTAAACTTTAATTTCTTAAAAAATAATGAAACTAACTGGGTGATGCCACTAGGCCCAACCGCCTCCGACAACATGATCAACAAAACCTCAAGTTTTGGCTTAGGCTATAATCTGGGGGCATACTTTATCATCAACCCCACCAATTTCTTAGGCCTAACGTATTATTCTACCATTCGACAAAATTCCTACGGCTACAGCCAATTAGGAAATAACTTTAATACAAATTTAAACTTTGACTTCAACTTACCAGCTACTACTGTCTTAAGTTATGTGCATTTGTTTAGCCCAACTTGGCTTGCAAACTTTAAAGTGTTTTTAAGTGAGTGGGATGTAAATCAATTCGCCATTTTCCGCAATACTGCGGCACCCCCACCAATAAACCCTGATTTTGCATTCCGTATGGGATTTCGCAAATCTGCTGCTGTACTCGGAGCTGTTCGTCATCAAATCAATGATAAATTTGGTGCAACTCTTATAGGCATGGTGGACTACGGTCCCGAGCGCGATAGTTTTCGTCCTCTGAATTTCCCTTCGGATACTCAATATTTTGTGGGAATTGCCGGTGATTATAAAATCACCAAAACTACAACTATTGAGCTTTTATATGGTTATGGCTTAGAAAATACCATGCTGCAAAACACTGTGAATATGGGTGGAATGTATATCCCCTTTACCACTGGTAAAGTGAGTATCAATGCCAACATCATCGATTTAAAATTAAAAATACAAGCATAATATGAATAAAACACGCTGTACTTGGGTTTCCGATAGCCCACTCTATATCCAATATCATGATGAAGAGTGGGGAGTTCCTACGTTTGATGATCAACTTTTGTTTGAGTTTCTAATTCTAGAAGGCATGCAAGCTGGATTAAATTGGCTCACAATCTTAAAAAAGCGAGAAAACTATCGCGACAGTTTTGATAATTTCAGTGCTGAAAAAATGGCGGTGTATACCGAACATAAACGTTTAGAACTAATGAATAACGCCGGTATTATTAGAAATCGTTTAAAGATCCAGGCAGCGATAGGTAATGCAAACGCTCTTTTACGCCTCCAACAAGAAGTTAGTTTGACAGAATATCTTTGGGATTTTGTCGGCGGTAAACCCATCATTAATCACTGGCCAGCTCATAGCTCCGTTCCAGCCTCCACCCCATTGTCGGATAAACTCTCTAAAGACTTAAAAAAACGTGGATTCAAATTTGTAGGCAGCACGATTTGTTATGCCTTCATGCAGGCTATAGGAATGGTCAACGATCACACCGTGAATTGTTTTCGACATCAAGAAGTGCAGAGAAAATAATTCTGCTATTCCCAATAATTAATTCTGTCATTCCCGCGCAGGCGGGAAACCATTTTAGGCAGGAATTATACTAAACCATAGCTAGGTTCCCGCCTACCGGTGAATGACAATTCTTATTTCAATTGGCGAGAAGATTCTTCTCTTGGCTCCGAATCTGAAGGAGTTGTGCTAGTAGGCGTTGAGCGGCCAGAATCCAACGATCTTGACTCCTGTAAGGCTCTATCCATAGGCTGCGGGCTCCCGCTGCCAAGAGGTTGCATCACCGGATTATCGTTGCCTTTTTTAACCTGTGAGGCATAAAACTGATCTAGGGTCATTTCACTGGGTTGCAACTTATCATTATCTTTAAAAGGCTTTCCATCAGCATGACAGAATTGCCCATCTTTTGAACACCCTATTACTTTACCGGTTGCACCATCGATGACCACGAAGTTCCGATCTTTTTGCGCCTGTTCTCTAAAAAACGATAGTGCGTCACTTTCATTTTTGAATGACATCTCTAATGCACCATTGTTTTCTTTTGGTGGATGGGCTTTATACCATTCGTCATTAAATTTTTTATGAAAATCTTCCAGGACTTTTTTTGCATCCTCACTTTGCACATTAAGAGTTTGTGAGGTGTCTTTTTTAGGCTTTACCGCATGTTGGTTAAGTTCATCTAATCGAACATTAGAACGAGCGAAAGCATCATCTAACGCTTGTTTACGGGCAGAGCGCGCCTCGTCAAAAACAGCATTATCTTTGTCTACCTCTTGCTTGAGTCGATCATATTCCTTTTTGTACTCTTCATAATCCATTCCACCGGTTCTATTCTTTTCATTCAGATCGGTAATTTGTTGACGTAAAGCATCGCCCTCTTTTCTTGCTTTATCAATGATGGGGTCGTATTTATCAGTTATTGCTTTATTTTCAGCAGAATGGAGTGCAACGGATGCGTTCCAGCATTTTGACCAATCTTGCGTCCCCATACCCGGAGTTGTTTTATAACGAGGATCTTCAGCAACACCATCAATCAGTTTTTTAAGTCTCTCAAACTCAGCTTTTTGAGCAGCAACCAATAGATCAAGCTCTTCCTTTTTCATATTGACCTCAACTAAACCAACCGGTTAACTATAAGAACATTATAACTCAACACAGATTACCAAAGGCTTAACTATCGAGGATAGCTGACGGATTAAAACAATAGGTTAGGCTTGATGAAAAATGACCTAACCTATTTAAATCAGTTAGCCTTCAACAACCGGTGCTTCGTATTGAGACGTTGGGTTAATTAGGGTTTCTTCTCTAGCTAACGGCGTGTTTAACTCATCATTTACCGGATTCTGCGCTATGGGCTTTACGACAGGGCTGACATCGTCTTTATCCCCATCTTCGTCTTCATAGGACAGAACTGTAACTTGAGTTCCAAGCGTAATAAACTCCTCATTCAACCATTTTGCAGCACTCGGCAATACCCGAACGCACCCATGGCTTGAGTTAGCAGGAGGAACTTCATATGCTGCATGTATGGTGAATCCTCGATAGAAATACATACAGTAAGGCATCTTTGCGCCCCCTGTAGTTTCTACTGGATACTCACCTGATTTACAATTGATGCCACGTTTATTATAAACACGGAACGTTCCGGTAACTGTGCGGCAAGCTTTTCCTACGTCTTCACAAAAATCTTTTCCACCCGAAGCGCTTCCGGTCATGACTCGATTACCTTCAGCATCATAAGCAGCCCAAGAAGAAGCTTTAGGATCAAAAATAAACTGCTTTCGGCCAATAGAGGGTATTGTTTGCGGAAATCGATCACGTCCACGACTATCCTTCAGATAGTGTTTCGTATGATGGGTAATCCCATTGTCGTCTGTGATGTAGGTTGATTCATCATAATCAATACAACCTGTAAGTAATATAGGTAACAATAAACCTAACCATAACGCTTTTCTCATAACAACAACATCCTCTCAATTTAGGCACTTATACATCTGGCCATTTTTCACTAACTTAAAATATCGTTGAATTGTACAAACTTGCTCTGCGAAGTAAAAGTTTTATTTTTGACGCATAGTTCCCCGCCTGAGCCGGGATGAGTCATGTCAAAAATTATTACCATTAAGCATCCAGTTTGCGGTATTTTATCCGGTGAGGACGATCGGCTTGATCACCTAAACGGCGTTTGCGATCTTCTTCGTAATCGCTGTAGTTTCCTTCAATGAACACCACTTGTGAATCACCTTCAAACGCCATTAAATGCGTACATATACGATTTAAAAACCACCTATCATGCGAAATAACAATCGCGCAGCCAGGGAAGTTTAAAATAGCATCTTCCAAGGCTCGTAAAGTTTCAACGTCCAAATCATTGCTAGGTTCGTCAAGTAGTAAAACGTTACCACCGCTTTTCAATAACTTCGCAAGATGAACACGATTTCGCTCACCACCAGATAACTGTGATAAACGTTTTTGTTGATCAGAACCTTTAAAATTAAAGCGACCTACATACGCACGTGACGGCATTTGAAATGATCCAACCTGCATAATGTCAGAACCGTCAGAAATCTCTTCCCACACCGTCTTGTTATCATCCAAGTGATCCCGCATCTGGTCGACATACGCTAGATTTACCGTTTCCCCAACTCTAATTTCACCAGAGTCTGGAGAGACTTGATTCGTGATCATTTTTAAGAAAGTAGATTTTCCAGCACCATTAGGACCAATAATTCCCAACACACCGCCTTTAGGCAGTTTGAAATTGAGGTTTTCGAATAACATTCTCTCACCATAAACTTTACTAATGTTCTCACCTTCAAGCACTAAATCTCCTAAACGCTCACCTGGTGGAATGTACAACTCATTGGTTTCATTTCGCTTTTGAAATTCTTTTGAATTCATTTCTTCAAATCGAGCCAAACGTGCTTTATTTTTTGCATGACGCCCTTTAGGAGATGTACGTACCCATTCAAGCTCAGCTTTAATCGCTCGTTGATGTGATGCTTCTTGTTTTTGCTCACGCTCTAGCCGTTCATTCTTTTGCTCTAGCCACGCAGTATAATTACCTTTGTAAGGAATTCCTTCCCCACGGTCTAATTCCAGAATCCACTCAGCAGCATTATCCAAAAAGTAGCGATCGTGGGTAATAGCAACTACAGTTCCAGGGAAATCTTCCAAATAGCGCTCCAGCCATGCCACACTTTCCGCATCTAAATGGTTAGTAGGCTCGTCCAAAAGTAACATGTCAGGATTAGAAAGAAGGAGTCGGCATAAGGCAACGCGGCGTTTCTCTCCACCCGATAACACATTAATTTTGGTGTCCCAATCTGGTAAGCGTAATGCATCCGCAGCAACATCAAGGCGTCTATCCAGGTCCCAACCACCACCCGCTTCAATCTCGTGCTGCAGCTCGCCCTGCTCTTCCAAGAGCTTATTCATTTCATCGTCACTCATTGGCTCAGCAAATCGCATGCTGATTTCGTCAAACTTAGCCAATTTAGCTTTCATATCAACAACAGCTTCTTCAACCACTTCACGAACGGTTTTATTGAGGTCGACTTCTGGCTCTTGTGCAAGATAACCAATTTTGATTCCAGGTTGCGGACGAGCCTCCCCTTCAAAATTTGTATCAACACCCGCCATTATCTTTAATAACGTGGATTTACCTGAACCATTCAGCCCTAATACTCCAATTTTGGCGCCGGGGTAGAAACTCAAAGAAATATCTTTCAATATAAAACGTTGATTCTCTACAATTTTACTAACCCGATTCATGGTAAAAATATACTGCGACATAACTGTTTACTCCGCTGTTGCTTTGCTCAAGGCGCTATTTGGCCGAGATGTATAATGAGAGCGTGTTGACAATTCGCTATCTTGAGTCGAACTGGTGAGATTATCGAGCACCGTAGCTCAGCATACATAAGCATGTGAGCAACGGAGCACAGATAATCTCACCAGTTCGGCCAAGATAGTAGAATTTTCAATATGCTCTACTCCCAGTCAAGGATTACTTTGCCTGACTGACCTGAAGCCATAATCTGAAATGCGTGTTGGTACTCAGCCACCGGCAAATGGTGGGTGATCACAGGAGAAATGTTTAAACCACTTTGTAACATGGCGATCATCTTATACCAGGTTTCGAACATTTCCCGACCATAAATACCCTTAACCACCAAGCCTTTAAATATGACCTGATTCCAATCTAAGGGGGTTTCTTCAGGAGGGATACCCAGCATAGCAATGCTACCACCATGATTCATAACCCTAACCATGTCATTTAATGCCATGGGGTTGCCGGACATTTCCAAACCTACATCAAAACCTTCGCTCATTCCCAATTCGGCAATAACATCTTGCAGAGGCTGATATTTAACATTAATGGCCTTAGTTGCCCCCATTTTACGCGCAAGATCTAAGCGGTAATCATTTACATCCGTTATCACCACGTGCCGCGCACCAATGTGTCTACATATGGCAACCGCCATGATACCAATAGGACCAGCACCGGTAATCAATACATCCTCGCCTACAACGTTGAATGCAAGAGCACAATGGGTTGCATTGCCTAAAGGGTCAAGGATAGATGCTTGGTCCGCAGTAATATTGTCAGGTAGCGCTAAGACATTGCTTGCCGGTAAAGCGAGATATTCACCAAAACAACCTGGACGATTAACACCAACCCCCTCAGTATTGCGGCATAAATGGCGCTTACCCGCACGACAATTTCTACATAATCCGCAGGTTATATGGCCTTCACCAGAAACTCGTTGACCGGGTTCAAACCCTTTGACTTCACGACCAACCTCTACAATTTCTCCATAGAACTCATGGCCTACCGTCATAGGTACAGGTATTGTAGCTTGTGCCCAGTCATCCCAAGAGTAAATATGAATATCTGTGCCACAGATTGCTGTTTTTTTAATTTTTATAAGTACATCATTCACACCATATTCTGGTACTGCAACATCTTGCATCCAAATACCTGGTTCGGGTTTTGCTTTGACTAAAGATTTCATGCTTGTCCCCATTAAATAACTTTAAGTTCTTTGCCTACCTTTTCGAAGGCACGGATTGCTTTATCTAAATGATGCTGTTCGTGAGCTGCTGACATTTGTGTACGGATACGAGCTAGTCCTTTAGGCACTACTGGAAATGAAAAACCAACCACATATATACCTTCGTTTAGCAACATTTCTGCCATCTTCCCTGCAAGTGCAGCATCACCCAGCATTACAGGAATAATTGCATGTTCACCTGGAATTAATTTAAATCCTAATTGAGTTAATCCTGCACGGAAATGTTGGCTGTTGCGTTTTAATTTTTCAATTAAGTGAGTGTCTTCCTGCAGCTTATCGATAACAGTAATCGACGTTTGTGCAATCATTGGGGCCAATGTATTCGAAAATAGATATGGACGAGATCGTTGTCGTAACCATTCTACGATGGTTGCATTTGCAGAAGTGTAACCTCCTGAAGCGCCTCCCAAAGCTTTGCCTAGTGTTCCTGTTAAAATATCAATTCTATCACTGACCCCAAAATGCTCTGGAGTCCCTCGACCTCGTTTGCCAACAAATCCTACAGCATGTGAATCATCTACCATTACCATTGCATTGTATTTATCCGCTAAAGCGCAAATGTCGGGTAAATTTGCAAGAATGCCATCCATTGAAAAAACACCATCGGTAGCAATTAAACGAAACCTCGCATCTTTTGCAGCAATTAATTGTGCTTCTAAATCTTTCATATCATTGTTAGCATAACGAAAGCGCATTGCTTTTGATAAACGTACGCCATCAATAATACTGGCATGATTCAGAGCATCGCTAATAATTGCATCTTCA
Source organism: Legionella genomosp. 1 (assembly GCA_945862405.1). Lineage (GTDB taxonomy): Bacteria > Pseudomonadota > Gammaproteobacteria > Legionellales > Legionellaceae > Legionella_A. The sequence continues at coordinate 7,574 of CAMAYX010000051.1, forward strand.
GCTGATAGTAACGTTTCAAATAATCCTGCATTGGCATCAAAACAAGAGGAATAAAGAATAGTAGCCTCCATCTTTAAGAACGCGCTGATTTTTTGCTCCAAAAGCTTGTGAGGTGTTTGGGTTCCACAAATAAAGCGAACTGATGCCATGCCATAACCATATTGTTCCAAGGCACGTTGACCTTCGGCAATTAATGATGAATCATTCGCTAAACCTAAGTAATTGTTGGCGCAAAGATTGATCACTTCCTGAGCATTAACCTCTACTTCAGCTTGTTGCTGGCTGTTAATTACTCGCTCAGGTTTATAAAGGCCTTCTTGTTTGATGCTGTTCAATTCATTTTGTAGAAATTCAGTGAAACGATCACTCACGTCCCTCTCCTTTGTTCAAGAAATCCGCCGATAATAGCAAATTTTACACATTAGCACTATCTAATGATGTCCATTGCAGTTGATATTATTTTTTCTTTAAGAATCGCACCTTACAACATTTCTTGCTAAAATCCCCCCAACGTTTTAACCTAGCTAGTTAATGCTAGCTGCATAATGCACATTAAGTTAGAAATGGTGAAAATTCATGAGTGTTAGTCAAATTGCACGCATTAACATGGTAAAGCAACAACTGCGCACGGGAGATGTATTAAGTGAGTCTATTTTAGAACTCTATCCCCAGATTCCTCGAGAAGATTTTGTTCCCAATGAATATAAACACTTTGCTTACTCCGATTTACAAATTGATTTAGCTCATCATCAACGCATGCTGACACCTTTGGAAGAAGGAAAAATCCTTCAGGCCTTAAATCTGCAGGGTAACGAAGTTGTTCTTGAAGTAGGAACTGGCAGTGGTTTTTTTACTGCATTACTAAGTCGTCTGAGTAAAAAAGTAATTAGCGTGGATTATTTTGCTGATTTCACAAATGCGGCTCGCAAAAAATTACACGAGCATCAATGCACAAATGTTGAGTTTCTTACTGGCGACGCATGTCATGGTTGGCTTGAAAAAGCTCCTTATGATGTTATGGTGTTGACTGGCGCTGTGGAATCTCTGCTGGACACACATCGTTTACAGCTCTTACCAGGCGGCAAACTATTTGCTATTGTAGGTAAAGAACCTGTGATGCAAGGACAACTGCACACCCTCGGGCGGGATGGTAACTGGCATGAAGAAATTATTTTCGAAACCAGTATTCCTGCGTTAATTGATAAGTTGAAACCAGTTGAATTCGTTTTCTAGGGCCGTTTTAATGAAGAAAATCATCCTCAGTTTGATGTTGATTGGCGTTTCCTGCCAACCCTATGCAGCCGATTTAATGGATGTTTATCATCAAGCTTTGGAAAATGATCCTTTATTTAAAGCGGCCTATAGTACCTTCATGGCCAACACGGAAGCTTTACCGCAAGCACGCGCCGCCTTGCTTCCGCAACTAAACGCATCCGCTCAAGCAGGCCGAAATGTCATTCGGGTAAAAACCGCCGGTGCTGCTCAGGAGCAAACCTATAATACGAATCAGTGGCAGCTTACTGCTTCCCAAGCCATTTTTAATTACCAATCTTGGGCACAAGTCCAGCAAGCAAAAGCATCCGTTAAAGCAGCTCATGCTACATTCAACAATTCAGCACAAGATTTAATCTTACGAACCGCTAAGGGCTACTTTGATGTTTTATTTGCTCGAGATACACTGAACTTCGCTGAAGCAAAATTAAGAGCCAATAAACGCCAACTTGATCAAGCCCAACAACGATTTAACGTAGGATTAGATGCAATAACTTCAGTTTATGAAGCCAAAGCAGCTTATGACCAATCCATCGCCTTGGTCATCCAAGCCAAAAATAACCAAGTCAATCAAAGTGAAAACTTACGTAAACTTACCAATCACGTTTATGAACAGTTATCGCCTTTACGTGATAGTCGTATTCCTTTGCGCAAGCCTGAACCAAATGATGTTAATGAATGGGTTGCGACTGGATTAAAACAAAACTATAAACTGTACTCAGCAAAATACAGTCTTGAAGCAGCTCGAGAGAATATTAAAGTACAGGCAGCAGGAGGTTGGCCCACGCTGGCAGTACAAGGAAAAAGTGGTTCGGTAAATAATCAGGTTGCCAGTGGAAACTTCTTCGTTCCTGCGGTACAAGCGGGTTCAAGTGTTGCATTAGCCCTTAATTTTCCCGTTTATCAAGGTGGATTGGTTGAATCGCAAACTCGTCAAGCTCAATACCAGTTTCAAACTACCAGCGAACAATTAGAACAGGTTTATCGTGATGTAACGGTTAATAGTACCATTGCTTTTAACACCATCATCGACGGCATTAGCAAAGTCAATGCCGATCGGCAGACGGTTATTTCACAGCAAAATTCTTTAGATAGTACCGAAGCACAATTCCAGGTTGGAACACGAACCATGGTGGATGTAGTTGACGCTCAGCAACGACTTTTTGAGGCGCAAGAGCAATTAGCATCCGATCAATACGGTTTAATTAATGCCATGTTGAATTTAAAATACCTGGCCGGCTCACTGAATGTTGCCGATATAGAAGAAATAAACTCCTGGCTGGCAACAACACGTATATCGGGCTTCCCAGTAACGTGTAAAAATAAATCATGTTGACAATTCAATTATCAACACTACAATGAGCCCAAATTTCCGCGCTCTAACCATCTAATCTCACAGGTTCATCATGACGTATTCTCCCTCAGCTGTTGAAAAAAAATTATTACATTACACCGGTAAGGCCATCGCAGATTTTAATATGATTCAACGTGGCGATCGGGTTATGGTTTGTTTATCAGGAGGAAAAGACTCCTTCACCTTATTAACGCTTTTGCATACCTTGCGTGCACGCTCCAATAACAAATTCGAAATATTTGCATTTACTCTGGATCAAGCACAACCCGGTTGGGATGATTCAGCATTAAGAGAATGGTTGCAGAGTAGAAATATAGCTCATGAGATTTTAACTCGTGATACCTACAGCATCGTTAAAGAAAAAATTCCCGAGGGAAAAACTTATTGCTCACTTTGTTCGCGACTACGCCGAGGCATCATTTACCGATATGCTGAAGAGCATGGTTACACTAAAATTGCCCTAGGCCATCATCGCGATGACCTAATTCGTACCTTAATGATGTCAATTTTATATAATGGAGACGTACGCTCCATGCCACCTAAGCTCCTCAGTGATAACAAAAAGCACATCGTTATTCGCCCAATGTGTTATGTGCAGGAACGTGACATCATCACATTTGCCAATGAACAGCAATACCCTATCATTCCTTGTACATTATGTGGTTCGCAGGATAATTTAATGCGTAAGCGCGTTGGACGACTCCTTGATCAACTAGCAGAAGAAAATCCTAAAGTTCCTAGCAATATCTTGCATGCTTTGCAAAGTATTAAACCCAGCCAACTTATGGATCAAGATTTGTGGAACTTTAAACACTTAGAAAAAGAATTGCTGCGAGAAGAAGCCATACGCGAAGAATTGCAATTAGACTTACAAGACTTAAAGGACATCGAAAGCTCGGAAGCGTAACATGGATTATTTGCTGATAAAAACAATTCACATCATCAGCTCCACCCTGTTATTTGGCACAGGATTGGGAAGTGCTTTTTATTTGTGGCGGGCTAATCAAAGCAAAGATTTGCCAAGCATGCTATTCGCGGCAAAAAATGTGGTAATAGCCGATTGGCTGTTCACGACTCCTTCCGTCATAATTCAACCATTAACTGGCTTTTGGATGATACATATTTTGCATTATCCGCTGACCGCAACCTGGATTATTAGTTCCCTTTTACTCTACGTCCTCGTAGGTGCGTGCTGGATTCCTGTCGTTTGGATGCAAATAAAAATGCACCGCCTGGTAAAAACTGCTGTGGAGCAAAATCAAACTTTATCCCCGCAATATTTTAAATTAGCACGACTTTGGTTTATTTTAGGTTGGCCTGCATTTATTGGTGTTGTAGTTATCTTTTATCTCATGGTTTTTAAGCCTACGTGACTTCAATTCTACTATCATGACCAAACTGAATTGATTTTCGGCGCTCCGATGCTCACATACTATTATGTATGCTGCATTTCGATACTCATAAATCAACTCATTTTGCTGCTTGATAGCTAGTTCTCAGTCCCTATAGTAACAAATATGAACATTTATTACTAAAAACCATCAATTGGGAGTTAACAAACCTCTGTTAATGCGTTAAGATCGGGTAACTTGAACCAGCAGAGCATGAAAAATAATGTCAGCAGTCCTGTTCCAAAATTTTCGTAAGCTGCGTGTTTATAGAAGACGCAATCTTAAATTCGATTTTATCGCAGCAATTGTCGTATTCCTGGTTGCTGTTCCTTTGTGCTTAGGCATTGCATTAGCTTCAGGCGCCCCTCTGTTTTCTGGAATTATCAGCGGCTGTCTTGGCGGAATCATCGTAGGAAGCATAAGCGGATCTCAAGTCAGCGTGAGCGGACCTGCAGCGGGAATGGCGGCTGTAGTTGTGGCAGCGATTGCCCAATTAGGTGATTTTAACAGCTTCTTGCTAGCACTTACCCTGGCTGGGGTTTTACAAGTGGTTATTGGCATTTTCAAAGCCGGATTTATTGCCGACTATGTGCCTTCTAACGTAATCCAAGGTTTGTTATGTGCAATAGGTATTTTGTTAATTATTAAGCAGTTACCTCTTGCTTTTACCCTATCTTCTGATTTAGCACAATTGAAAATGCACCTTCTGGAAACTACCGAGGGGTTTAGCACCAAACCATTGTATGAGTTATCATTTCATATCAACAGTGGCGCGATGATCATTACGTTCATCTCGTTTGCCATATTAATGTTTTTTAGCAAGACCAAAATTTCATGGTTGCGCATGGTTCCCGGCCCTATTGTTGTTGTGGTTGCTGGTATCGTACTGAATGAAATTTTTGTATTAACTGATTCGTACCTTGCACAAAACTTGCCACAGCTAGTTAATATTCCCAATGAAGATTTGCTATCACAAATATCTACTCCAAACTGGGGGGCATGGTCAAATCCTAAAGTGTATTTGTATGCATTAATTTTGGCGATCGTTGCTTCTCTGGAAAGTCTACTCAACGTGAAGGCCGGAGAGAAACTGGATAAAAAACGAAGAAATTGCTCCAAAGATCAAGAGTTATTGGCACAGGGTGTCGGTAATTTAGTCGCCGGTCTTTTAGGCGGAATTCCGATTACTTCCGTAATTGTCCGTACTTCGGTGAACATTGCTGCGGATGGTCGTACTAAGTTTGCCACCATATTGCACGGTTTCTTCTTACTATTTGCCGTATTGCTAATTCCTGAAATGCTCAACAAGATCCCTTTGTCTTCTCTTGCTGCAATATTGATTTATACTGGTTATAAGCTCACCAAACCATCGATCTACGTTGCTATCTACAGGCAAGGATGGGATAGATTTTTCCCCTTCATCGTAACTCTGGTTACCATTGTAGCTTCAGATTTATTAACCGGTATTCTCTCAGGATTAGTAGTTAGCTTATTTTTCATTTTCAAATCCAACAGTCAAGCTCGTCTCAACATCATTAAAGAAGTTTATCCAAATGGTGTTACCAACCGACTTGTATTACCGCAACAAACAAGCTTCTTAAACAAAGCCACTTTAGTTGCAGAATTGGATTCTATTCCTAAAAACTCACAATTAATCATTGATGCACGCTATTCCGATTATATTGATAAAGAGATTGTGGAATTGATTAAAGAATTTCAGACTGAACAAGCACCACAAAAAGAAATTTCCTTGAATTTGATTGGATTTAAAGAACATTATGATATTCATAATTATATTGATTTCATTACAGTTACTACGTTTGATGTCCAATCCTCGTTGAAGCCACCACAAGTATTGAATATCTTAAGGGAAGGAAATCAACGATTTCTTTTTGAC
>CAMAYX010000052.1 GCA_945862405.1 Legionella genomosp. 1
TTATTTACATGTTTGCGTCCAGTACGTTACTTTACAGGTACACCAAGTCCAGTGCGTGAGCCCTGGAAAACTGACATGGTTATTTTTAGAGAAAACTCAGAAGATATTTATGCTGGAATTGAATGGAAAGCAGACAGTCCTGAAGCTAAGAAGCTAATACAGTTCCTACGAGATGAAATGGGTGTTAAAAAGATTCGATTCCCAGAACATTGTGGAATTGGTATTAAGCCTGTTTCCGAAGAAGGTACCAGCCGGTTAGTGAAAGCAGCGATTCAATATGCTATCGATAATGATCGAGATTCTGTAACATTAGTGCATAAAGGCAATATTATGAAATTTACAGAAGGTGCCTTTAAGGACTGGGGCTACCAAGTAGCTAAAACCAGTTTCGGTGCAGAAGAATATGAAGGCGGGCCTTGGATGAAACTGGACAATCCAAAAACAGGAAAACCTATTGTTATTAAAGATATTATTGCCGATGCATTCTTACAGCAAATTTTATTAAGACCGGAAGATTACAGTGTAATTGCCACTTTGAACTTAAATGGTGATTATATTTCAGACGCGTTGGCGGCTCAGGTAGGTGGTATTGGAATTGCACCTGGCGCCAACATGAGTGACGAGATTGCCGTATTTGAAGCAACGCACGGTACAGCCCCTAAATACGCGGGACAAGACAAAGTTAATCCTGGTTCGGTTATTCTGTCAGCTGAAATGATGTTACGTCATATGGGTTGGTTTGAAGCAGCAAACTTGATCGTCAAAGGCGTAGAAGGTGCTATCGAAGCAAAAACTGTAACGTATGATTTTGCGCGTTTAATGGATGATGCTACTTGTGTAAGTTGTTCTGGTTTTGGACAAGCTATAATTAGACATATGTAATGATGGAGTTTGGAGGCCTTGGTAAATCTAGGCCTCCAGATGGCTAAAATATTTGCACAAACAAATGAATCTTTTTAATTTTTAAGCAGTTTTACTGGCCAAAACCATCAGGTAAGTCTATAAAATTAGTAAAAGGGTTACGTAAATGAGCGGGCAGTATTTAGAGGAGATCGTAGAGCGCGTAAAGGAGGTACAAGTTGAACCAGCGCTTAAAGCACCTCGTAAATTTAGGGTGGTTCTGCTCAACGATGATTATACACCTATGGAATTTGTAGTTGAAATTTTAAGACGGTTTTTTCAGTTAAGAGAAGAAGTTGCTGTACAAATAATGCTACAAGTGCATTATCAGGGAAGAGGGGTGTGTGGCGTATTCACACGTGATATAGCAGAAACAAAAGTTGTCTTGGTAAACGATTGTGCCAAGAGTAACGAACATCCATTGCTGTGTAGAATGGAGCCCGAGTAAGAGTGTGCTGGATAGGAGCAGCGAACATGTTAAACAAAGAGCTTGAATTTACCTTAAACCTGGCTTTTAAGGAAGCTAAAGAAAAACGTCACGAATTTATGACCGTTGAACATTTGCTGCTTTCACTGTTAGATAATCCGGCTGCAGGAAATGTATTACAAGCATGTGATGCTAACATAGATTCATTACGGCGTGATTTGATTGAATTTATCGATGAAACTACTCCGAGAATTCCTGAAGATGAAGTTGACCGTGAAACACAGCCGACTTTAGGGTTCCAAAGAGTTTTGCAGCGTGCGGTATTCCATGTTCAATCAGCGGGGAAAACGGAAGTTAGCGGCGCCAACGTTCTTGCAGCAATTTTTAGCGAGCAAGAAAGTCAGGCTGTATATTTTTTACGACGTGAAAACATAACTCGTCTCGATGTAATTAACTACATTTCTCATGGAGTTTCTAAATATCAAAATAATGATATGCAAGACAGCATGAACTCATCTATGGATGAAGATATGCTGGCTACTGAAGGCAATGAATCGCCATTAGAAAGTTATTGCATGAACCTCAACAAAAGAGCCCGCCTCGGGAAAATTGATCCTCTCATTGGACGCCATGAAGAAATTCAGCGCACAGTACAAGTCTTATGTCGTCGACGTAAAAATAATCCATTATTAGTAGGTGAGGCAGGGGTTGGTAAAACTGCCATTGCTGAAGGTTTGGCAAGACGAATTGTTGACGGCGAAGTTCCTGAAGCGATTAGTAATTGTGTAGTTTACTCACTGGATCTAGGTGCATTATTAGCTGGTACTAAATACCGTGGTGATTTTGAGAAACGCTTAAAAGCTGTTTTAAAACAGCTGGGTGAACAAGATGGCGGGATTCTATTCATAGACGAGATTCATACCATAATAGGTGCTGGGGCTGCTTCTGGCGGTGTAATGGATGCTTCCAATTTAATTAAACCCTTACTTGCTAATGGTGAATTGAAATGCATTGGTTCTACAACCTACCAAGAATATAGAGGAATATTTGAAAAGGATCGTGCATTAGCTCGCCGTTTCCAAAAGATTGATATTTCAGAGCCTAGCATTGATGAAACCTTTGAGATTCTTAAAGGGCTGAAAGGTCGTCTAGAAGCTCACCATGGTGTCAAGTTCTCTATACCTTCTTTAAAGGCAGCAGCAGAATTGTCAGCTAAATACATTAATGATCGATTTTTACCGGATAAAGCGATTGACGTAGTGGATGAGGCTGGCGCATATCAAAATCTATTGTCGCCTAGTAAACGTAAAAAAATCATCAGTGTTACTGAAATTGAAAATGTGGTAGCGAACATTGCAAGAATTCCAGTTAAGAAAGTATCTGCTCGTGATAAAGATACTTTACGTAATTTGGAACGCGATTTAAAACTACTAGTCTATGGGCAAGATGAAGCAATAACTGCATTAGCCTCTGCGATCAAACTTTCTCGCTCGGGCTTACGTGAGGCGGAAAAACCAGTAGGATGTTTCCTATTCGCGGGTCCCACAGGGGTTGGTAAAACAGAAGTTACCCGCCAGTTAGCAAACGTGTTGGGTATTGAGCTTCTGCGCTTTGATATGTCCGAATACATGGAAAAGCACACGGTCTCTCGTTTGATCGGGGCCCCTCCTGGTTATGTAGGACATGATCAAGGTGGCTTGCTCACCGAAGCTGTAACCAAGAATCCTCATTCGGTTGTGCTGCTCGACGAAATCGAAAAAGCACATCCCGATGTGTTCAATTTATTGTTGCAGATAATGGATCATGGAACTCTAACCGATACAAATGGTCGTCAAGCCGATTTCCGTCATGTGATTCTTGTAATGACTAGTAATGCTGGGGCTAGTGAAATTAGCCGCAATTCTATTGGATTTTCGTTACAAGACAACTCGAATGACAGTATGGATGTGATTAAGCGTCAATTCAGTCCAGAATTTAGAAATCGATTGGACGCTATCATTAACTTCCAACCATTGGATGTATTAACCATAGGATTAGTGGTTGATAAATTCATCATTGAATTGGAAGAGCAGCTTAGCAGTAAAGGTGTAACCTTTGCCGTTGAGGGGCCGGCTAGAGAATGGTTAATTGAACATGGATACAATAAAGCTATGGGTGCAAGACCTATGGCGCGATTGATACAAGAAAACGTCAAAAAGCCATTGGCAGAAGAATTGTTATTTGGCTCACTCGCGAATGGAGGTCATGTAACGCTTACGATGAAAGATGGTAAGTTACATTTCCAAAGTCAAAATCATCGCGAAGGTGTGTGTTAATATTATTAAAGTGCCCGTCCTACGGGCACTTTAATTTCACCTAATTTTCTCGTGTTAAGCAAATTCTATACATTAAATGAGTAACAGTGCTCGGTACTTTGGCAAGTACTTCACCTACATCCTTATGCGCCAAATCAAATAAATGTAACACCAATGAATCTACCTGCGCAGGAAGGCCATGGATAATTTGTAAAATTTCTTCAAGATCATTTTCATACAAATAGAGCTGCATTGAACGTATAGTAGTTGGGATCATTGCGAAAATTTGTTGTATGTTATGTAGACCTAAAGCACGAAATGATCCCCCACATAATGCTAGAGAATTCACTTGTGGTGATATACGGCTAAGCACACTGAGAATTTCCTCTGTAGTGTCTGGTATATAACCCGATAAGCTTAGTGAAGTAGCCGTGTGCGGCATGTTTGTAATTAAATTCACTGCATCATCTTGCCAACAAATATAATGGTTCATATTACAGCCTTATTGATCCGGTTTGAGAAAAGCTGATTATAATTTAACCATTCCTTGTTGCGTAATAATTTTACAAATTTCTTACAAAATGTATATCTAGCAACAACTGTACTTGGTGTTAGCGGCCTAGCGGCATACTTACATTTGCGTTCATATTTAGATAGAATATCGTTTTATTATATTTCATCAGTCTCTCATGCTAAGTGTTATAATTATTGCCAAAAATGAGGAAGCTAATATTAGACGCTGCCTTGAGTCCGTGAAGTGGGCAGATGAAATTATTGTTTTAGATTCTGGCAGCCAAGACAGAACGGTGGAGATTGCCAAAGAATATACACAATTCGTTTATCTTACGGATTGGCAAGGGTATGGCGTACAAAAGCAAAGAGCTTTGTCATGCGCAACTAAGGATTGGGTTCTAAATATTGATGCTGATGAGGCAGTTGACCCTATCTTAAAAGAAGAAATCCAGCACGCGATGAGTTCAGATCAAGCGGACGCTTACCGAATACCTATTCGTATGTTCTTCTATGGAAAAGCATTGCGTCACTCGTCCAGCCCTAAGCGACATATTCGCCTGTTTAAAAGAAGTGGTGCCCGTTACAGCAATGACATCGTTCATGAAAAAATACTAATACCTGGCGGTTCTCGTGTGCAAAGCATAAACACACCACTATTGCACTATTCATTTCGTGACTTAACGCATGCGTTGTATAAAGTAAACCGATATTCATCGTATAGTGCGAGAATCCGTATACAAGAAAAGCAAACGACGAACATTGTAAAAGTGTTGTTTGCCACGGGATGGATGTTTTTTCGCTGCTTTATTTTGCAGCGTGGTTTTATGGATGGAAAAGAGGGCTTAGTGCTCGCTTTGATTAATGCTCAAGGTACAATGTACCGGGGTTTAAAACAAATTTTCCGCGATCGTCGTGCGGTTGATATCGCCGTGCCTAAACCTGAAGCAAAGGTTCAAATTAAACAAGAGACGCCAGCACCGCGTCAAGAGGAAGTTAAAGGGGAGCTCAACAAGGAAGAGTCTCAGCAAGCACAAATCGAGGGACCAAAAGCGCAATCCAACGAAGAATCAAAAGAGAATCCCTCCTAATGTTAAATTTTGTAAATGCAAGGATGCGTGCAGTAGACCAGTTTTGGGTCCCCGTTTTACTAATAGTTTCATTTTTTGCTGTTCCTATCAGTACAACCGCAAAGAGTATTTTTTTAGTGATAGCCGTTGTACTGGTCTTAATATCCCCAGTATTTAGACCTAGCTTAAAAAGCCTACTATCACAATCTTGGTGTAAAGCAGTGTTATTCTTTTTCCTCATCATCGCATGTGGTTGTATTTGGAGCCCTGCCAGTTTGAAGGAAAAATTTCTAGTATTGGAAAAATTTAGCAAACTTCTCTATCTACCCATCTTAGTGGTCGGGTTTAAAGACGAACGAATTAGACGTTATGCCTTGCAGGCTTTCCTATTGGCTATGGGAATCACGTGTTTAGTTTCCTTGGGCAAATTTCTAGGCTGGATAAGTTTTCATGGTATGGATCCAGGCCAAGTATTTCGCAACCACATCATGACAGGTTATATGATGGCCTTCGCAGCTTACCTCTCTGCACTCATGATGACACGTAATCACGGTAAAATGCGTATTCTCTACGGACTGGGGCTTGCATTATTCAGTTATCAAGTTCTATTCATCAATACTGGGCGTACCGGTTACATCATCTATATTTTATTGATGATGTTATTAGCACTACAAGTTTTAAGTTTGAAGAACATACTGATCGCTGCAATTGTTGGTGGTTCTACGTTGTTGGGAATTTACTCCCAAAATGCAGATATTCATACACGGGTGGATCAGTTGTATGGGGATTGGCAGCAATACCAACATGACAATAAAAATACCTCTGTAGGTTATCGTTTACAATTTCATGAGTATGCAAAAGAGTTGTTCAATCGTCATCCCTTAGTTGGAAATGGTACTAGCAGCTTTACCTCCTCTTATAGCCAGGATAAGCCTATTGCTTCGTGGGAACGAAGGTTGCTAGAGCCGCACAGTTTGTATTGGCTAATAGCTGCTGAGTTAGGAATTTTAGGGCTAGTAGCACTGGGCCTTTTGTTTTTGACTTTATTTATTGCGTCATGTAGCTTACAAACCATGCGTCCTATTGCTATGGCAGTTTTATTGCCATTTATGATCGGTAACCTGTCCGATTCCTTATTGTTTTACTCCGGTACAGGCTACTTTTTTGTATTGTTTATGGCTTTGTGTTTGAGCGAAAGTACGTTACCTCTTATGAGTTCTAGTTCACTTAGAGTTAAGATGAATAAGAATTTTGCTTGTGTTCCAACGGATCTGTCGCTAAAGAGGGATCCATAGATTTTAGGAAGTTGTAACTTTCATCAGCTATTATTGGATTAGGCTTTGACTAAAACCTAATCGATACGATATCGCTCCAAAGACGGCTGAAAAAATTCCTGTAATCTGCTCAAACCAATTGGGTTGATCAGATGAACTTAAAAATCGTACCGGTTCGCTGATTTTAGAGTCAAACAGAACGAGATCAGCAGTTGAATCTCTATGAAACGCCACATAATGTAGCTCCCTGGCTCCTTTACCTATTAATGCTCCACTGACGGTAAATTTATTATTCCCCAGGTTTTCTTCGAGTGCTGCTATGGTTTCCTCATAACTGGGTTCAAATTCTGATTCTGAAATAGCAGGTTTTACCGCCAAAGGAGTAGGAACAATTACGGCGTTCTTGCTAGCGTTATAAAAATAATTAACCTCGCAGGGAATAATTCCTTTAACCATTACCGTAAAGTTTTTTTCTTGCCAATGCTCATTGTTGCCCTCTAATCCTTTATTTACAATCTTATTAATATCACCAGAAAATAACATTGTACGATTCATCATATATTCCTTTACCAAAACGGGGACTATAGCGAAATGAAATCAAAGTGCAAATAAAATGACCATGCATGGTGTATTAAAATGCTAGTTTCAGTTGCTCCCAATATTGATTAAATAACGCAACTGTTTCGTCACCTAGATCACGTTGAAAGTATCCACGCTTTAGGGTTTCAAACGCAGGATACACCATGAGGTTGTTACGCACGTCAGGGGGTAATAATTCTTTGCCTTTAGCATTGGTAATAGCATGACCTTCAATAAGCGCAATATCCGCCGCAGATTCCGGTTCCAGCATAAAATTAATAAACGCATAGGCCTCTTCTAAATGAGGAGCATTTTCGGGGATAGCGAGACCATCCACCCAAATAACAAAACCTTCTTGCGGGTATACAAATTGGATGTGCGGGTTTTCCGTATGAGCTTTGTAGGCATCACCATTCCATACCGTGCCGATAATGGCATCATCGTCGATTAAGATTGCTTGGATACTATCGCTAGCAAATAGTTTAATGTTAGGAATCAGTTGTAGTAGCTTTTGGTAAGCTTGTTGCACATGTTGTGGATCCGCATCATTGGGATCATAACCAAGGGCAAGCAAAGCAATCGAGAAAATTTCGCGGGCATCATCGAGCAATAATAACTCATTTCCCCATTTAGTGTCCCATAATTGTTTCCAGGAGCTAAGTGAGGTTTTAATCCAGCGATTATTATAAAAAATACCAGTTGCGCCCCAAGTAAGCGGAACGCTGTAGTGATTTTGTGGATCGTATTCATTTTTTGAAAATAGAGGATCAATATTTACTAAGTTAGGAAGCTTCTTTGCATCAAGCTCTGTTAGTAAACCTTGCTTGCGCATTCGTTCTACATAATATCCCGAAGGGAGCACCACGTCGTATACATTCTTTCGACTGGCTTTGAGCTTGGCATACATAGTTTCATTGCTGTCATAGGTAGAAAAATTTACTTTAATACCTGTCTTCTGTTCAAAACGTTGCAGGGCTTTTTGGGGTATTTCACCACCCCAAACGTAGACGTTAACCACACGAGCCGCAAATAATTGCGGTGATAAAAAAATGAGAAAGCTAAGTATGTTCCAAAATCTCATGTTGGGTTCCTTGCTAATCGATTTGCAAAAACAACCATGATCATGGAGATAAAGAATGTGATTGTGCATAAGGCATTTAATTCTGGCGTAACTCCAGAGCGCACCAGAGAATAGATTGCTAATGGCAAAATACTAAAATCAGGTCCGGCAACAAAATAGCTGATGATGACGTCGTCAAATGACAAGGTGAAGCATAACAAGAACGCACTCAGTACTGCCGGCCATAGTATGGGTAAAATAATCTTAAGCAAGGTAGTGGTATGCGAAGCCCCAAGATCCAGAGCACTATAGTAAATGTTAGCATCCAGAGTATGAATGCGGCTGTTGATGGTTAAGATCACAAAGGGTAGACAAAAGGTGATATGGGCTATTAATAAACTAAAAAATCCTAAAGGAATGCCTGAAACGTTGAAAAAGATTAATAACGCCACGCCAAGTACTAAGTCGGGAATAATGACCAACAATAATAATAAAGCAAATAAAGTCCTTCGTTTACGATTGCGATGTAAAAATAGATGAATGCAGGTTAATAACCCAGCCGTAGTTGCTATGAGGGATGCACACAGACCTAGGCATGCGGAGTGGAAAAATGCCGACCACAGACCGCGGTCTTGAAATAGCTCTTGATACCAATGCAGTGAAAATCCATGCCAGAGTAATGAATATTTTGCTTGATTGAATGAATAAATAATTAAGATGAGAATAGGAAAATACAGCAACAAATACACAAAGAATACATAAAGGTTTTTGATTAGAGATTTCAATGGATAATCTCCTTGCCATGCCGCCGATAGACGAAGATCATTAACAGCAGTATGCCGGTTAGAACCATGCTGGTTGCGGCACCTTGCGGCCAATTCTCGGCTACTAAGAACTGATTTTGAATCATGTTGCCTACTAAGATGGAGCGGGCGCCTCCAAGAACATTAGGGATGTAGAACAAGGTCATAGCCGGTAAAAACACTAATAAGGATCCTGAAACAATACCGCCTGCGGTGCAGGGCAAAAAGACACGGAAAAAAATAGACAGCTTACCAGCACCAAGATCTTTCGCTGCTTCAATCAAAGGAAAATCAAAACGCTCCATGTTGCTGAATATGGGTAATACCATGAAAGGGAAAAGGGTATATATAAGTCCGCTGACTACCGCAAAGTTGCTGTACAGTAAGGAAAGCGGTGTATCAATTACGTGTAGATATAGTAATACGGCGTTCAATATTCCTTTAAACTTTAAAATTGCAATTAATGAATACGTGCGAACTAATGAACTTGTCCAAAACGGAATAATAATTAAGAGCAAAAGTACGGATTGGTGTCTTGATTTAATCAAAAAATAGCTGAATGGATAAGCGAGTACCAAACAACAGATAGTCGTTATAAATGCTATGACGAGAGAGCGAAAAAAAACTTTGGCAAACAAGGGGGAACATAAGTCGTAAAAATTGCTCAGTGTCCACGGTAACGATACAAGATGCGCAGGATCTTTGGATAAAAAACTTACAACGATCATCAAACAAAGAGGTGCTAGGCTAAAACATAAAAGCCAGAAGTATATAAAATACATGGAAAATGGCTTATTTTTCATAAGGTAGCAGTACTTCCCAGCCAGTTAGCCAATGTACCCATACAATTTCATTGGGCAAATATTCAAGCTTATCATCATCTTCATCAAAAAATTCCGATGCGTTAATTACCATGCCCGAAGCTAATTCTACTTTTAGATCAACGGTAGAACCCTTATAAACAATATCTACAATTTTGCCAGGCAACATGCCCTCAACTTCTTCTATTTCTTTTTCACCCCAGACACGAATGTCTTCTGGTCTAACGATCAAGTGCAGCTTATCGCCAACTTGATGCTTGCTTCGGTTTCTACAAGTCAGCGATACGCCTTCTACGGTAGTTTCTAATACATCTTCATGGGTATTATCAACGCTGATCGTAAAAATATTAGCTTGACCAATAAACATCGCTACGTGCAAGTTACTAGGAGTTTCATACACTTCTCGTGGCGTTCCAATCTGTTCAATTTCGCCATGATTAAATACCACAATACGGTCTGACATGGACAGAGCTTCTTCTTGATCATGGGTAACAAAGATAAACGTCATGTTCAGTGCTTTTTGTAACTCTTTAAGTTCATACTGCATGGCTTTGCGCAGGCTGTAATCTAACGAACTCAAAGGCTCATCCAACAGTAATACCTGCGGCCTGTTAATAATTGCGCGAGCAATGGCTACACGTTGTTGTTGACCACCACTTAATTGACGAATACCTCGGCTGCCAAATTGCTCAAGCCGCACAAGTTTTAAAGCATCTTGTACGCGGTCTTTAATTTCCTGTTCGGCTATTTTTTTACAGCGCAAAGCAAATGCAACGTTTTCAAACACAGAAAGATGGGGGAAAAGGGCGTAGCTTTGAAATACGGTGTGTACGTCTCGTTGTTGCGGTGATAAGTGATTAACGCATACATCGTTGATATAAATTTTACCAGAATTTGGTTGTTCAAATCCTGAAATTAATCGTAAAAGTGTCGTTTTTCCACAGCCGGAGGGACCAAGCAGTGTTAGAAATTCCCCTGAATTTACCGTTAAGGAAACGTTATTGAGAATGGTAACAGTTCCGTAAGCTTTATTAATTCCTTTAATTTCAATTAGGGGATTGGTCATTTTTTCCAAATTAGAACAGTGATACGTTAGGTGTAGGGAATTTCCAACTGCAAACTTCAGAAACTCCACCATTGTTGCAAATCACTAGCCCCATAGGATCAATTTTTAGTACGCCACCTTGCCACATGCAGCAACCCTGAAATTTTTGTAAATCCATAACAGCATGGCGATCACAATAACAGGATGAATAGTACCCATTGCAGCAAACAAACCTACCGGCGGAGGAGTCACAATAATTAATTCCACCCATTCCAGCACAACACTCTGAATTGGCACTATGAGCAGCAGAAAATGTCAGCAACAGAGAAACGATCAGTATCCAGCGACTCATAGTTATTGTTATTCCTTTTAATATGATGAGCTTAGAATATCACATCAGAAAGGCAAATCAATGCAGTTGAAAGGAAGGAACAAAACCAAACTACCTCTTCTGCAAATACTTATCTAAATTATTAGAAAATTTGCGTATGTCGGTTGTGCTTAATTTGCCATGTCCACCCGATATCATGCCATTGTCGCGAAGAGACTCATTTAAATTACGCATCGCTAGAATTTGTTTAATGTTACTTTCGGTATACAACTCACCCCGAGGATTTAAAGCAATTCCTTTTCTGTTGATGACAATACTGGCGAGTGGTATATCTGCAGTGATGACCAAATCATTCTCTAGCACTTGTTCAGCAATTTTGCGATCAGCAGCATCAAATCCTGATTCTACCTGCATGCGTTTGATAAACGGGGAAGGGGGAATGGTTAAATAATGATTGGCTACAATGATTAGGGGGGTTTGGGTACGAACTGCCGCCCGGTATAAAATTTCTTTTACTTTATTTGGGCAAGCGTCGCCGTCGATCCAAATCTGCAAAACATAGCCCCTATGTAAAAATTAAGTTTGCAAAGATATCAGACAGACTCGTCTTCGAGCAAGTCCACTTCCTGCAATTCTAGTTCTAGCTCCACCGATTCAATTTTTTGAAAACGTTGGGATATTTTCTTAGCTGAAGTATTTACTTCGTTGGCATCTTGATGGGCTAAATCAATGTGTTTGGTCAATTTATCCATCCGTTTTTCAAACCGTTGAAAGTCATCCGATAAAGCATGCAAGTGTTTTTGTATGATGTGAACTTGCCGTCTGGTCGCATCGTCTTTTAATACTGCTCGGGCTGTAGTAAGAACGGCCATTAGTGTACTGGGAGAAACCAACCAAACTTTCAAGCGCTGCGATAGGGTAATGATTTCAGGATAATTCGCATGTACTTCTGCAAAAATAGCCTCCGCGGGAATAAACATGATCGCACCGTCGGTAGTTTCATTCGGAATAATATATTTTTCAGAAATGTCTTTAATGTGTTTTTGTAAATCCAGGCGGAACTGTTGCTGATAACCTTTGCGCTCAACAGAAACGGGATCGCAATTCATCAATTTTTGATATGTTTCTAAGGGAAATTTAGCGTCAATTACTACATTACCGGTAGGCTCCGGGAGAAATAAAATACAATCAGCTCTCTTTTGATTGCTCAGCGTGTATTGCATGCTGTAATGATTGCTGGGAATCATATTGGAAATTAGCCCTTCCAATTGTACTTCTCCAAATGCTCCGCGTGAGCGTTTATCTAAAAGAACGTCTTGCAGACTAACCACATGGCTGGATAACTCTGTTATTTTTTTCTGTGCTTCATCGATGATGGTGAGGCGGCGTACCACGTCGGTGAAAGTGGAAGAAGTTTTTTCAAATCCCTCGGTTAAGCGATTGTTCACTTGCAAGGTTAAATTGTGTAGATGGTTACGGATTTCTTCCGTCAGCGTTTGTAAATGGGAAGTCAGTGAACTGGAATGCAATTTAAAACTGTGCGTCATTTGTTCACGTACGTCGGTCATCTGTTGCTGCACAATTTCACTGATCAATTGCTGATTGGTGAGTTGTCCCTGCGTTATTTTTTCATAAATGGTGTGTTGGCTATTTTGCTGGGCTTGTTGTAAATCAAGTTGCAATTGATGTAGTTGTGTGGTCAACGATTGCTGTAAAGTATTATTTCGTCGCGACAATACTATAATCAGAATTAGTTGTATCAATAAGATGCTGCCAAAACTTAATAAAACAATGAGTGATGTATCGAACATGGTAGCCATCGTAGTGGTTTAGAAACGATAGAGAGTAGACCGATACCGTGACACAGTCAAAGAGTTTTTTGCAGCAAAACCGTTTGGATTTTATGAACATCGGATTGATGCTGCTTTGTTGTTTTATCGCTTATGTAATCCCTTGGCCAATGCTTTTGGCGGCATATGCTATACTGGGTCCAGCACATTATTTAACTCAAATT
>CAMAYX010000053.1 GCA_945862405.1 Legionella genomosp. 1
TTAAACAGCTACCAGAAGCGGTATATATTAACCCTCCACAAACAATCGGAATTTCAAAAAATATTGGACAATCGGAGGCTATTATGGGAGCATAAAATCTTATGTAGTAATTCTAAGATTTTGTCTCATTTTTCCTGACACATTCCGACAATTGATTGATGTATTCCACAACTTTTGTGTCCAAGGCTTGATTTAGATTAACGGTTAAGCTGATTTTAAAATTCTGTTGATGCCATAAATCCAATTGGGTGATCGCATGCTTTAAGGTAAAGAATAATAAATGCTGACTTAGAGTTGTTCCTTCGACAATTGGCAGTAATTTATCAGCTCCCAGTTCTCCAAAATTTGGATCATTGAATTTGATGGTGGCGTCAGCCCCCACGATCCTCTTTGAATTTAATTCCACATACGGCTCATAAAGGACTTCTATTTTTTCTTGTAATATTGCCTGGTTTACTTCTTGTAATAATAGGCGCTTTCCTTGATAATTTTTAACCATATTGACATTATACATAGCATATTGCTTGCCATTTTTTTCCGAATTTAAAAGACAAAGCGTAGCATTGTGAATCAGCATTTCTTCATTATCTGCATGACTGGGATAAATTGCCGCTCCCATAGTAGTAGAAATTTTAATGTTGTTGCCGTCGATCATAGTGTTCAACGAAGTCCCATCGCACAGAGATTTCAAAATCATGTCAAGATTATGTTCTTTTTTTAATCGAGGAATTAAAATTGCAAACTCTGCACCTTGTAATCTAGCAACCATATTCATACCCATATAAGCTTGCAGCATATAGGGTTCAAGTAAAATCGATTTTAATTTTTCGGAAAACTGTAAAAGTACGCTGTTCGCGTTAAAGTTACCAAATTGGTAATTAATTTCTTTAAAATTATTAATGGTCAGCGCAATGACCGCTAGCTCATCATCTTCTTGTAACTGTTGGATAGCTTGCTGGATTCTTTGAACTAGAAGGCGGCTATTAGGTAAATTGGTAAGACCATCATGATTGCTTTCATACTTTAATTTTACTTCCAAATCATCACTTTTTAAGGCAAATTCACGCGTTCTGTCCTCAATAATTAACTCAGCTTTATTGGCCAGCTCATATACAAATGACTGCCCCCAATAGGCAAACATTAACGGCGATATGTCTAAAGCCCAAATCGCAGGGTTGGAGGTTTGCGCTAATAAAATCCCACTAATACTGATGGTTCCAGTTATTTGATAGGCCACTAAAAGCGAGGCCATAATAATACTACCAATGGATATAGCTAAACCCAACATGGCATATTTGTTAACATGTCCTTTTAATACGGGAGAGTTTAAGGATAGATGTTCTTTAATGCTCATAATGAATATCCCGAGTCCTTTCTAAAAAACGGCATATTTTTCAGTACCTTTCATTCACTATAGATCAGATCCAAACCTTTTACCCAATTTTAAGATCAAGATGGATTTATTTACCAAATGAGTCGAATTAACGTGTAGAAGCCTAACAACATCACAATAAGGCCCGCCAACAACATAATAATCCTTGGCTGAATACTACGAACTAGATAAGCGGCAAAGGGGGCAGCTAAGGTACCACCGACGATCAAACCTAAAATAATAGGCCAATGAACAATCCCTATGGTGAGAAAGAAGGTAAGAGAAGAGCTTAAGGTAATGAGGAATTCAGTAGCGTTCACAGAACCTATGGTGTAATGAGGCGTTGCTCCTTGCGCCAGTAAAGTTGAACTGACGAGAGGACCCCAACCACCACCCCCGGTTGCATCCAAAAACCCACCGGCAAAACCTAATGGGGTTAAACCCCGTGCATGCATTGATGGTAAACGATCGTGAACTTTTTTTACCATGATTTTTTGGAGCAACTGCATCAATCGCCCATCGTTGATAATCCGATATAGAATTATGAATCCCATAACAACAAAATAGATGGCTATGATAGGGCGAGACCATCGTTCAGGTATTTCGGTTAAAATATAAGCACCTAATACACTTCCTAGAATACCTGGCAACACAAGCCTTCTAAATAACTCCCAATCAATATTTTTAAACATCGCGTGCGAAATTCCTGAAACTGCTGTGGTTACAATTTCTGAAGTATGCACAGAAGCACTTGCAACGGCTGGGGAAATGCCAAAACCTACTAAAACACTGGAGCTGATAACACCATAGGCCATACCTATTGCGCCATCTACCAGTTGCGCCGAAAAGCCAACAACTACAAAAAACAAAAACTGCTCAAGCATAACTTTCCTTGGAGGGTGAAACTCATCCTCTTATAAGTAAAGCATAAGTCGAGTATTACCGTGTTTTTAATTCTTACTAAACTTACTAAATGCTGCTGTACCGGCTAGTACGAGAATGACGACGGACAAGGTTAGAACAGTTGGAATTTCAACCAGCTGATGAATCAACATTTTAATTCCAATCCACCCTAATATGATGGCTAGCCCTATATTTAAGTACTTGAATTTCGGTTGCACATTTACCAGCACAAAATATAGCGAGCGTAAGCCTAAAACTGCAAAAATATTGGAAGTGAATGCAATTAAGGGATCTTTGGTAACCGCAAACACTGCTGGAATACTATCAATTGCAAAAATTAAATCACTTAATTCGATAAAAATTAGTACAATAAACAACGGCGTTACGTAAATTTTTTTCCCAATTTTACGGAAAAAACTATCATCCTTTATATCGTTTGTTATCGGAAAAATTTTGCTCAGAATTCTAAACAAGGGATTGTTGGTCACTACCTCATGCTTATCCGCTAGCGAAACAACTTTAACAGCAGAATAGAGAAGCATCACACCAAAAATATAAAATATCCAAGAGAATTCTCTTACTAACCACATACCACATAAAATAATAACCATGCGCAGAATGATGGCTCCCATCACGCCAAATAGTAATAATCTGCGTTGATAATTAATAGGAATGGAAAAATATTTAAAAATCATCACAAAGACAAATAAATTGTCCACGGACAGTGATTCTTCAATTATATAGGCAGTTAAGAACTCAGATGCTTTTACATTAGCAACATCAACAGCATAATTTTTTGCGAAGTAAATCCAAATAATAACATTGAAGAAAAGGGCAAGACTGATCCAAATCCCGGTCCATATTAAGGATTCTTTTAATGAAATAGGACGACTTTTTTGGGCAATAAAAAATAAATCAATTGTTAAAACAGTAACAATGATTACGGCAAATACTACCCACAACAGTACCACTCCATGTAACGGCATGCCGGTTCCATAGGTTACTCAAGGCGTTGGTAACAACGCCATGACTAGGGCGTGTTGGCAATTCTACTTTCACGGCCCAATTGAGCTGATAAAAGAAAACAAAGCGATTTTTTTACGATCGCTTAATCATCAAACAACCTGGAACAGGAGTAGTGCCAGCAGAATTAATTCATATCGTTACGATTAGACTTAAACAACTTCCACATCTTCGGCTTGTGGGCCTTTTTGACCTTGACCTGCTTTAAATAAAACAGCAGAACCTTCTTTTAGTGTTTTAAATCCACTGCCTTGAATTGCACTGAAGTGAACGAAATAATCTTTTCCGTTACTTTCAATGAATCCAAAACCTTTGCCTTCATTAAACCACTTTACGGTACCGCGAACTTTCTCTGACATTATTACTGCTCCTTAGCAATTAAAAACTTTTTACTCAACTATTTTTATATGCATGACCATTTGTGTCAAGCCTGTTATGCCGTGCTTTTAAACAAATTATTCTTTTTCACCGTATCCACACCCTTCTTGAGGACATAAAACTTGACGTCCAGAGCGTTTGGTATCCTTTACTGTCAATACAGGCCACGCGCATTTTGGGCATGGTTTTGGCATAGGTTCATTCCATAAAGCATAGTCGCATTTTGGATAAGCACCACAAGAATAAAAAATTTTCCCTTTTTTAGATTTGCGCTTAAGAATTGTAGCTTGATTACATTTAGGACATTCAACGCCTGTATCAGCCGGCTTCTCAAGAGGCTCTATATGTTTACAATTAGGGTAATTACTACACCCAATAAAACGACCATATTTTCCAGTTTTGATGTGAAGCGGACTTTCGCATGAAGGACAAACACGACCATCAACCACGTCGGGCTCGCTTTTTTCACCAGTTTGGCTTAAATCTTGGGTGTAATCACAATCTGGGTAACCAGTACAACCGATAAACCGTCCACGCTTACCCAATCTTATTGCCAAGGGCTTTTCGCATTTCGGACACTTTTCATCTAAAGCTTCTGTTGTAACATCTTTGCGCTGTACTTGCTCGTCGATGATTTTAACTTGGTTAATAAACGGTAGCCAAAAATCTTCGAGCACGGGACGCCATTCCTTTTCACCACGTGCAACTGCATCCAATGTATCTTCAAGTTGTGCGGTAAACTTGTAATCCACATAGCGCGTAAAATAATTAGTAAGAAAATGGCTCACAATATTCCCCACATCGGTAGGGAAAAATCGCTTTTTATCGACGATAACGTATTCACGTTGTTGTAGTGTATGAATGATTGTGGCGTAGGTAGAAGGCCTTCCTATATCAAACTCCTCCAAAGCCTTTACCAACGTAGCCTCAGAATATCTTGGTGGAGGCTCGGTAAAATGCTGATTTGCAAGGATGTCTTTTAATTGAATTTTATCGCCTACTTCTAAAGTTGGTAACAATACTGACTTTTGTTCCTCTTCTTTAGAATCGTCACGCCCCTCTTCATAGACGTTAAGAAATCCTGGAAAAACAATCGTAGAGCCGTTGGCCCTAAACATATTTCCTTCACCACTCCCCAAATCAACCGCAACCGTATCAACCAAGGCTTCTGCCATTTGGCAGGCCAGTGTACGCTTCCAAATTAAGCTGTACAATTTATGTTGATCGCTGGTCAGTGAAGCCTGAACCATTTCAGGGGTTCGTTTGATCGAGGTTGGACGAATTGCTTCATGCGCCTCTTGTGCATTCTTAGATTTGGTTTTAAATATTCTTGGGCTTTTGGGGCAGTTATCATCCCCAAACCGTTGGCGTATGTATCCACGAATTTCTTCGATAGCTTCACCAGCAAGATTAACCGAATCAGTACGCATATAGGATATTAAACCTACCGTACCGGTTCCAATGTCAATTCCTTCGTAAAGCTGCTGGGCTACCATCATCGTTTTGCGCGCAGTAAAACCTAGTTTACGTGCAGCCTCTTGCTGCAAGGTCGAAGTAATAAAAGGTGCCGATGGATTACGTTTGCGTTGCTTCTTTTCAATTTTAGCAACCGTAAGCTCACCATTAGCTTCTTTTAATAAATTATTCTTTATTTTAAGTGCTTGCTCTTCATGATTTACGGTCAATTGCTGTAGCTTTTCATGCTGGTAATGGGTCAGGCGCGCTTCAAATTCAGTTTTAGCATGATTACATTGCGCAATGATGCTCCAGAATTCTTGTACCACAAATCGTGCAATCTCGTCTTCCCTTTCCACAATGAGACGTAGAGCAGGGCTTTGCACACGCCCCGCAGATAAACCACGCCGTACTTTTTTCCACAACAATGGTGAGAGATTAAAGCCTACAAGGTAATCGAGAGCCCGCCGTGCTTGTTGAGCATTGACCATGTCCATAGAAATGTCGCGAGGATTATCAATTGCTTCCTTAATCGCAGACTTGGTAATTTCATTGAAAAAAATTCGATGTACGTCCTTTCCTTTCAATAAATTCCGTTCACGCATTAGTTCATAAACATGCCATGAAATCGCTTCACCTTCGCGATCCGGGTCAGTCGCCAATAATAAGACGTCGGCTTTCTTGATGGCCTTAGCAATCAATTCAATATGGCGCAGGTTTTTCTCAATAGGAGAATACGTCATAGCAAATTGCTGATCAGGGTCTACAGAACCTTTTCGAGGAGGTAAATCGCGCACATGGCCATAGGAGGCAAGTACTTCGTAGTTATCGCCTAAATATTTTTGAATAGTCTTTGCTTTCGCAGGCGACTCTACGATAACTAGATGCTTGCTCATATGAAATTAGTCCATTTCTAAACTTGATTAATGCAATGTGAATTCATCTTCTTTTTGGTATAGCACAAGATCAAGAAAAGCGATTTGCTCTGCGTCTAATCCGTCCACAAGTGCGTTACGGATAGTCCATTTTGTTTCTTCTAAGCTCACAAATCGTGATTCTGAGAAGAATAATTGATTAATAATTAACTCTAAAACTTCGGCATTAATAATTTCCAAAGCCAGCAAGCGCATTAAAAACTGATAGCTTGCTTTCGTGAGCTTCATTTGCTCATCGTATGTGAAAACTCTCATAGATGTACTTTGTGCTGGTTTTACGAGTTCCGTTTTAACAGCAGTAGTACTATGCTCTGCATGCTTTTCAGTGATGTCCTTTTGTAAATCCAGAGTCCCTTGCTCTTTGAGTTGTGCTAAAGTTTTTTCAAAGAGATTTAATAACATTTCAAACAAGCTATCTTTCATAAGAACACCTCACGTAGCCCCCAGACACTGCTTTGACAATGCCCTGTAATTCTAAATCAGCCAACTCACATGTAACCACTTCAATTCCTAAACCGCTTCGTTCTAGAATTTTATCAACCGTCGTTACTTCAAACCCAATGAACTTTACTAGGTTTTCATCATCACTTGCAAGACCATACGACGTTTTGTTTGTAGTTGAATTCATTAAGAATCCTAAACTTTCTAAAACATCCGCACTTGAAGTTATTAACTTTGCACCTTGTTGCAGTAAATAATGACAACCTCTCGCCTGAGGGTTAAGTATCGATCCTGGCACAGCCAGAACATCACGGTTTTGCTCTAGAGCCAAGCGTGCAGTAATCAGAGATCCACTGCGAATTGCTGCCTCGACCACCAAAATGGCTAAGGATAAACCGCTTATTATACGATTTCTGCGCGGAAAATGTCCAGCTTTTGCTGAACTTTTTAATGGAAATTCACTTATGAGCATACCATTTTGTGCGATTTCCTCTGCCAATTTACGATGCGCATAAGGATAGATTGTATCAATTCCAGTACCCATCACGGCAATGGTTTTCCCAATGGCCGCTAAACATCCATGATGCGCTTGGCCATCAATCCCTAAAGCTAAGCCACTAACGATTGTAATCCCTTGTTGCGCGAGCTCATAGGCAAATTTACGTGCAGTTTCAGCTCCTGAGGGTGAAGGATATCGGGTTCCCACAATTCCTAATCCGGGCTGTTGAAAACAACTGAGCTGCCCCCTAGCGTATAAAACCATAGGAGGATCGTAAATTTCTTTAAGTAAAGGAGGATAAACATGGTCTGCTAAGGTAATGAGATGATGATTTTCCTGCGATTCCCAAAGCAAATCCTCTTGAATATCGTTCAAGTTAAATTCTAGAACTGCTTGAGCAGCGTTACTATTTAAACCAGCGTACTGCAATTCATCCATGGATGCCGAAAATATTTCCCCTAGCTTTGGCCAATGTTGTTGCAGTTTGAAGTAACTACGTGTCCCAACCGCAGAAATCCTATTTAAAGCCAATAGAGCTTGACGATTGGTGATCATGGGTTGGTAACTTTATCTTTAGGTTTAACAGCACGAATAGAGCGAACAACCAATGCAAAGCTAGTATGAGTGAACGTTCTAAATACCATTAACTCCCCTACCCTTTCAGGTGGCAATGCTACGCATTCAGGAGGACAATTAGTATTGGACGTACTCACACCATCACTGTAGATACCCAAAACATCACCAGCTTGTAGTCCAGCATCTTTACCACGATTAATTACCACAACAAGCCCTACGGCTCCTTGTGTATAATCACCGGGTAAATCAATAATGGAGCCAAAAACACGTCTTGCGGGCGTTTTAGGAAGGAATGAGAAATTAAAGTCAGGATAATTATTAGGCATCACACGGTCTGATAACTTAACCCCTTGGACAATATCCGTAAGCACAATTGTCGCCGGGTCACATCCCTTAACGAGTTCAGCATAACCAATCAAAACCGTTTTAAACCCTAAAGAACAGTTTTTTTCGGGATCTCGATATTCCCCCGCTTGCCTATAAATAGCATAAGAAACGGTAGTACCAGGAGGTCTGGCAGATGGAGGTCTGGGGCATAGATTTTTTACATATACTTCTTCACCCTGGCTGCCCAACATATGTTCATTGGTAAACGCCACCACGAAAGGAGCATTCGTTAACGTATCTCGATCTAAGACTACGGAGCCATTCAAAAACGGTCTAATATCACTTAAAGGTATCGGCGGTATAGGATTATCTATCGGCATTGGTCGCATGTAGGGCGATAGTTTTATCGTACCATTGGAAAGGACTCGCAAGTATGGATGTTGTTGGTGATAAGTTAGCTCAAGAATTGCCCCTGGATATAAACGATTAGGATTTTTAATGTTGGGGTTAGCTCGCCACAAATCTTTCCATTCCCACGGGTAAGCTAAATAACGGTTAGCGATTTCCCATAAAGTATCCCCCTCTTTAACTACATATCGAGTTGGAGCATCTGTTCGTAGCGTAAGGGCCTGACTTACAAAAGAACATAGAAATCCCAATAAACATAAAACGTAGCGCATGAAACATCCTTGGTTAATTGATTGGCATCTTGCGGCAGAACTGCGTATTAGCGATAATACCATGCAATTATTGTTTTGAAATAGACCGAATATGGCCCTACATAAGATTATTTACTTACCCGATCCTAGGCTCAGAGCACCCAACGCTCCCGTGGAAAATTTTGACGAAAAACTGCATGCCTTAATTGAAGACATGTTTGAGACAATGTATGCCGCCCATGGTGTTGGCCTTGCAGCCCCGCAAATTGGCATTAATCTTCAATTATCAGTTATTGATGTGATTGGTGATAAAACTCAGCAATTAGTTTTAGCCAATCCAGAAATAATTGCTTCTGAAGGTCAACATTCTTTTGAAGAAGGCTGTCTTTCAGTCCCTGGCGCATATGACACCGTAGTAAGAGCAGAAAAAGTAACGATGCGCGCTCAAGATCGCAATGGAAAGTTCTTTGAAATGGATGCTAATGGTTTATTGGGTGAATGTTTCCAACACGAAATTGATCATTTGAATGGTAAATTATTTGTGGATTTACTTTCTCCTCTGAAGCGTTCAATCGCTAGGCGAAAATTGGATAAATTTAAACGTCTACAAGCACGCAAGTGATGAAATCATTGAACATTGTGTTTGCGGGAACCCCTGCATTTGCCATTCCAAGCTTACAGGCTATAGCAAATTCACCCCACAACTTAATCGGCATATACACTCAGCCCGACCGTCCAGCAGGAAGAGGGCAACAATTGCAGATTTCCGCGGTGAAAGAATGGGCGTTAGCGCATAACGTACCTGTCCATCAGCCGCTTAATTTTAAAGACCAGCAAGCAGTACAAGAGTTGAGCTCCTCAAAACCTGATCTGATGATTGTTATTGCTTATGGACTAATTTTACCAGTTTCTGTACTGTCAATTCCCAGATTTGGATGCATAAATGTGCATGCTTCTATACTACCTCGATGGCGAGGCGCTTCTCCCATCCAACACGCAATTTTGCATGGAGACACAAAATCAGGAGTTACCATTATGCAATTAGATGCGGGAATGGATACGGGTGATGTTCTTGAAATCCGTGAATGCTTATTGAAGGGCAATGAGACTGCAACCGTTCTTCACGATCAATTAGCAGAACTCGCCATCGCTCCATTACTAGATACGGTAAATAAAATTGCTGCCGGCCAAATTAGCGCACAAGCCCAAGATCATCAATTAGCTACGTACGCGCCTAAAATTCTTAAAGAACACGCTAAAATTCAATGGGATAAAACAGCAACCGAGATAGAGCAACAAATTCGTGCATTTAACCCGTGGCCTATCGCGTATACTCAGACACAAGACATCAATTTACGAATTTATAAAGCAAAAATTGCCGACACAACCAAATCCTATACCCCTGGTGAAATTATTGAAATCAGCAAAGAAGGTTTATTAGTTGCAACTGGCAGCAAAGGATTATTGATAGAACAACTACAATTTCCAGGAGGTAAAGTTATTACGGTAAATGATTGGATAAACGCAGGTCGTAAATATTTGCAAGTTGGCATGATCTTAGAATGAAAAAAAATGAACGCCTTCTTGCCCTGAATGTATTAGATACTCTAATCAACGATCGTACTCCGCTTTCTTACCTGTTAAACGCTCCTGAAATCACTCCATTATGTCAGGAAATATGCTATGGGGTGTGCCGTCATTATTTTCAATTACAAACCATCGCCGATAAACTGCTAAACAAACGACCCAAAGAATCAAAGATTTGGCTTATTATTTTGATCGGTTTATATCAACTTCATTATTTACGAATCCCTGATTACGCAGTTGTTAAAGAAACAGTGGCCCTATTGGATAGCATAAAAAAAACCTGGGCCAAAGGTTTAGTCAATGCTGTTTTGCGCAATTTTTGTCGTAGCCAAGAGAAACTTCTGGTCGAAATTGAACAACAGACAACGTTTAAAACAAACCATCCTGAATGGCTAGTGCAACGACTCCAACAAGATTGGCCAAACTCCTGGGAAAGCATTTTTGCTGAAAACGACAGACGCCCTCCTATGACCTTACGTCAAAATGCAAAAATAGGCACACGTGAAACTTACCTGCAGCAATTAATGCAGGCAGGCATTAAAGCCATACCTCATTCATTCGCCGAACAAGGGATTGTATTGGAAACCCCATTACTCGTATCTGATTTGCCTGGATTTGAACAAGGGATAGTTTCGGTACAAGACGCAGCCGCACAACTGGCTGTCTCATTACTGGATATAAAACCCGAATTAAAGATTTTGGATGCTTGTAGCGCCCCTGGAGGTAAAACAAGTCACATGCTTGAAAGAGAACCTTCGTTAAAGGTTACAGCCTTAGATATTGATCAAAAACGGCTAAAAAGAGTACAAGAGAATCTTAAGCGCTTGCATTTGCACGCAGATTT
Organism: Legionella genomosp. 1; assembly: GCA_945862405.1. Lineage (GTDB taxonomy): Bacteria > Pseudomonadota > Gammaproteobacteria > Legionellales > Legionellaceae > Legionella_A. The sequence goes on from CAMAYX010000053.1 coordinate 11,000, forward strand.
AAAAGTAGCAGATGGATTATTTCCTCAGCAATGGTGGGATAACACTCCATTCGATAGAATACTTCTAGATGCACCCTGTTCAGCCACTGGTGTAATTCGCCGTCATCCCGACATTAAATTATTACGCACAGAAGAGGAAATACGAAAAGCAGCAAACTTGCAAAATGCATTATTAAACGCGCTGTGGCCTCTTCTCAAATCTCAAGGCATCCTAGTTTATGCGACCTGTTCTATCATGTCGGAAGAAAATGAAAAGCAGATGCAGAATTTCCTGATGAATCATAAGGATGCTCAATTCCGCCCTCAAAGTCAGCCATGGGGACAAGAAACTGGGCATGGATGGCAAATATTTCCCGGAGAGCACCAAATGGATGGCTTTTTTTACAGCGTCATCTATAAACTTTAATATATCCACTCATAAAATCATAATCATGAATTGGCCTTTAATTGTTATTTTGTGTGCAGGTAGTTTTCCAGGTATTTTTTTGGCCATGCCACAATTAATTCATTTTCTATTGCGAGAGAATACCGAAAACTTGCAAAGGAAAATAACACGTATCGCAAATCTGCAAACAATGACAATGGTTCTGTTAATGAGCATAGCAGGAAACGTTATCTCAGGAATTACAGGTCTTAATGCACCTATCTTGCAACTAATTTTAACCGGCGACGCAGCCATAGGGTATTTATTAGATTTTTTATTCCCTGTTTTTTTATACACAGTTGCAGGTCTTATCTTCTTTTTAATCCTTTATTATGGAGCAGTGGCAAGCATTCTTGACGAAAGCACATTCAAGGTGATGAACCGGCTGCGTAAAGTTATAGGTTTGGCTGGAGGCACATTATACGGGGGGATCACTGAAGAAATCTTAGCTCGCTGGGGATTGCTCAACGTCATCACTTTTTTTTCAATTCTTATCAGCGGCAAACATACTAATCTCGTCTATTGTCTAGCCATCTTTATTAGCGGATTTTTCTATTCACTTTGCCAACTTCCCGCATATCTTGCAGCCGGTTGCAAAGGTAGCCGTAGGTTTATTTATTCTCTAGTTCTATTGTACCTGGTCCAATCTATTCTTTTTGGGCTTCTCTTTTGGCGCTACGGAATTGAGGCAGCTATTCTATCTCATATTTTGTTTTACATTGGCTGGTGGACTTACGACCACCAATGATACTAGTCTATACTTTAATTAACTTTAAAATGTCGAGGTTTGTATGCCCAGTCCGTTCATACAAGAGTTCACAAAAAATCTTGCAGAAACTCTACAAAGTGCCTATGTCATAAGACGCATTGATGAAGCCCAATCGATGGGAGATGGTCATTTATCGCGATTATTTGACGAAGTACCCATTTCCAAAACCACCGAAGCAGAATCTTATAACCATGCCAGTAACAGTCAAATAGAAAAGCACATGCGAGAAGTAGCGAAAGAGGGTGCAACCGCTCTTTTTAATTCCGGCATGACGGATTTAAGTGATGACGCCAAGAAAAGTTTAGGGGAAACAAATTATAAAAAACTAGTAGCGGTGTGCGGGGGCGACAAAAATAAGATGGTCGATGTATTGTTACAAGCTATTGTTGTTTCCTATAGCCAAGTGGTTACAAATGGCTTTGACCAGAGTTCGAAGTCCCTTCCCTACACACAACAGCTGGATAAAAAGCAAGACCCTCTGTGCCAGCGACAGTGAGACAAAAATAAGGTAAATTTAATGTCGTGAGGGTGGTAAGGAAATCAACAAAATGGCACAAGAAGAAAGCGGATCGATAAATAGACAATCAGAAGAATTTAATTCCGAAGATAAGGTCACTAAAGA
>CAMAYX010000054.1 GCA_945862405.1 Legionella genomosp. 1
CTGCATATTCTTACCCATCGTGAACAACGATTATTATGTGATCGTGAACAGTAAAAATTATCGAACGTGAACAGCGATTATTATGAAATCGTGAACAGTTTTGTTGCTTGATAATAACAGGTGTTCACGATGTAATAATAAGCGTTCACGTTCGATAATAATTTGCGAATCTGCTTTTGTAGGTGATTGTTTAATAATGTTTTCTTCAGTCATTAGGAAGGAGGCATTATGCCTGCAAAAGGGGTATCCATGCGTAAAATTAAAAATGTGCTACGTCTGCACCAAGAGTGCAAACTAAGCCAGCACCAAATAGCCAAGAGCTTGAGTTTATCGGTTGGCGTTGTAAACAAATATCTAAAGCGGGCGGAAGCGGCCGGAATAAAATGGCCTCTATCCTCAGAGCTAGAAGATGAAGAAGCGCTTAGAAATAAATTACAACCAGAAAAAATCATCAGGACTACTTCCCATCCTATTAATTATGCCTCTATTCACCAAGAGCTGAGACGCAAAAGCATGACGCTGCAGTTGCTTTGGGAAGAATACGTTCAGGAGGAGAAAAAACCACTGAGCTATTCGCAGTTTTGCCTTCTTTATCGGCAATGGCGAACTACTCAGCCTCAAAGTATGCGTCAAAATCACAAAGCGGGTGATAAGGCATTTGTGGACTATGCGGGACAAACGATAAATATCATTGACCCTGACAGTGGCGAGATAAGAGCTGCACAAATCTTTGTCGGTGTTCTTGGTGCATCTAACTATACTTATGCCGAAGCGACGTGGAGTCAGAAAATCTCGGATTGGCTGCTCTCGCATCGCCGGATGTTTGAGTTTTTTGGCGGTGTTCCAGCTTTGGTTGTTCCTGATAATTTAAAGTCAGGTGTTCAAAAAGCGTGCCGCTATGAACCTGATATTAATCCAACCTATGCTGATTTCATTGAGTATTATGGTACAGCCGTATTACCAGCACGACCAAGAAAACCTAAAGATAAACCTAAAGTTGAAAATGCTGTTTTAGTTGTTGAACGCTGGATTTTAGCACGCTTACGTCATCATACGTTCGTTGGGTTAGAGGAACTCAATGCAGCTATTCGTGGGTTGTTGGGAAAATTAAATCAACGTCCTTTTAAAAAAATGCCAGGATGTCGTGCTGGCTTATTTGCTGTAACTGACCAACCTGCCTTAAAACCGCTGCCTAAGCACCCTTATGAAATAGCAGAAATAAAACGAGCAAAAGTTCATATCGATTACCACATTGAGCTAAATCAACATTACTACAGTGTTCCTTATCAATACATCGGTAAAGAAATAATGCTGCGTAGTACAGCCAAGCTTCTTGAGTGTCATTACCAAGGAAAAATAATCGCAATCCACGCCATCAGTGTACAGAAAGGTAAGCATACAACGCTACCTGAACACATGCCCAAGGCTCACCGTAAGCATATGGAATGGACTCCAGGGCGATTTTTAACCTGGGCATCGCAAGTGGGTTCTGCAACAACGCAATATGTTAAAAATTTGCTGGAATCAAAACCACACCCAGAGCAAGGTTATCGCTCTTGCCTCGGACTACTTAATCTTGCTAAGCGTTATGGCAACGAGCGCTTAGCAAAAGCTTGTGAGCGGGCTTGGTTTTTAGGAGCACGAACAAGAAAAAGTGTTGCCTCCATTCTGGAGCATAAGATGGAATCTCAGCCCTTACCAAATCAACAAGCGGTCTCTCAATCTGCTCCTATCACACATGCCAACCTGCGCGGCAAAAATTACTATCACTAACATTCTTGGAGAATTAATTATGTTATCCGAAACAATCGTCTCTCATTTTAATCAATTAAGACTTACGGGGATGGCTCAAGCATTCAATGAACAGCTAGGGCAACCCCCTGCTCAAGATTTATCCTTTAATGAGCGCATGGCCATATTACTTGACCGCGAGCTTTTATGCCGGAGCAGCCGCCGGCTTGCTAATTTGCTACGACAAGCCAAGCTAAGACAACAGGCTTGCATTGAAAATGTTGACTATAAACACCCAAGAGGATTGGATAAAAGTCAATTTATGGCCTTGATTGGTTGTGATTTTATACGGCATAAACATAACCTCATCATCACAGGTCTCACTGGCTGCGGTAAAAGTTATCTAGCATGTGCTATCGGGAATCAGGCTTGCAGGCTTGGCTTTAGTGTCCAATATCTATGCCTTCCCCGTTTCCTTGAAGACCTACATATCGCTCATGCGGATGGTAGTTATGGAAAGATACTTTTGCAACTCGCTAAAAAAGACCTAATTATACTCGATGACTTTGGTATGGCTCCCGCACTAACATCTCAGCAACACAGGAGCCTTTTCAACTTGATTGATGATAGGCACCAAATAAAAGCAACACTCATTACAAGCCAGCTGCCCGTTCGAGATTGGCATGACTACATCGGAGAACCTACTACTGCAGACGCTATTTTAGACCGCTTGCTGCAAAACGCGCATCGAATTGAATTAAAAGGAGAGTCTATGAGAAGAAGCAAATCAATTGCACCATCGTGAACACTTTGACATAATATTTTTGATTACAAAAGCAGCTCGCTGACACTGTTCACGATCAATAATTTTCCCTGTTCACCTTCATAAGAATACGCAAACTATGCAGTAAGCCGAGGCGAAATGCTTATAAACCCTGCGATGACCATACGGGCGAGAGATATCGGTGGAATAGAAAAACCTAGAGAGCGCTATTTGACCCTTGATGAAGTAAAAACCCTATGGAAATTTCTCTACAATGAAGAACATAGCACCTCTTTCCAGATTCGCGCTGCTCTGAAAATCATCCTGCTTACAGGCGTAAGGACAGGAGAAATAAAAGTAGCCAAATGGTCAGAATTCGATTTTGAGAACTCTTTATGGACGATTCCTGCCGAGAATACCAAAACCAATATCGTTATGAGGATTCATCTCACGAAAAGGACCAAAAAGGTGTTGCTAGAACTTAAAGCACATAGTGATTCAGAGTACGTCATTACAGGCGCTGACGACCAAAGCATTTTATCCGACCGAGCTATGCCAAGAGCAGTAATCAGAATACAATCCCGCGTCGGCATTCCGCACTGGACAGCACATGATTTAAGACGCACCTTTGCAACGCAGCTTGGTGAGGCTTTGCATATTGATCCCGTGGTAATTGAGAAATGTTTAGGGCATAAGATGCCTAAAATTATGGCTACTTATAATAAGAATGAAATGCTGCCTCAACGGAAGGAGGCATTAAATGCCTGGTCAGAGCTTATTGAAAATATGCAACAGGACAATGTAGTAATAATCCAACCAAGAAGAGTATCAGAACAATAAGGAGTTTTTATGGAAAGTAACCCGGCAAATTTTGAACAATATCACATCCGACGTTTATATGATGACGAAACTGGAACATGGTTTTTTTCAGTTGTAGATGTAGTCCAGGCCTTGATTCAGCAACCCAATTACCAAGCTGCTAGAAATTATTGGAAAGTATTAAAAAATAGATTAAAAAAAGAAGGTAGTGAAACGGTTACAAATTGTAACCGGTTGAAAATGAAAGCTGAGGACGGCAAATTAAGACTGACGGATGTAGCAACCGCTGAAACATTATTACGCCTCATTCAATCAATCCCAAGCCCTAAAGCTGAACCCATTAAACTATGGTTAGCGAAAGTCGGCTACGAACGTATGCAAGAAATGTCCGACCCCTCTCAAGCACTTGATAGAGCAAGAGAAACATGGAAACAGCATGGCTATAGTGAAAAATGGATACAACAGCGCATGACGGGTCAGGAAACCCGTAATAAGCTCACAGATTATTGGAAAGAACACGACATTAACGAACCTAATGAATTTGCAATCCTGACCAATATCATTCATCAAGAATGGACAGGCATGAGTGTAAAAGAACACAAACAGGCAAAAGGATTAAAATCCCAGAACCTACGGGATCATATGAGCGAAGCTGAGCTTATTTTTACAGCACTTGCAGAACTATCCACTAGGCAAATTGCCGAAGCTACAAATGCCACTGGAATGACTGAAAACCAGAAAGCTAGTAAACAAGGTGGTGGCATTGCCAAAAAAGCGCGTTTAGAACTGGAAGAGAAAACGGGTAAAAAAATCGTAAGCAAAGATAATTTCTTACCCAATAAAAAAACCTTACCAAGCAAAGAATAACACCATGGATATCAGTTATTTCCAAAATGGAAACAACTGCCCCCTACTATTTCCATTTTGGAAACTGTTCAATATAACACCATAAAAAAATATATTTAAGAGCAAGAGCGAACCAAAGGAAGGGAGAAAATTGCCACTTCCCTATAGAAAATTTAAGGCAGCAGTGCACATAAAGCCCTCGAACCCAAATTTGTGCAACTTTATACCATAGGTTCCATTTTGGAACATATGCTCCTTTACATGCACCCAAGCATGAGACATTTTAGATGCTGTAAACTAAGTTTACAAAAAACTCGATAATGTCTATTATTACTAAGATAATGTAAGCAAGGAAAAACACCATGAAAACCAAAATAGAACCTACGTTTCTGTACGAAGGACTTGGTTTTCCTATTGAATTAGAAAATGTAGTAATGATTAACATCAATGACGAATGGCATCCCAAAATCGATGTTCATTACGTTGCTGATGAAATAATAAAAAAACTGGCTATCCAAGAAGACAGATTAACGGGCAATCAAGTGAAATTCATTCGCTCCTATTTTTCCATGCCTCTGCGTGAATTTGGTGAAACCGTAGTTCATGAATCACACACCGCGGTTAGCAAATGGGAAAATTATAGGGATGAGATAACCAATATGAATGAAAATACCGAACAAGTATTACGGCTCTACATTATCGAACAAACACAAACGAAGACTAAAGCCGAACAAAAGAATTTTTATTCGAACTTTAAAAGAAGCAGAGCTTTTGTAAATGCCAAAGGTAAAAAACCCAAACCACTTCACCTAAACCTCTGCGCATAATTCCTCGCGCTCGACCGGTACAATTTGTCATAATTTGAAAGTTAAGTTCATGTACGTTCAATCAGTAACAGCTAGGAATAACTTTTGACAAAGACCACGAATTCAATAACCATCACCAGTAGACAACCATTCAATTAAACTTTCATCATAATTTTTTTAACTCCCCAATCAATTTGCCTTAATACGTTTAAAGCAAGGCCGACCCTAACCCGGCACATCAACCCGGCACAAACCCGACCTAAAAAAATTTAGTACTGGCAAGGAGAAATAACAGTCGAAACTAAAAACCCGACAGCGAGAAAATCTATAGGCCGACCCACCTCATAACTCAATATTTTTATTTATTATTTGTGTGTAATAGAAAAAAATTTTTTGAAAAAATTGAATAAAAATGAACAATTCCGAAAGTAAATTACATGTTCAGGAATACCATATATTTTTTTAATTCGTTTTATTCTACTTTGAACAAACTCGAGCTTATCAGAATGAATTACTATAAAGGAATAGGCTAGAGTATCTTTAAATTGACTGTCATCTCCAAAAGCCAAATATTCATTGTGTTCGGAACCAATCGAAATAATTTTATTCGTCATATCTCAACCAATGTAATTTTTTTGCAAGTACACCTAGAAGTACACCTAGCAGAATTTTTGATTTTAAAGGAGTTTGACCAAGAAGATGCAAATTACTGTTTTAAAAGGGATTTCATTGGTCGGGACGGAAGGATTTGAACCTTCGACCACTAGCACCCCATGCTAGTACGCTACCAGGCTGCGCTACGCCCCGACTGGTACGCGAATAATAACTTGGTTTACTTGAAATGACAAGCTCAGATCTAGTGCAGTAAAGCTTATCTATCGCCGAATGGGCTGGGTTTTGGTGCCGTGGATAATCTGGATTCTTCCTCTTCTTCTGTATCATTATCCGGGCCATTTAGCTCCCCTGATTCATAACCAGGCACACCATCGCCCAAAAAGTTCGTTTCGCCGTGACTTACGTTAGAAGTATGATCCAAATCATTCGAGCTTCCTTCCAATTTCATTTCTTCAATTAAATATTCGGCCAATCGCATGGCTGGATGGGGTTGGGTATCGGGTTCTTTCTTTAATTCTACTGAGGGCTTCATGGGCATCATCGGTGGTGTAGGAGCTACATCCTCTACATCATCAACCACCTTTTTAGTCGCTCTTTTATCAACATCCTTTTTAGGTTCAGGAGTCACTTTAGGGACTTGGTCCTCTCGTAGATCTTTCATTACAGCTCCAAACTTAGTCTCTTCCTTTAAGTTTAGAATAAATTAGCAGGAATTGATTAAAAAAGGCCAATTCAGAGCTGAATTGGCCTAGAATTCAAATTATTTCGAATAAACCTCTCTCCACCAACTGCTTTCAGTGTGGGAAACCCAATCGGCTTTACGCAATTTAGCAACAAATTCTTCCGTTTTTTCTGGAGTAGAATGGTCTTTATCAAGCTTTATGCACCAATCCCATCCCCCAGAAGTGGACCAAATATTTTTCACACCAGGCCATTTCGCTACGTTATCAGTATCAGTCCATGAACCTTTGGTTTTTAGAAAAATAACGGTATTCCATGCTGCTGCCATGTAGATCTCCTTATTATTTTTTTGAAAAATATCAACCCCTTAAGGGTGAATAATAAGCATAGGACACAAATAAAAAAATTGCCAAGCAACAAGAAAAAAAATAAAAGCCAAAAAAAGGGCACGGGCACTTAGATATTAAAGGTTGGAGAGCAAAGCGACAATCATCAACCACCAAAGGAACAAGAACCGCTCAGATTTGGTGGAAGTTGTACGATCTCGGGGGTAAAAAAAGCGCAGCATAGAAAAAGTATGTGAGCATTTTTTTACCCCCGAGATCGTTCAAGATCCGCCAAAGATGACGGTTCTTAAGAGAAGGCGTTGAGGCCCGTGATGTGCCGCCCTACAACCAAAGTATGCACATTATCCGTACCCTCGTAGGTATAAACGGATTCCAAATTCATCATATGGCGAATAACATGATATTCCAGACTAATTCCATTTGCCCCAAGCAAATTACGGCAGGACCTCGCAATTTTAATCGCCTCTCTGCACGCATTTCCTTTAGCTAATGAAATCATCACCGGTGTTTCTCTAGACTGGTCTTTTAAGCGGCCAACCTGCAAATTCAGACATTGCGCTTTGATGATTTCGGTGTACATTTCTGCTAAATCTTTTTGGATAAGTTGGTACGAAGCTAATGGTTTATTAAATTGCTTTCGTTCCAAAAGATAGTTCTGGGTCACATCGAAGCAAGCGATTGCAGCACCCATTGCACCCCACGCGATTCCATAGCGGGCTTGGCTTAAACAGCTTAATGGGGCGCCTAACCCTCGTTCACTTCCAGGAAGAAAGTTTTCATCAGGTACGAATACATCATCGAACACCAACTCTCCGGTAACTGACGCACGTAAGGACATTTTTAGTTTTATTTCGTTACGAGTGAAACCTTTAAAGTCTTTTTCAACAATAAATCCGCGAATACCAGCATCGGTTTTAGCCCACACAATGGCAATGTCTGCAATCGTGGCGTTGGTGATCCACATTTTAGCGCCACTAAGCCGCCATCCACCCTCAACTTTTTTAGCATGAGTTTTCATTCCAGCTGGATCAGACCCAGAATCAGGTTCCGTTAATCCGAAGCAGCCAATGACTTCACCAGCAGCCATTGCCGGAAGGAATCGTTTTTTTTGTTCTTCTGTGCCGTAACGATAAATAGGATACATACAAAGAGAACTTTGCACGGATACAAAACTGCGTAAACCACTGTCGCCCTTTTCCAACTCTTGGCAAACCAAGCCATAAGCGACATAAGAGGCTTCTGCTCCACCGTATTCCGCAGGTAAGGTTAAGCCTAATAATCCCAACTCGGCTGATTTTTTAATAAGTTCTTTGGGAAAGTGCCCTTCTTCGAAAGCCTCTGCCATTTTGGGAATGACATCGTTGTTCACAAAGCGAGCTACGCTCTCACGTATCATGCGCTCATCATCGTGTAACTGCTCATCGAGAAATAGTAAGTCGTCCACTTTCACTCTCCTTATTTAAGTTCAAGGCTTTTACCGCTGCTACAATTTTATCTCGGCTTGGTAATAAATACTCCCACGCCGTACCTAGAGGAATAAAGCAATCTTCTCCAGTAATTCGTTTAACTTTTATCCGCGAAGAAGCTCTTTCCATTAAAAGCGTCATAATTCCCTCGCTGAGCGAACCACTTTTACGTCCTTCATCAACAACCAACACAGATTTGGCTTTGCTTACCTCGCGTAAGATAGCCTCTGCTGGTAATGGACACAACCAATGAAGATCTACAATTTTTACCGATATTCCATGTTTATCAGCTAATACTTTGGCTGCTTGGCGTGAAAGATAATATCCATTGCCATACGTTAGAATTACCGTATCACCTTTTCCAAAGCTGGTAACCTGTCCGAAGGGGATAGTTTCGTCCAAGGCAGGGTAATCAAACAACCAAGCACTGTCGCCTGGCTCATGTAGATCTTTGGTCATATACAAAGCAATAGGTTCGAGGAATACAACAACACGCCCTTCTTTTTGTGCCATGTGCATGCAGGTGCGTAATAATCTTGCAGCATCAGGACCATTTGAAGGACAGGCTACAATAACACCAGGTAAGTCTCTTAACACGGTGATGGAGCTATCATTGTGGAAATGTCCGCCGAAACCTTTTTGATAGGCCAAAGAGGCGATGCGTATCACCATCGGATTTTGATATTGACCATTGGAAAAAAAGGACAAGGTAGAAGCCTCGCCGCGCAATTGATCTTCAGCATTGTGCAAATAGGCTAAAAACTGAATTTCAGGAACAGGTAAAAAACCATTATGCGCCATTCCAATCGCAGCTCCTAAAATAGTAGTTTCATCCAAAAGCGTATCGAATACTCTGCGTTGACCAAAACGTGCTTGCAGCTCAGCGGTGACACGATAAACCCCGCCTTTCTTGCCCACATCCTCGCCGAATACTACCATATTTGGGTACTGTAGGAGTAAATCGGTTAATGTAAAATTAATTTGTTGGCATAAATTCCGCTTCATGAAAAGTTGATTATAAGCCGCGCCATAGATTCCTTTACGCGTTGTGTCTTCCGGCAAGGGATAAGCAGGTGTATTGCGCGTTTTAGGAACCAGTGAGGACATAATTTCTTCCGCACTGTTCAACTTGGGTGAATGAATAATTTCTACGGCTTTGGCTTTAATTAGATCACGATTATCTTCATACAAATCAATAATTCCCTTAAGACTCATCCATCCTGACTCATAAATGATACGTGCAGTATGTAATAAAGGATCATTTGCTTCACGATTTTCGATGTCTTGTTGTTGCTGATACTGCGATTCAATATCAGAGCCCGCGTGACCTAACAAGCGTACGCAACGCATGTGCAGAAAAACAAACTGCTTTTTAGTACGCGCGATGTGTTCTGCTTCTAAAGCTTTAGCGTAGCAATCCGCAATATTTAACCCATCGCAAGCTATATAATGAATGTTTGGTCGCGCTTTTATACTAGATTCCACCCAGTCTGCGGGCGTAGGTACCGAGATCCCTATACCGTTATCCTCGCAAATAAACACCAAAGGTAAAGGATACTTTTGCTTACCTATCCATGAACAAGAGTTGATTGCGGTCTGAGCTGCAGCATGATTTACAGAAGCATCACCAAATGAACAAAGAATTACACTATCGGAACTGAGATGACTAGTTAATCCTAATTCTTTCGCGCGGGTTATTGAGAAAGCCGTGCCTACGGCTTTGGGTAAATGTGAAGCAATGGTGGAAGTTTGCGGAGGTATATTTAATGGAACGCTGCCAAATACCTTATGTCGTCCGCCTGAAATCGGTTCTTCTGCAGCAGCAGACAGCGAGAATAAAATATCGCGTACACCATCGCATCCACTAACTTGTTTTGCTCTTTGAATATAAAACCCACCACTTCGGTAATGAAGAAAAGCCATATCTGTAGATCGGAATACATGTCCAAACACCGCATTACCTTCATGTCCACTGCTGCCAATGGTATAAAATACTAATCCTTTTTCTTTCAATTGCCGGGCGATAAGATCGAGATGGCGAGACTTAATTTGTGAATCAAGAATATCTATTGCAGTTTTCTTATCCATACCCACGTCTGCAGGCAAAATTTCGCTTTTGCCAGCAGGGAAATTACCTTGTGCTACGCGTTGCAAAAATTGTTCATCAACTACGCTGGCTCTATCTAACATCATGTCACCTGTGAGTATTCTTTCTCGGGCAAGCCGTTTAATGCCCACCAGTATATTGAAATGGGTCTGTAAAAAACAAGCGCTATGGGAGGAATGTGTTTTTTTATTTGTGAAAAGCAAGGCAATACTTTACTATTTTCAAGATACTTCAAAATGCGACGTTTGAGTATTTACAGGAGAGGGATGTTATGAAATGGGTTTCAGCAATATTTTTAATCATGCTACTTAGTGCTTGCGCGTTTGAACCAGAACCCGTTATCGAACACCGAGAAGTTCAAGTGGATTGCCCTGTTCCTAATAAAAATACTACTTTTTTATATAGTGATTCTATTGATGTTACTAGCACAAAAATTAAATCCTAAAAGGATAATCTCATATTCTATTGCGTTGTTGAGCTTATCCGTGACGACGACTTATGCTCTACCCAATAACTTTGTGTACTTAGATCAAATAGCGCCTGAGATTATTCAAGAAATTCGTTATGCAGGAAATGATAATTTTATTGGCGAGCCAATTCCTGGCTATAACTCCGCTCGGTGTATTTTAAGTCAACAAACCGCCGAACAACTGAAAAAAATTCAAGCGGATGCAAAACTGCTAGGTTTTAAACTCAAAGTTTATGACTGCTATCGACCACAAGAGGCGGTTGATGCTTTTTATGATTGGAGCCAAAATGCTGATGATGTGCGCATGAAGCAGTGGTTCTACCCACATGAAGCAAAAGACACCTTATTTGATAAACGCTACATTGCTGTCAAATCAGGCCACAGCCGCGGAAGTACAGTCGATATCACGCTGGCGGCATTAAATGGCCAGGAAAGTGACAGTAATCAGGACTCCTTCGAACACGATCATCCCTCTATCAATATGGGAACTCCCTTTGATTATTTTGATGAGCGTGCACATGTGTTCGCCAAAGGCTTAAGCGATCAGCAACGTCTGAATCGTTTGACTCTAAGAACCTTAATGCTGCAAAACGGATTCGTACCCTATCCTGAAGAGTGGTGGCATTTTACCTTAAAAGAAGAACCCTACCCCGATACTTATTTTAACTTTCCAGTAAGTTAGAATAGCGCGAACCGAAAGAGATTCGAATTTGAGCCAGCCTCCACAGCGTAGTAGAGACGTTCCTCACTTTGCCTACCACTAAAGCTTATGCCCCCTAGGTTTAGCGTTTATCGGAGACGGAAACTATTCTACTGAGATGTTGGCTTAATCATGCAAATCTCTCAAGGCCGAGGCATTGTGCCACAGATCCCGGATTACGGCCCTTTGGGCCTGCATCCAGGCTACAATGCTGGCGGTACAGGTCAATTTATACAACCTACTTCAAAAGCGTAATTTCCTCAGGTCTTATTTCTTTCATTTTATTTTTTTCATCCACAAAAACTACGGTAGGAACGAAAGTTTGGCAAATTTCTTCTTGCAATTGTACGAACGTAGCAATGATGATGATGTCTCCTGGTGTTACCAAGTGCGCAGCTGCCCCATTAACACAGATTGCGCTTGAGCCTGGTAAACCTTCTATTGCGTAAGTTTCAAAACGAGTTCCAGCGGTAACATTCCAAATGCTGACCGCTTCATATGGAAGAATATTAGCCGCTGCCAGTAGCTCAGGTGCTACTGTAATACTACCTTCATAGTGCAAATCAGCATGAGTTACGCACGCACGATGAATTTTTGATTTTAACATTTTACGCCACATCATAGAGACTGACCTTATACCTGGGAGTTAATAGAATTGTAGTACAAAACTGTAAATTTTATGCGCACTTCCGCATAAATTCAATAGCAGTAACAAAGTAATTAGGATCTATCTAGAACGACTCAAGAAGATTTTAGTAACTCCGTGAGTTTGTCTGCGCTAAGTGCTTCAGAAAAAAGAGCTCCTTGCCCATATTTGCAACCTAAGGATAATAAATTCTGCAAAATAACTTCATCATTTACCCCATCGGCCACTACTTTCAAATGCATGGTTTCTGCCAAATTTATAATCCCTTTAACAATAATGCGTTTCTTCTCGTGTTTGACCATATTCATAACAAAAGCTGGATCAATTTTAAGAATATGGATAGGGAAATTGGTTAAATAAACAAATGATGAGTATCCGCTGCAAAAATCACTAATTAATATCTGAATCCCTTTTTCCGCAAGCTGATTTAGAACGGCCATCGAATAGGTTTGATCGCTCAGACAGGCACGCTCAGTTAATGCTATTTTTAAATATTCCGTTGAAAGTTTATGATCGACCAACCCCTCTGTGCCAGCGACAGTGAGACAAAAATAAGGTAAATTTAATGTCGTGAGGGTGGTAAGGAAATCAACAAAATGGCACAAGAAGAAAGCGGATCGATAAATAGACAATCAGAAGAATTTAATTCCGAAGATAAGGTCACTAAAG
>CAMAYX010000055.1 GCA_945862405.1 Legionella genomosp. 1
TCCCGGATTACGGCCCTTTGGGCCTGCATCCAGGCTACTTTAGGGCTAATTGCTGGATAAAAGTTAGCACAGTTTCTTCGCTGCGTGTTTTGCGCATGGTGGGTAAGCTTGCAAAAATTCGTTTGCCGTAGTCTCTTGCTGTTAATCTGGGATCGGCAATCATTAGTACCCCTTTATCATCAGCATCACGAATTAAACGCCCTACTCCCTGCTTCAGAGTTAATACTGCATTGGGTAGTGAAAGTTCGTCAAAACCTGAAAGGCCCTGGGCTTTGTAATATGACATTCTTCCTCGAGTTACGGGATCGTTCGGGCTAGCAAAGGGGAGTTTATCAATGATCACACAAGATAAAGCGTCGCCTTTGACATCCACTCCCTCCCAAAAGGTAGCGGTGCCTAACAACACTGCGTTACCCAATTGGCGAAAACGCGCCAATAAAATTGGTTTTGCTTCATCTCCTTGGACCAACAAGGGATATTTAAAATTAAAATTGACACTTAAAAGTGAAGCAACTTTTTGCAAAGCTCTATGGCTAGTAAACAAGAAAAAGCATCTTCCCCCGCATGCTTCTATGATTGGCACTACTTTTTTTAACAAGGCGTCATGATAATCAAGGTGATTTGGATCGGGTAAATCTCGTGGAAGGTATAAAAGCGCTTGTTGCTGAAAGTCAAACGGACTGGGCAATAACAAGGTCTCAGCGTGAGTTAGGCCAAGGGGCTTGGTAAAATGCTCAAACGATGATGCCATGGTCAATGTTGCCGAGGTAAATATATAGCTGCAATCCTTATTGTTCAGTAAAAGTTGAAAAGCCGCAGCAATATCAATAGGAGTAGAATGAAACACCAAGCTTTGTTTAAACCGCTCAATCCAACGAATGTAATTTGCTTTTTCATTTTTAAAAAGCATTAAGGATTTTATCAATTCCTGTAGACGCTCATGACAGCGTTGTACCCCCGGAACATCCATACTGGGTCCCACAAAACAGGTCAGTAATTCCTCAGTTAAATCCTCCAATCCTACACTGGCCTCATGGAATGCTTTATTATGCTTGAGTTCATCCCAACTGAACCTACCTTCTTGAATGGTAATTGCCATCAACAACTGATCAAGCTTCTGATCCAGCTGTAAGCTTAACTGTTTTAGAGGTTGATTGACCAAATCAACAATGGGCCATTCTCGTAAAATATCGTCCATGAGTTCACGAAATTGCCGAGTACTCAGTCGTTCTCCCTGAAAGTCCGTAGCGATTTCTGCTAATTGATGTGCCTCATCAAAAATGACGACCTCAGCATTAGGAAGCAACTCACCAAAACCGTCCTCTTTTAGACGCGAATCTGCAAAAAATAAATGGTGGTTAATGACCACAACATTAGCTTCCAAGGCTCGCTTACGAGCTTTGATTAAGAAACAGGTTTGTTGAAACTCACATTCGGTGCCTAAGCAATTATCAGCTGTAGAAGTCACATAAGGCCACACAGGGGAATCTTCGGAAATCTCAGGCAGTTCACCGCGCTCACCCTCAATAATCCGAGGTAATTTTTCCTGAACTTGTATTACCTCATGTGCGCACTGAGGGTTAATAAATCTTCCTTCTTTGGCGTGCAAATCAATTCGATAACGGCAGAGGTAATTAGCACGGCCTTTCAAGTTTTGCATGCGTACTGAGAGGCCTAGAGCACGGACAAGAGTAGGTAAATCTTTTGTGAATAATTGATCTTGCAGCGTCTTTGTAGCAGTAGAAATTAACGCTTTTTTTCCACTTAATAGACAGGGGATCAAGTAGGCATAGGTTTTACCGGTACCTGTTCCAGCTTCGGCAACCAACCTACCATCATCTTGAATCGTTTTGGCAATGGCTGCGGCCAACTCAATTTGTTGGCTGCGAGCCTTGAAACCAGGGATTGCCGTAGTTAAACGGCCTGTTTCACTCAATGCATGTTGACATTGAGCGATTCCATCCTCACAAACCGCAGTTATTCGTTCCACTCTTTTTGCAAATATTGGCGTTTCTCTTTGACGTCATCCCAAGATTTGGCATCATCCGGGGCATCCTTTTTAGCCGTAATGTTAGGCCATTGTTGTGCAAGCTCAGTGTTCAGCTCCAAAAATTCGCGTTGATCATCGGTAAGGTCATCCTCAGAAACAATAGCATTCACCGGGCATTCTGGTTCACATAATGCGCAATCAATACACTCATCCGGATGAATTACAAGAAAGTTGGGGCCTTCGTAAAAGCAATCCACAGGACAAACTTCAACGCAATCGGTGTATTTACATTTAATACAACTTTCAGTAACCACAAAGGTCATATTGCTACTCAATCACTACAAAACTGTTTAGTCTATAGTGTAGCCCGTTTGCTTGCAACCGGGAATTATCGAACCCGTGAGAGACATCTTAGATAATGGTGCCAATGTCTTATTAAGTGGCGTATTCTTCTTTGATAACAGTTGGGTAATCAGCTAGCCATTAAACCGTAGGCTGTGCTGTGAAGCCCAGCTTCTACAACGTTAAATCAATATTTTGCCTTTTAAGACTATAACTGTATATTATTTTTCAAATGAAAATATTTAGTAAATTGTTTGCACAGAAAATGAAATTCATTATAGGATTTCTATCTTTTCTATTTATGGGTATTGAACATGCACCACGTTATCAACCTACGACAATTAAAATTTAGAAACACAAGGGAAATCAAAAGAGAAATTCATAACCTCTCTACTACACTAAATTCTCTAGAATTTATACATAGTGAAGGTTTCGATTTATGGAATTTTCTTCCTTGTATCCCCCCAAGCGTTTCTAAATTAACGTTTACCGTGATGGACTATTTTGGTGGAACACCAATTTTTTTCAATCGACCAGAAGATGAAATGAGCTCCCCCCTAACTGATGAAGATGCAGAAAAAATTAGTAAAACTCTAGAAAGCATTCCCGCGCACATTCACCAAGTAAGTATTTCATGGGATTACTCAATATGTGAAAACCAGCTCTCTGCATCTTGGACATACCGAGGAAGAACCAACGAAGAATTTAGTAGAATACTTCACCACCTCCCTCCATCTGTCAGATCGTTATATCTGGCAGGTGATGTGCCTTATACTTTGACTCATCCAACCTTGCATAGCGGAGATATTTACAGATGCTTGCCACTTCACCTCAAAGAAATTAGCATTCCTCTTCAATACCTTAAAAGTCTCTCAAAAGAGGACGTTGTAACACTTGCGCCAACCTTACCTTTTGTACAAAAAATACAAGGTGTAAGAGTTGATCACGACGGCTATGAGATAACAACCCATCCAACCATCCATGCTTTACAACAACAAGTACATGACTACTACAATCAACGCATTATGCTCACCTACCAAACACTGATAGAGCTAGGTCTGGCCGCGGATAATGCCTATTTAGTCATTGCCAAAGAAATAGAGCGCTCCGAAGAAAGCATCAGATGTTTCATTGAAAGAAATAAAAAGAAAAACAGCGAATATACATCCAAAAAAAGAGTACGCGTTAGCAGTTCATTCTTTGATCATGAACCCAGCACCGAACATCAGCCTACGACCAGTACCAGTACCACTTCCTCTGCATCGAGGCGCGGCGAGCGTGAGCGTGAGCGTGAGCACCAGAGTGTACTTCAGTACATGAGGAGCGGAGCGTGAAGTCAGCAACGAAGAGTTGGGGAAAACAAGGAGCAAAGCGACGACGTTTACACTCGAAGTGGTACAGAGCGCCCTGGGCATCAGATTTTTCCTAAATCGAGGCGCGGCGAGCGTGAGCACCAGAGTGTACTTCAGTACATGAGGAGCGGAGCGTGAAGTTAGCAACGAAGAGTTGGGGAAAATATGGTGCCCAGGGCCGGAATCGAACCGGCATGGTGTTACCACCGAGGGATTTTAAGTCCCTTGCGTCTACCTGTTTCGCCACCTGGGCATTTGGAGGCTGAGGCCGGAATCGAACCGGCGTACACGGCTTTGCAGGCCGCTGCATGACCACTCTGCCACACAGCCATTATGTTTAAGGCACTGTGGTGAAAAAAAAAGCGACTTGTTGTCGCTTACTTAGATTTTTTTGCTCAACATCAAGCGGCTTAAAATCTATTGGAGCGGGAAACGAGATTCGAACTCGCGACCCCAACCTTGGCAAGGTTGTGCTCTACCACTGAGCTATTCCCGCGCCTGTCTACGGGGTGGAATTCTACCGGAATTTAGTACCCTGTCAACCAGCAATCTAATTTTTTTTAATTAATAAAGGCCAGGCAATCAATAAATATATAACCATAGACCAGATTGTTAAAATTGCTGCTACGTATAGCATTATAAACCCTAACACCCCCCACCAAGAATATGCGGGATGGAATGCCAATAATAAAAATAAAGCCATCATTTGCACAGTGGTTTTAATTTTTCCAATATTGTTTACGGTCACACTAGCACGACTGCCAATTTCCGCCATCCATTCTCTCAGTGCTGAAATAACAATTTCCCGGCCTACGATGATGATAGCGGGTATAGTGATGTAGTCTATATCCTTCGCACCCACCAACAGTAATAAGCTGGAGGCAATTAAGAGTTTATCTGCAACGGGATCCAAAAAGGCACCGAATGGCGACATTTGCTTTAGCTTACGAGCAAGATATCCATCCAACCAATCGGTAAAGCTCGCCAAAGCAAAAATAATTGCAGCAACGCCTTGCGCCCAATGAAAGGGCAAATAGAAGACACCTATAAAAATAGGTATGAGCATGAGCCGCGCGAAAGTTAACAAATTTGGCAAACTGGTCAATGTACTCACGATTACCCCTGATTCTCCAATTCTAAAAAGCTCGCCAACTGTTGAAAATCATCCAAAACAAGTAAGGCGCCCGCAGCTGATAATTCAGCCTCTAATTCTTTCTGATGATAAAAATTAACACCTATTGAGGCAACCGATGCAGCATTCGCCATTTCAATGTCGGTAACAGAATCACCTACCATCAAAGTTTCATTCACCCCTACGGCACAAATATCCATCAACTCTACAAGCATATCGGGATTAGGTTTTGGAGCTGTTTGTCCTGCAGAGCGTGTTGCAACAAAATACTCTTGCATTCCACAAGACTGCAAAGCTCTTTGCAATGACTGTTGTCCTTTATTGGTGGCAATTGCTAAATCAAAGCCTTGCTGATACAAAGCCTCCACCAACTGCTTAGCTCCAGGAATTAAATGAACATCCGAAGTAGCGGAAGCAATTGAATCTTGGACTGCCCTCAATAGATACTCTTGTTGCGGTAGTTTTAACTCTGGAAATATTTTTCGTATAGCAACAACTAAGCCCAACATCAAATGTTGGCGCGCTAAACTCTCATCAAAATTTCCCAACTGCATACGGGCTGCCTCTACATTTAAGGTATGCATTATGTGCCCGAGCATATCTGCTAAGGTGCCTTCCCAATCAAAGACAACAAGTTTATAGCTTTCACTCATCAACATCACTCCTCAAACGCAAGTTTTCCAAGGCACTCGTAAATCGATCATCAAGATCCGCTTGAAATTGATACACTTGACCGTTCAGATTAAATTGAATTGAGCGTGCATGCAAATATAGTCTTGGCTTAATCAATTTTTCATTTGCTAATGCTTCACTGCCCCCATATTTTTCATCTCCTAAAATAGGATGCCCAAGATATGCGCTATGGACTCTAATTTGGTGTGTTCTTCCCGTTTTAGGTGATGCTTCCACCCAACAAGCATCGCTGAAATTTTCAAGAAGTTTAAACAAGGTTTGCGAAGATTTTCCATCATCTTTAATAACTACCATCCGTTCACCCGATTTCAAGGTGTTTTTTTCCAATGCTACATCAACGGTTACGGTTTTTTTTCCGTTCCAGCAGCCTGTCAAAATTGTCCAGTAGGTTTTTTGAATCGTCCGTTCTGCAAGTAATGCCTGCACTGCACGTAGCATACTGCGCTTTTTTGCCAAGAGTAAACATCCGGATGTTTCTTTGTCTAAGCGGTGAATTAATTCCAGATAAGATAAATCTGTACGCGTCTTACGCAAGGCTTCAATAACACCCAAACTTAAACCGCTTCCGCCATGAACTGCTATCCCAGCAGGTTTATTAATTACCAGCAAATGACCATCTTCATATATAATGCTCTCTTGTAGCCGCTGATTTAATTTTGCACCAACATGGACTTCTTTGCTCTGTGCAGTGCGTACAGGAGGAATACGAATAGAATCACCACAGCAAACCCGAGTAGAGGCCTGTGCTCTTTTTTTATTAACCCGGACTTCACCCCCACGTATTAACCTATAAATATGGCTTTTAGGAACGCCTTTTAATTGGCGCATTAGGTAATTGTCCAGCCTTTGACCATCTTCATCTGGTCCAATTTCAATGTATCGAACGTTGCTCATGCATAAAACCTATTTGCTGCCCAGCATTCTTTTTGCTATCATAAACTGAGCAGATTACTATTCTGCGACAGAATTATAACGCATAAACGATTAAAACGTTTATTGGCAAGTAAAATACTTGCTAAAAAACAAAAATGCGCTTCCTTTAGGACTAGATATAAGGTAAGCAACTAGTGTCAGAGTCAAATTGAATACAAACTCTTCAGATACCCACGCATGCGAGTCATGCAACATAAGAAAGCATGCACCTCATGAAATGAAGGTCTCATGCGCGTGGTCTGTCATTAAGAACATATTTACAAATGGTTTATTGATGCGAATCATAGGAGTGTCGCGGGTAAAACAGCCTCCATTTGCAGCGAATCGTCCACCCTTTTTCCCAAAGATTAGCGCACCATTCGCCACATTTGCAGTCAAAAACACATTTGTAAAAAATCTCTTAAGACCTGGTTTTTGCTTAAAGCCAACATTTTTTGTGTGTGAAGTGACATGATTAGAGCCATATCATAAAAATTGGCAGCTTAGGTTTCAGCTTGATGCTTACTCTAGGTAACTAACCTTTTCACCATCTGCAAAAAGAGCACCTTTTACTATCTTACTTAAGACAGCGCCCTTATTGGGGTTTAAGATGGAAAAAATGTTAATAAATGCAACGCAATCTGAAGAAGTGCGTGTTGCTCTAGTGAAAGGTGCTCATCTGTTTGATTTAGACATTGAGTGTCCTTCTGAAATTAAGAAAAAAGGGAATATCTACAAAGCCGTAGTGACCCGCAGAGAGCCCAGTCTTGATGCAGTTTTTGTAGAATACGGGTCCAAGCGTCAAGGCTTCTTGCCACTTAAAGAAATTGCGCCAGAATATTTTAGCAAGTCCTTTGATCCAAACAGTAATGATAAACCTTCCATAACTTCACTCATTCGTGAAGGACAAGAGCTTTTAGTGCAAGTTGATAAGGAAGAGCGCGGCAACAAAGGCGCGGCGTTAACAACCTTCATTACCTTAGCTGGTTGTTATTTAGTGTTAATGCCGAATAGTCCTCGCTCAGGCGGGATTTCACGCCGCATTGAAGGCGACGATCGTGACGAATTAAAAGAGACCTTGAATTCCCTGCAAATGGAAGAAGATATGGGAATTATCATTCGTACCGCAGGTGTTGGTAAAAGCCAAGATGAATTACAGTCTGACTTAGACATGTTGGTTAACCAATGGCAAGCAATTCGTCATGCCTACCAAACACAATTAGCACCCTGCTTAATTCACCAGGAAGGTGATGTTATCATTCGCTCAATCCGCGATAATCTGCGCAAATCGATCAGTGAAATCGTCATTGACGATCAAATTTCTTATGTGAAAGCTAAACAATACATTGAACAAGTTAAGCCAGATTTTTTACCTAACTTAAAACTTTATAACAATAACGTTCCTCTCTTCAATTTCTATCAAATCGAGAGCCAAATCGAGACGGCCTATCAACGTGAAGTACCCTTACCTTCTGGTGGTGCTTTGGTTATTGATAGAACGGAAGCTTTGGTTTCTATTGATATTAACTCTGCCAAAGCAACCAGCGGTACTGATATTGAAGCTACAGCGCTGAACACTAACCTTGAAGCGGCCAATGAAATAGCCCGCCAACTGCGTCTACGTGATCTTGGTGGTTTGGTTGTGATTGATTTTATCGATATGAGTTCCGCTAAAAATCAACGCGATGTTGAAAACCAGCTTAAAGAAGCCCTTAAAGCAGACCGTGCGCGTATTCAAGTTGGTAGAATTTCACGGTTTGGGTTGTTAGAAATGTCGAGACAACGCCTGCGTTTGTCATTAGGGGAATCTGCACAAGGAGTTTGTCCGCGCTGCGAGGGCCGAGGCACAGTACGCAACATCCAATCGCATGCATTATCCATCATTCGTTTGGTGGAAGAAGAAGCATTGAAAGAAAAGACAGCTGAAGTTCAGGTTCAGCTCCCTGTAGAAATGGCTACCTTTATCATGAATGAAAAGCGGGAATTTGTACTTAACATTGAGAAGCGTCATGGAGTACAAGTACTCATCATCGCGAATCCTCACTTGCAATCACCGCAATATAACATTACTCGCCTCAAAGAGGATAATGTTGGTAAAAATAAAAAACCAAGCTATTCGTTAATCCAAGAGCCTGAGTTAGATTTAGTACGCGCAGAGCAAGGCACCAAGATTGATGAGCCCGTGGTTAAATATACAAGCCAATACCAGAAAAAACCAAAGGAGTCTGGATTCTTCCAACGCTTATGGAATAACTTATTTGCCCGAGCCATGGAAGCAGACTCTACAAAGCAAACTCCAGCCTCCACTGAAACGAAGAAACCGCATACAGCATCTGCAGGACAAAACAATAAACGTCCTCAAAATCAAGGAAATAGACGTAGACGCGGCGGGAGCCAACAACAGACAAACCGTCACCCTTCTGCTTCAGGAAGAAAGCGCCCTAATCAACAAGGCGGAAATCAACCAAGCGGGAATCAACAAGGTGGAAGAGTTATTCCCATAAACGCAGACTCTACAAAAAAAAAGCTCCAGTCAATAAAGAACCCCATGAAAATTGATTGAGTGCAAGTTGGGTCTTTGACCCATAAAACATCGTAGCCTGTGGAATAACATTCCCGAAGCCCTACGATTTCTCATGGGTGTAGTCTTGGCAATCCCAGTGGGCATACCAGCTTTACTAACAGGGTATGGAGCGTCTTACGGAAATGCTTTTTTTCCGTAATCCTCCACCCGATGCTGCAGTTAAACTAGAAGCCTATCAAGATAAATTGTCAGGGTTGTTAGGAGATATTCAAAGAGAGCGAGCTGAGCGTCTTCCTCAGGAAGTTTGAGTTTTAACGTCATGGAAAGCATCTCAACGTCATTAGGAGCAGCCAATGACGTTGAGATGTCTATTTCTCTTCTCTGGGTTTTAATCCAGTCGCAATGGCCGTAACACCTATTTGCGGATTGATACCACAATCATCTAATAATTTTAATAAATTATTCCCTTTCCGAGTTAAACGTTTCACGCAGTAAATATCAATATAACTATCGAGAATATACGTGTATTCGGGTAACGAGAGAATCTTTAAAATTTTTTCAGCACGCGCCAAATTATTATCGATACTCGCATCACATGCTTGGAAGAGTACGGAGCCTAACATAGATGCATAACTTGCTTTTCGCGTCGGATTGGCTAAGTGAAACCGCTGTATACTTTCATCCAGGGCGCGATCCTTATCCCACTCTATCCAAGTTGAATAAAGTTCTTTTACGACGTCATAGGAAAAGGGCTCCCCTGATTCAAGCTGTAATAAGGCATATGCAACTGGTACCACCCCTTGAACATTTGCCCATGAGCAGTTCCCAGAAATTTGTGAACTCATGGGTAGCTGCAGGACCGGTTCTAAACCTAGAATGTGATTAATGTCTTCGTGAAAAAATCGTCTTGATTGCTTTCTATAGAGAAACTCCATTATAAAGTCGGTAGTAAAAGCTTGTGGGCGCTTTATTTGATAAACATTAACACTGCCTTCTTTTAAACTGTTTTCCCCTCTATCGATTTTTGCCCACCATCTGCGAAAACGTACAAATGATATTGCATGCCCCTTGCTTGCAGCTGGCAATATCAACATGGGCTCTTCCAGTAGATATTCAAGACGCACCATATCTCTTGCTGATAGTGCGTGATGTTGGAATTGCAGCAATTCGGAAGCATAACCAAAGGTGTTCATAATGGCATGCATGTACGTAAAATGACGTCTTAAATGTTTGGTAGAAAAGCTGCTGGTAAACCGACGTAATGAATCTTTGATCATTGCCACGGTGAACTCAAGAATAAATCCTTCATAATCAAGTTCAATGAACTCACCGCCACCATTTACAATATCAACATCACCTTGTAACTCAAAACGGTGCCCTAGGGATTTCCCATTTATGAAATCCAAAGCAAAGTCCAAAACTCCGCCATGATCATAAAGCAACTGTTTTAAAACATCTTGTCCGCGTAACACTGGATACACTAAAGTAGAAAGGCCTGCACTTGTATAAGCATTGGCATCAGCTCCATTTTCCAAAAGCAACTCAGCCATTTCCATATCATTTAAATCAACCGCCCAATGCAAAGCCGTTCTGCCGGTTACATCCGGTTTATTAACATCGACTTTTTTCTCTAAGAGAATTTCTGCAATATGGGTTTGTCGAGTAATTGCACACTCTATAAGCGGAGTAAAACCGTACTCATCAATATCATCCAAGCTTTCTCCGGCGCGAACATAAGCATCAAAATCTGGAGTACGGCAATTAATGATGTCATTGGCTACTGTCATACATTAGGGACCTTGAGGCTTAGGTGCGGTTGAAAATTTAGGCATATTTCCTAAGCGCAGTTGTTTTTCTTTCTCTTGTTCCCGTCGTTCATTGTCAAATTCTCGACGAGCTTCGGTATTTAGCGGTGGCTCTGGGTTTAAATTAGGATCGACGCCATCGTAATGCTGACCATCTAACCAAGGATGCTGCATTATATCATTTTGCAACTCCCCTTCCAGGGAGTTTTCTCTATCATGTTCATTATGTTCTCGAGCGTGCACTTTAGCCAGATGCTTATGACCCTGCTGTTCTTGCAAACGGCGCTCTCTTTCCATGGTTCGAGTTTCATCTACTAAATACGAGTCAAAATTTTCAGGACGCCCATCTCCCCGCCCGACTCGGCCACGACCAGAACTCCCACTATCGGCTTCTCCAGAACCACCTTCATCCTGGTCCTTAGCCTTTTCGGGGACTTCTAAATCTTTTAGTGATTTACGTCGTATCGCGACGACATTTTTTTTATCGCTCATACCATAGATTATAAATCATAAATAATCTTGTTGCAGGATTTCAGCAATTTGTATTGCGTTCGTAGCTGCACCCTTACGGATATTATCAGCAACCACCCATAGGTTAAGACCACAAGGATGAGAAATATCCTGACGAATTCTGCCAACAAAAACCTCATCATGCCCTGCAGCATGGGTCAGAGGTGTTGGGTATTGTGATTTACTCGTATCATCAACTACTTTTATTCCTGGAGCTTTACTCAATAATTTACGGGCTTCAGCCGGCGTTAACGGAGCTTTTAACTCAAGATGGATTGCTTCGGAATGCCCATACAGTACGGGAACGCGAACAGTTGTTGGATTCACTAAAATAGTATCGTCTTCAAAAATTTTTTGCGTTTCCCAAACCATTTTCATTTCTTCACGGGTATAACCATTTTCTTGAAACTCATCAATGTGTGGTAATACATTAAATGCAATTTGCTTTGGGTAAACGGATGATTTAGCTGGACGACCATTTAATAACTCACCCAGTTGTAAAATTAACTCTTGTATCGCTTTTTTACCTGTTCCTGAAACAGCCTGGTAGGTTGCTACATTGATTCTTTTAATCCCTACTGCATCGTGAAGAGGTTTCAAGGCAACCACCATTTGAATTGTAGAACAATTAGGGTTAGCAATGATGCCACGATTTTTATATTCAGCAATGCGATGAGGATTAACTTCAGGTACCACCAATGGAATGTCGGGGTCATTGCGAAAATAAGAAGTGTTATCCACTACTACGCAACCGTGACTCGCAGCAATCGGAGCAAATTCTTTTGAAACAGAACCACCTGCAGAAAAAAGAGCAATGTCAGCTTGCGAAAAATCAAACTTGGCTAAATCCTCAACATCCCATGTCTTTTTATTAAATCGTACCGTTTTGCCAGCCGACCGTGAGCTTGCCAAAGGAAATATCTCATTAACCGGAAATTTCCGCTCTTCTAAAACCGTCAATATGGCTTCGCCTACAGCCCCAGTGGCGCCAACAATTGCTACGTTTAACTTTCTGCTCATGTTTACCTCTTCAAACTTATTCTTACAACTAAGTACCATTTTATATACATAATAACTTAATTTTAAATAATTATTTTATTTTTTTACCGACCCTATAGAAATGACAGATTTGAGTTCAGGTTGCACGATCTCGGAGCTACAAAAAGCGCAGCATACACAAGTATGTGAGCATTTTTTTAGCTCCTACACAGAAATTTCAGATTTGAGTGCAGGTTGCACGATGTCGGAGCTACAAAAAGCGCAGCATACACAAGTATGTGAGCATTTTTTTA
>CAMAYX010000056.1 GCA_945862405.1 Legionella genomosp. 1
ATTTGTAAAAACACAAGCAGAGGGGTGATGATAAACAGACTTATAGTAGGAAGTACAAACAAAGCGGAGACTAATCCAAATCGTTTCAACAACCAGCTAAACACAAACACACTAGAACACAAGTCAAGTCCATCAACTAAACCAAAAAATACACCCAGAAATCCAGCTAAACTTTCTTCACTGGTATATCTAGCTTCAGCTGCAGTATTAAAGAGAAGATCGATGGTATACATCGCAAATACACCTAACGCCACCAAACTAAAAATTTTTAAAACATATCGGTTTTTAAATATGGATTTAAAGCGTAACTGTTCATCAATATTAACAACCTCAGTATTACCATCTTCCTCAATGTTTTCTTCATTTTGAGTACTGCTTCCGCGTAATAAAAAGAACATGATGCACAGTACAACAAACGTGAAAATGCCGATGAGCAATAGCAAGTACTTTAAGTCAAGGAACATGACCAAAATTGGTGATAATAAACCGCCGGTAAGTCCTCCTAAACTCTGAAAGCCGCCTATAATACCAAAGGAAGATTTTGCTTGTTGTAAGGTGTAAATACGGTTGAGAATAGACCAAATACCAAGATCGAGAAGATCGAATGACAAAGTTGCCCACACCAGAAGCAAAACTACAATCCAAGGACTTCCCCAACTAATAATACCTAAAGGGAGTAAGGTCAGAAATAAACCAATAGTAAATGTTAATCCTAGGATCAAGTGGCTAAAGGACAACCGATATTCAAAGAAGGTGTATATGACACCAACCAAAATGGAAATACCGGCCACAGCCAAATATATTTGAGGTAAGGTTTCACTACCATACGTTGTTAGAAACAAGGCAATTGGAAATGAGCTGATATAACATTGTAAAGCTCCGCAAGTAAAAACCAACAATAAACTCCAATAGACTTTTACCTGTTCAGTAGTTTTGATTCCAAGTAACTTAAAAAACTTATTTCTAATGGTATTAATCATAACTGCTTCCTAAGCTATTTAGCATGCAATAAATCGCGAATTTGCTGCGACATACTTTGCGTCCGTGCACATAAGGCCTGAATTATGCCTTTGGACATTCCGGGCTCAATGTCCATCAACTCGTATAAAGCGGAACTGCTGATGGTAAGAAACAAACATTCAGTTAAAGTCGTAATTGATGAAACGGCCGGAAGGTGGGTTAGGGAAGATAATTCACCAAATATTTCACGCTCTCCTAATTCAGTGATTAATGTATCCCCGTCATGCACTTTAACTCGACCGGATACAATGATGTACATAGTTGAATTAATCGAGTTTTTATTAAGGATTTCGAGGTTAGCTGGTACAAGTTTTTCTTTTACAATTGTATTTATTATTTCCAATAACAAATCTTCAGGCATTTGTTTGAATAAAATTACTGTTTTCAATAGTAATAGTTTTTCCAATGCAATCATGTTATTCCTTTAACAAGCCTATTTGATTTCATTATAGACAATTTGTGGGACTAATTTAAAAAAAGAGGATGTTTTTAGAATTTGTTCTAGGACTGGAAATGACGATTTAACTCATCTTGCAATTTATGTTTTAAATTCTCTTGTTCTGATTCCGTAAGCAGCTCACCTTTGAAATTACTTAAATAGAACATGTCTTCGACGCGTTCACCCGCAGTTGCAATTTTAGCATTATGCAAATGGACTTTTTCCTTATAAAACACTCTGCTGATGCGTGATAATAGGCCAGGCCTGTCCGAAGTAATCAAAAATAACCCTGTATAATTTTGCTCGGAGGTGTATTTTATTTGCGGTTTAATTTTAAAATGAGCCTGGCTACGGGAAATCCGCTGGCGTGTTATTTTTGGCAGCTGGTTGTTTTGCAAATGCTGGATCAGGGAGTGGCTGATAATTTCAACTAGCTCATCATCTAAGAAGGCCTGATTTTTTTCAGTTAAAATTACGTAGGTATCCATATCAAAATTGTTATCGCAGGTAAGAATAGCTGCTTCCTGAATAGTAACTTGATGGTTACTTAATACGGTAGTGGTGATGGTAAAACGGTCATCACGATGAGGCATATAAATGAAAACCTCTGTACCACCTAAGGTGTGATGGGGCATAATCAACACCAAAGGGAATGTTTGAGCTTCTAGTATCGATTTGGTATGATGGGCAATAATTTCAGGTGGTTCGTGTAAAAAATATTTTCCCTTAAAATACTTCCATAAATCTTCGACTGCAGAGGCACTGATGCCTTCCGCAGTCAAAATCTCTAAAGCTTGCTGCCTGCGCTTTATAATCAATAATGGTTCGTCAAGGATTAGTGTTTCTTGTTTAAAAGCCTCTTTCGCTGAATAGTACAACTCCTTGAGCAATGAGTCCTTCCATGCATTCCACAACGTAGGATTGGTCCCACATATGTCGGCGACCGTTAATAAGTATAAGTAATCTAAATATTCTTCTTTAGGGATTTGACTGCAGAAGTGTTTGATAGTTTTGGGGTCATAAATGTCTTGGCGTTGAGCTGTATGCGACATTAACAAGTGTTGGCGTACTAACCAAACTAGCAATTCTTGGTCTTCATTTGTTAAATGATGTCGTTGTGAAAATTGTTGCGCTTCTAGAGCCCCTAGTTGCGAATGGTCTCCACCTCGACCTTTAGCTATATCGTGGAACAATGCTGCTAAATATAAAATCTCACGTTTGCTTATTTTGGGCATCAGCTTTGAACACAGCAAGAATTGCTGCGTATATTCTTGGCTTAAAAACCGGCCTAAATTTCGAATTACAAATAAGGTATGTTGATCTACCGTAAATACATGAAATAAATCGTACTGCATTTGCCCAGTGACGGCAGAAAAACATTCAAGATAATGACCGAGAACTCCATATCGGCTCATTAATTGAATAGCATTGTAGGGGTTATTTCCTGTTTTTAAAATTTCCATGAACGTGTTAACTGCAGCATGACTTGCTGAAAAACGTTTGTCCAATAAATATAGATGCTGGCGGATTAGGCGAATGGTATTAGCGCGAACCCCCTCAATTAAAGGTTTTTTTACCAACCATACAAACAATTCAAGTAAAGCTAATGGTTTATTGAGAAATCCTTTAGGGTTACGTAGTTCAATATAGTTATTTGACAATTGAAATGTATTATCCAAAGGAATCAACGTTTGTTTTTGATGTACAATCGCTTCATCAAACCATTGAATCAAAGTTTCATTCAGTTCACGACTGCGTTTAATTACTTTGAAATACGCTTTCATAAATTGTTCAATGGCTAGAGAATGTTCCAAATCACGGTAACCAAATGAAGAAGCGAGTTTTGCCTGATAGTCAAACAAGAGTCGATCTTCATTTTTTTTCGCTATGAAGTGTAATGCAAATCGAACTCGCCACAAAAAATGTTGGCAATGAATTAATTCGTCGTATTCTTTATCACTTAGAAAACCGCAATTGATACCATCCGCTAACTTTTTATTGCCATAGTGTCGCTTACTGATCTGCAGTAAAACTTGTGAGTCGCGTAGCCCTCCCGGACCATTCTTCACATTAGGTTCAAGGTTATATGCAGTTTCACCATATTTTGCATAGCGCTTTTTCTGCTCTGACTTTTTAGCATTGAAATATTGTAAGCTGGTCCACATTTGCGAAGTATGTGTCTGATATAGTAACTCTTCCATGAGAGAGCCTCGGCCACAAAGCAATCGCATGTCTAAAAGACTTGAAATGACAGTTAAGTCATTAGCAGCAAGTGCTGCACAAGAACCTACGGTCGTAACTTGATGACTGATGTCTAATCCAGCATCCCAACAATCCTGCAAAAATGTTTGGGCTTTGTTCAGCTGATGTTCGCCCAGATTTTCTTCATGTAGTAAAAGTAAATCGATATCCGAATGCAGCTGTAGCTCTCTTCTTCCATAACTACCCAGTGCCAACAAGCAGAAATGATTACCGCGTCCTAATTGATTTTTATGAAAAATTTCTAAAACAATGTTGTCCATTGCGGCAACAAGTTGATTGGTCAGGGGGAGAATGTGGATATTATTAAAAAATTTTTCCTGCAGCTCTTCCTTGAGCTGAATGATAGTATCTCTTAGTACAAAATTAACGTTCTTCATTACGCAGGGTTAATATTTCAACTCCAGTATCGGTCACCAATAAAGTATGCTCCCACTGGGCTGATAAGCTGTGATCTTTTGTTACGACAGTCCAGTTGTCTGGCAATAATCGCGTATGATATTTACCTACATTCACCATTGGCTCGATGGTGAATGTCATACCTGCACGTAACGTTTCGCCTGTTCCAGGTGTACCGTAGTGTAATACTTGTGGATCTTCATGAAAAATTCTGCCAATCCCATGGCCGCAATACTCACGGACCACCGAGCAACGATTTTTTTCAGCATGTTGCTGGATGGCATAACCAATGTCACCCAGTCGCACGCCAGGCTTAACTAAATTGATACCTATATACAAGCACTCATGTGCTACTTTAACTACATGCGCAGCTTTTACAGGCGGCTCCCCTATAAAAAACATCTTGCTCGTATCGCCATGAAAACCATCTTTGATAACGGTGACATCAATGTTGATGATATCTCCATTTTTCAGAGCTTTTTTCCCAGGAATACCATGACAAACTACATGGTTTATAGAGGTACATATAGATTTGGGAAATCCATTGTAGTTTAATGGAGCAGGAATTGCATTTTGCACATCAACAATATAGTTGTGGCAGATAGTATTTAATTCATCGGTTGTAATGCCTTCTTGTACATGAGGCCCTATCATTTCTAAAACTTCGCCAGCAAGTTTTCCTGCTACGCGCATTTTTTCAATTTCATCAGCTGATTTAATTGTTACCGCCATTTATAGTTTTCCAACAAGACAATAATTAATGATCTTAAAATCTTAACATAAGCTATTCATGTTCAACAGATTATAGTTAATGGATTTGAAACTGCACTATCCTTAGATGTAGTTTCTTCAGCAGGAACAACATTGTTTTCACTAAAAAACATAGGAGGCTCATTATTTCTGTCACCATCGCCCGTTGTAAGCGGAAGATTCAGTGATATTTCCATTTCGGGTGGAAACTCTAATGAACTGATCATCATTTCACATTGGTAAACTGAACCGTCTTGATTTAGCACGTCGACTTTCCAGTTAATATTGTCATTATAAGTAGACATTATTTCCAAAAGATGGCGTTGCAATACATGAAAGGGTATATCTTCCGAACAATAGACCAACAGATAATTTGTATTTGTTTGCATGCTGGTACGCACAACTGCGCTCAATGTTACCTGAAGCTCGCCCACATTGATTTGCGCTGTATATGGCGTGTTTTTATCCTCATAAGACTGTACGGGAAGAGAACCTAATAATTTATTTAAGCATCTTATAAATGTTCGTAAATCATAAGGAGAACTGTTGGGAAATCTTGAGATTTCCAACAAGGAAACCCCGGATTTTGCTCGGGTTTCACCAAACTGAGAAAATACCTCAGGTTTATGACATACGCCAAATTCATCTCCTGCCAGTAGTACTTGCCCAGAACAGAGAAAGGCTTGAGTGAACAGTTTTTCACATGCACGTGTTTGTAGTTGCAAGCGTATTTGAATGCAGTCATCTTCGTCGAGTAGAAACGCAGCAGAGAGTTGATTTAATAACTCATAAGGAGAAGATACTCCCTTGATGGTGTTTTTGAATTGCCTATATTGGATATTTACATGCTCAAGCTCGTTTTCACAAATACATTTCTTCACGGCATACTTGTAAGCTAAGTCCAGCATAACTTTAGCAAGCAGCGTACCCACATCGTGATTCCCAGAAACAGCAACAAGACTACCTCTACATTTTTGGGATTGATGTAGATCATATGAATTTTGCAAAACATCTGAGCGTTGCAAAATAGAATAAAGTTCAGCCTTAACTTTACGATGAGACATTGGTTCGATATGTTCTAGGCTAGCTAATAAGTTTATAATGTCGGCACTTTCAGGCAAACAATGGACAGGTAGGACAAATGCAGAGTTGAAACAAACATCAACTGCTTCATCGTTGAGTGCTACCACCCATTCACCTTGGTCGCGAAACAAGTGCATCGAACGTGCAGGTTGTTTTACCCGTTTATCAAAAAAACCCTTATGTATGAGCAGTTGTGAGTATTCCTTTAATGAGCGTTTTCCTGATGCAACAATAGGAGATAATGCTTGTGTCTGTTTTAAAAAAGGAGAAGTAGCAGCCGGACTGTATCCACCCTCAAGTTCTGGACTCCAAAAATAACTGGAAGGGTGCAGACAATGAGTAAATCCACAAGATTTCAATGCGGGAATTAATGGTTCAGGTTGTCCTACCATCAACTCACCTAAGATGATGGCATTGGTATTATATTTTTCTTCAACAAGTTGTTGAATTAACCTGAAAATTCTCTGTTGTACGGGAACTGGTATGTGCGTAATCGCATCAACGCGTACTCCCATAAATCCATAGTCGATGATGTAGCGACGAATCATCGGCTCCCAAAGACGTGAAAAAATCTTATCAATTTTTTCTTCGTCTAGATGTGCGGGCTCTGTGGTTATGCCGCGTTTAGTTGAACCGGATTTATAATAATCCAATCCTTGAATATCTGGCCAACGCGGATTTTTTTCTTGCAACAATAAATCCGACATACGTTGTTGAAGTGGGGTTAGGTCGTCTTCATTTTGCCCTATATGATTTAGTACCAGATCAAATAATGGGTACATTCCTTCAGAGCGAACGGTCATGGTCCATTTTCTGAGTTGTTCTTCACATTCTCCAACGTTTGAACAATTCGGGAAAATAAGTGGATTGAAAGCGAGCTCATCAGCCATTGCATATAAACTACCGTTGACCTGAGAGTTGTCAGGATGCAATTGGAACTTATTTCCAGGTGCCTGCAATGGATTAATCCAAACGGCATTAAAACCGAGCGTTCCTACATCACGAACATGTCTTATCATGTCTTCTATGCCAATATTTAGTGACTGGTAGGCACGGTAAGGAAAAATATTATACAACATCAAATTCCCATTAGCGGGGTAGCGGGGAGCAATATTTGCGGACATAACTTACTCTGAGTATTAAAATTGCGACCTATAACAACACATTTCTGATGATTATTAGGTCAAAATGTATATATGATACGCCTATGACAAGCATTAAGCTACAATAGGAAAAGGCTGGAATACCAGCCTTATTTTAGTTAAGAATTGGGAGTTGGCTTCGAATTTGATGTTGGCATAGGCTGAGGAGCTGAATTGATCTCCTGGTTTTTCCTAGCTTCTCTCCTATCCATAATTTTAACAAATGAAGATTTTTGACTATCGTCCAGCAGGTTATAAACTTGATTACGCATTTTAATTCTTGCCTTCATGATAGAAGCTAAAAGCTCTTTCTTCTGGTTTACAAGTGCATCGAGTTTACTCTCATCTAATTTGCTACTCGTGATCAAACCTCTGATTTGACTTTGTACAGACTTAAGGTCAACGTAAGTAGCCTGCAAACTTTGGTGTGTTTGTTTTCTTATGTCTAAAATTTTTGTTTCTTGTTCAGGTGTCAAATTCAAATTGATCATCTTATCAAAAGGCTTGCAATAACATTGGTGCGTCGGCCCTTTAGCGAACGTTGTTGTACACAAAGCGACTACAAAAATGGCGATTGATATTTTTGCTAATTTTTTAAACATCGATAGTCCTCAAAAAATGTGTAAACTCCATACTATCAATCTATAGACTATAAATACATTACTTTTAAATTGCTGTAGGGCAGGGTTTATGGTATAACTATGGCGCTTTTAACGACACACACGTTTCGTCACATACAGCGGGGTCCCAACGATCATTGGTTTATCTGAAGGGTGCTGTATGGGGAATGTGGAGGCCTAACCCTGGAGTAATTAAATGAATGTAAGTATGCGTGAACTGCTTGAAGCAGGTGCTCATTTTGGGCACAGAACTCGATTTTGGAACCCCAAAATGTCGGAATACATTTTTGGCTCACGTAACAAAATCCATATTATTAACTTAGAAAAAACAATGCCATTATTAAGCGATGCATTGAACTATGTTGGTCGTTTGGCTGGTAATAAAGCTAAAATTCTATTTGTAGGCACTAAGCGTGCTGCTCAAGACAGCGTTCGCGAACACGCAAGACGTTGCGGGATGCCGTATGTTGACCACCGTTGGTTAGGTGGCATGTTGACCAACTACAAAACAGTACGTCAATCAATTTTTCGTCTAAAAGAATTAAAAAAAATGAAAGAAGAGGGCGCATTTGAAGCCATGATTAAAAAAGAAGCGCTGATGTTAAGCCGTGAATTGGAAAAATTGGATCGCAGCTTAGGCGGTATCGAAGATATGGGCGGATTACCAGACGCATTATTTGTTGTCGATGTTGGTTTTGAACACATTGCTGTTGAAGAAGCTCGTCGATTAAAAATCCCAGTAATTGGTATTGTGGATACTAATAACGATCCAGATAACATCGATTACATTATCCCAGGAAATGATGACTCTATGCGAGCTGTTGATATTTATGTTCGCTGTGTAGCAGATGCAATAATTGATGCACAAAGAGGAAATACAGTAGGTGGAGCCTCTTCAAACGCTGAATTTGTAGAAGTACCTTCTGAAAAAGAATCTAAAGAAGATTAATAGTGTCTTCACGGGGGACCATTCGGTTCCCCTTTTTTTACATTAAACCGAGTGCGTTGATTTATTTAGCGTACCGAGTATTAAAGTATTATCAGTTGAATTACTGGAGATGAAAATATGACAATTAGTGCAGCATTAGTAATGCAGCTACGTGAACGTACTGGCGCTGGCATGATGGAATGCAAAAAGTTTTTAATTGCATCCAATGGCGATATTGAACAAGCAATTACCGAAATGCGCAAAGCAGGCCAGGCTAAAGCTGATAAGAAAGCAGATAGAGTGGCTGCTGAAGGTGTTATCGTGATTTCTAGATCAGCTGACGGCCAGCGCGCTGTTATGTTGGAAATCAACAGTGAGACCGATTTCGTCGCACGTGATGAGAACTTCACTACGTTTGCCACTCATTCAGCAGAAACAGCATTGAAACAACATTCAGCAGATGTTAATGCTCTATCTAGCGCTGAGATTCAAACCGGAAAATCGGTTGAGCAAGCTCGACAAGAGCTAGTAGCAAAGATTGGTGAGAATATTAAATTAAGACGTTTGATACAAAAACAAAGTGATGGCGTGATTGGTCATTATTTACATGGTAGTAAGATTGGTGTTCTGGTTGCTTTAAAAAATGGCGATGAGGCACTAGCTAAAGACATAGCAATGCACATTGCAGCTACTAGGCCAATCGTTGTAAACCGCGATCAAGTACCTACTGATGCCATTGCAAATGAACGTGAGATATTTACAGCGCAAGCTCGCGAAAGTGGTAAGCCACAAGAAATTATTGATAAAATGATTGAAGGTCGCATCAGTAAGTTCATCGATGAAGTAAGCTTGCTAGGTCAACCTTATGTTAAAGATCCGAACAAGAAAGTTGCTCAACTGCTAAAAGAAAAAAATGCAGAAGTCATTTCGTTCACTAGATTTGAAGTTGGCGAAGGCATTGAGAAAAAAGAAGATAATTTCGTAGCAGAAGTAATGGCACAGGTGCGCGAATAATGATTGAAAATACCTCTCCCAAAATAAAATACAAACGAATCCTGCTCAAGTACAGCGGTGAAGCATTAATGGGTAAAGCTCAATTTGGTATTGATTCTTCTATATTAGATCAAATGGCCAATGAGGTTGCCGAGCTAATCCAAATGGGTGTGGAAGTTGGTATTGTAATTGGAGGAGGTAATTTATTTCGAGGTAAAGCGCTGTCTGAGGCTGGTTTAGGACGAGTTACCGGCGATCATATGGGTATGTTAGCTACGGTTATGAACGCCTTAGCACTACGTGATGCCCTAGAGCGAATTGATTTACCGGCACGAATTATGTCTGCAATACCAATGCTTGGCGTAGTTGATCCTTACCATCGTCGTAAAGCAATGACCCATTTGCGTAATCATCATGCGGTTATATTTGCAGCAGGCACTGGTAATCCTTTCTTTACAACCGACACAGCGGCTTGCTTACGTGCTATAGAAGTGGGCGCGGACATTGTACTGAAAGCTACAAAAGTTGACGGAGTTTATTCTGCTGATCCTGTTAAAAATCCATCAGCAGTGCGATATGATTTTCTAACGTATCGAGAAGTTTTAAGTCAAGGCCTACAAGTAATGGATTCTACTGCGATTTGTTTATGTCAGGATCATGGAATGCCATTGCAAGTATTTAATATGTTAGAGCCCCATGCGTTAAGAAAAATTGTTAATGGTGAGCGTATAGGGACCATCATAGGAGTTAATCATGATCAATGACATCAAAAACGATGCCGAAAAAAGGATGAAAAAAACTGTAGAGTCGCTGCAACACGAGATGACCAAAATTAGAACTGGACGCGCTAACGCCAGCCTTTTAGATCATGTACAAGTAGATTACTACGGTAGTACAACACCACTGAACCAAGTAGCAAACGTAACTAGCAGTGATGCTAGAACGTTAGTAGTTACTCCGTGGGACAAATCCATGGTAGCGGCTGTAGAGAAAGCAATTCTAACATCTGATTTAGGATTAAATCCCTCAACAGCTGGAGTTGCAATTCGTGTGCCAATGCCAGCTTTAACCGAAGAGCGACGAAAAGAAATGATTCGTGTGGTACGTAATGAAGCTGAACAAGGCCGAGTTTCAATCCGCAACGTACGTCGAGATGCTAATACTCAGTTAAAAGAATTGGTTAAAGGAAAGGACATTGCTGAAGATGACGAGCGCCGTGGAAATGAGTTAATTCAAAAATTAACCGATAAGTACATAGCAGAAGTTGATACAGTTCTTGCTGGTAAAGAAAAAGACTTATTAGAGTTTTAACTCAGATAATACCATTCCCGCTACAGGCGGGAATGGTATTTCTAAAATCTTGCAACATAACCCCACAAAGAATCCCACTCCAAGTTCTTTAGTTTCTTATCTTGCTTAATTAGTTCTAATAGTTGTTTAAAGTTATCTTGGTGGCAAGCCATGATAATAAGATTTGCGGTATTATTTACAGGTATGGCTATTGTGTATACCTGAAAACAGTCCTGTATCAATTTGAAGATAGAAAGTTGTTGATGATGATTCGCTAAATTAATAGAAATCACCCCGTTTGGGTGTAAACGTCGTTTGCAATTCATAAAAAACTCAGTACTTGCACACTCGATTGGAAAAGCATATGCGTTGTACAAATCTACTAACAGATGAGTGTATTTCTGCTGTGTTTGTCCCACGAAAATACTGGCCTCACTGCAAACTACCTTTAAGTTAGCTATGTCATTCAACATGAAATATTGTTTTGCAACTTCAATAACTTCTGCATTGCATTCAACAGCCGTTAAGCGATGCTGATTCATAAATGGTGCCAGTGCATGCACCACGCCAGCACCACCCAAACCTAAAATACAACAATCTCCTGTCAACAGTTTAGCTGCATACATTAAATATAATATATATTCCAAACCTGGCTTTTTAGGGTTCTTGCGTAAAATAAGTGTTTGTATAGCCCCACTATTGAATGTAAGCCAACGGTATAAAGGATTTTGCAAAACCATAATACCATTAGGAGATTGGTATATGCATTTGCTAACTGCGGTTTTTAGCATAACTAAACTTGCTGAAACGTGTAAATGGATCCTAGTTTAAGTATGGCTGTTAGTTCATCCAATGCAATATGACATTCACGAACTAGCTTTGGGTCTACAAGATCATCAGTGTGCAGTTGAGTTCGATAATTGCGATGCACCCATTGTTCTAGCTCATCTAATAAGGTCTCATTCACCACCACTCCTTGATGCATAGCACTTAATTCCTCTTCGCTAAGCCATACGCGCAGCCGTAAACAAGCTGGTCCACCTCCGTTGCGCATGCTCTGCTTTAAATTTAGGAAATGAAGCTTACCTATAGGGTTTTGTTGGTCTTGTAAAAGTTCCTGTAAGTATTCTTTTATGTTGAGAGATTCTTCGCATTCGCTCGGTGCGATCAACACCATGGTATTTGGCTTGTTGGGTAGCGTTATCAGCTGAGAGTTGAACAGGTAACTTTCAACAGCCTGCTGAACGCTGATACGATTGCTGGGCACTTCAAGAACATGTAAAGGGAACTCAGCTTGAAATTTCAGTTTGTCCAAGAGTATTTTTTGCTCAACAAAAGCCTCTTGATGAACTAAAAATACAGATTGATTGGCAACGGAGATGACATCATTATGAAAAACACCATTGTCAATGGCTGCAGGATTTTGGCGTGCATAGATAACATTGGATTCTTCAATTTGATGTAATCGCGCTATAGCTTGTGAAGCCTCTAGGGTTTGTCGTGCGGGAAATTGTTGTGGTAAATGTCGATTAACACCATGACCTTGTTTTCCATATACAAACAGATGTACACCTTTGGAGCCGTAGTTT
>CAMAYX010000057.1 GCA_945862405.1 Legionella genomosp. 1
TGCGATAATTCAGTAGGGATCCAGTTGTAGCGTGGCTTCATCCAGGAGGCTCTCCAATTCTATTAACTTTGCACCGAGCAACATCATACAGCAGGAAACCTTATTGGAACTGACTTGGAAGATAATTAGAAACTAGCAACGAGGTGTACTTAAAATCATAACCTCCCCTCAGCTAAACATCACTCGCGGCTGATCTTTTTTGAACTCTTTTGATTTTTTTCGGCCCAATCAATGAAGTTCCTAAAGTAGTTGTGTGTCGATTATTTTTGATTCTTATTTACAAGAAGCTTCCAATTTTAAATTGCAATGTTAGAATGACCTAAATTAAGTAGCGATTCCATGAGAAATAGGAACTTATAGTTATGTCTAAAAAAAACCTTCCAAAGGTGCCAAATGCTATCGAAGAGCCTTTTATAGCGGTTGTCACTATTTTAGAAAAATTAAGTAGCGAAAAGCTCAATCAGGAATATTTCGATTTGGCGATTGAGTTGGCTGCAAAAATTGCTAGAAAACGTCCATCCCCTTTGCTGTCTGGTAATAGTAAAACGTGGGCCGCGGGCATAATTCATGCCCTTGGCATGGTTAATTTTTTATTCGACAAGACACAATCGCCACATTTATCTTCAAAAGAACTCTGTGATTGGTTTAATTTAGGGCAAAGCACTATTGGCGGAAAAAGCAAAGCCATTCGTGATATGTTTAAAATATATCAACTCGACCCTAGGTGGTGCTTGCCAAGCAGGCTTGATGCTAATCCAATGGCCTGGATGATATCAATTAATGGTTTTATTCTTGACGCTAGACATGCAACC
The DNA here is from genome assembly GCA_945862405.1 of Legionella genomosp. 1. GTDB lineage: Bacteria > Pseudomonadota > Gammaproteobacteria > Legionellales > Legionellaceae > Legionella_A. The sequence goes on from CAMAYX010000057.1 coordinate 813, forward strand.
CGAGATATCCAGGTAGCTGCTTACCAGGCGGGTTTAATTCCATACATTCCTGGTGATAGGAATGTATGAATTTCAGGAACTATTTTAGGCGATCAGAATGAGCGATATTAAAAAAATGAGCAAGCTAAATTCAGACGCTATGCTTCATAACAGCCCTGATGCGTTGATTAAAGATATCAGTACGCTTATTGATAAGGCAAGAAATCATATTGCCCATGAATATAATTCAACTCAAGCGTTACTTTGCTGGTTTATTGGCAAACGGATTGATGAGGAAATATTAAAATCGGAGCGGGCTGAATATGGAGAAACTATCGTTCTATCCTTGTCCAAGCACTTGGCTTTAAGCTATGGCAAGGGTTATAGTCGACCAAACCTGTTTCGAATGATCAAGTTTGCCAAAGCATTTCCCAATCGTGACATTGTCTCGACGCTGTCGAGACAATTGACCTGGTCCCATTTTATTTTGATTTGTGCTATCGATGATGACTTGAAACGTGATTTTTATGCTGAAATGTGCCGTGTTCAGCGTTGGAGTGTCCGTGCACTGCAAAAACAGCTGAATGGTATGTTGTATGAGCGGATAGCTCTGAGTAAGCAGCCTGAAGGCGTAATTAGATTACAATTAGACGAACTTAAACAAACGGATGAAATGACATCGGATCTAACGTTTAAAGATCCATATTTCCTCAATTTTATTAAAGAGAATGAGTGTCAATCAGAAGAGGAGCTGGAAAATTTAATTCTGAATAATATCACCGAGTTTCTGCAAGAGTTAGGAACCGATTTTTGTTTTGTTGCTCGTCAAAAACGAATGAGCACCGGCAAAAAAGATCGTTATTTGGACTTGTTGTTTTTTAATCGACGATTATCCAGGCTGATCGCGATAGAGCTGAAATTAGGGGACTTCGATCCAGCATATAAAGGTCAAATGGAGTGGTATCTTAATTGGCTCGATAAAAATGAACGTTTTCATCATGAAAGCAAGCCTATGGGGATTATCCTTTGTGCAGGAAAAGATCATGACGATATTGAATACCTTGAAATGGATAAAACAGGAATCCACGTTGCCCAGTATTTAACGGAAATGCCACCCAGAGAGATTCTAGAAGCTCATTTGCGAAAGGCTATGGCAATAGCAAAGGAAAATTATCTTAAAAAATCATTGATGAAGGATTAGGGGTTAATGTGGACATCAACCTAAGCGAAACTGAAATTGAATTTTTAGGTAGCGATGACTTTAAGCTCACTACTGACGAGCTTAAAGCAATTATGTTCAAGAAAGACGTCACGAGCCAGCTACTGTTCGCAGTGATGTTACAGTACTACAAAATAAAAAAAACTTTCCCGGAAACACACAATGATCTTGTGTCCTATTTATCCAAATACATGGCTGAAGAAATTAAAACCGAGTCTTGTTATTTTCACGAACTTGATGTCAATCACCGAACGACTACACGATTTAGACAAACAATTCGAGGTATGTTTGGTTTTAGAGAAGCAACCGATGCAGATGGTATTCATTTTATAAACTGGCTTGTTTCCGAACTATTACCCAAAATGCCACAAGATCATGAAATTAAATCAGCACTTAAAGCCTATTATCAGTTAGCAAAGATAGAATCATTTTCCGATAAGCAGGAAAAACGTTACCTGGATTCTGCCAAAAAAAAGTTTGAAACACAGATTTTTGAAAAAATAAGCCATCATTTAAGTCCAACGGACAAAAAGTTTATTGACACCATTCTTAATCACACAGTTGATGAAAAAGTAAATAAAAAGCAACGGTCTAAGAAGATAAGTTTAAACACGCTAAAAAAAGGGAGCCCCGGCGCCAAGCTTAAACATGTTCCATTTGCCCTAGAAAAGTATGAGGCTATTGAAACATTATGTTTGCCAGAAAGCATTACAGCAGGTTTATCCAGAAAAATATTACTTAAATACTATGACCGAATTATGGCCTACTCACCCAGCCACATCAACGAACTAGATGAGTGTGCAAAATATGCCATGGTTGCCATATTTTGCCATGTTCGTGCTGAATTGTTGGCGGATAGTCTTAGTGATTTATTTGCAAAATTAGTCAGGAAAATTAAAAAATCGTCTGAAAATCATGTTAACAAAACTGCTGTTAAAGAGATTAAACGTGTTGAAGGCAAGTTTGATATTTTATTGAAATTGACCGAAACAGCCCTGGACTATCCGGACGGCATGATCAAGGATACCATCTATCCAGTGGTTGACATCGAAACACTAAAGCGAATAAAAGCAGATTTAAGTCAGCGTGGCAATTGGTATAAAAAACAAGTTAGAACAAAAATGCGTTCTTTATATTCCCGAGGCAGTAGAACGGAGCTTCTCGACTTATTGTCACTTTTAAAATTTAATGCTCGAGACGATGAGAACAAAGCATTGCTTTCAGCAATCAATTTTATTATCAAGCATCGAGATACGACTGGAAACGTATATAAAGGAGATGAGCAGGCTCCGCTTACCCATGTCATTTCAAATGATTGGCTTGATTTTGTTATTGAGGCGCAGGAAATCCCGGTGAGCGTTGGATCTATTGTTTTAACGCTTCTTCAACCATGTCCTTCCGATGAGAGCGCGGCAGAATGCGATGTTTTAATTGATGCTAATGTTTCTATTGGTCTATCAAAAGCCGACGTAATAACCAATGAGTCCAACAGCATGATTGAATGCGAGTTGCATTCGTTAACCCCTAATTTACCAGAGGGACAGTATCAACTGGAGAAAAATAAAACCGATTATCAATCATTTTTTCCTATATGTTCTCTGGTGCTGTCACATTATCTATTTATCCTTAACTCTCATCTAGAGCACATAAATAAAACAGCTCCCTCACCTCGGATTAACAAACTGAGCTATGAGATGGTTATTTGTGGTGAAGTAAGAAGAAAGTTGAGCTACAAGGGGCTTTGGATTGATAAGGGTTATCGTTATCGTGACCCCAAAAAGGATGATCCACCCGATTTTGATAAAAATAAAGTCCAATATTATAAAGAATTAGGCCTTCCTCTCGATGTAAGGGAATTTATAGCGTTACTCAAAGCTGATATGACGAGTGGCTTATCATCACTGAATGAAACTATATTGGCTAATGATAAGGTGACTCTCTCCGATAAAAATGGCGGCCATATAAAAATTAGCCCGTCCTTACCCCAAAAATTACCAGAGAACCTTGTTGAGTTACACAATGAAATCATCAAAAGATGGGGGTATATCAATCTTATAGATGCTTTTCAGGAATCCAATGTTCGTATAGGATTTACGCGTCATTTGGAAACCGTGGGTAAATATTCCAATATGGATACCGATAACCTTGTCATGCGGTTATTGCTAAGTCTTTATGCTATCGGTACTAACACAGGATTGAAAGGAATAAGTATTGCTAATCCTGATGTTAATGAGACGGATCTGCACTATGTTAAACGCCGTTGTATTAATCCAACCAACGTCAAATTGGCGATAAGGGAAGTAATTAATGCCGTTATTAGTATCCGCGACCCTGCAATTTTTGGAACAGCCACAACAACCGTTGCCTGTGATTCAAAAAAACTGAATTCATGGGATCAAAATCTGATGACAGAATGGCATGGCCGTTATAGGGGGGCATGGCATTATGGTTTATTGGCATGTTGATACCAATGCGCTATGCATTCATTCACAAAGTAAAACGTGCACATCGTCTGAAGTGGGTTCCATGATTAAAGGTATACTGGAACATAGTACCAAAATGGATCTCAATGCGGCATATGTGGATACGCATGGCCAAAGCACCATTGGATTTGGTATCGGCAAGCTGATTAATTTCGAACTTTTACCTCGACTTAAAAATATCAATAAACAAAAATTATATATGGTGTCCGATTCTGACAAGCAATTGTATACAAATTTAACCGCCATATTAAAAGACAGCATACAATGGAAACATATTGAAACTGATTATAATGAGGCCGTTAAGCATATCGTTGCGCTTAAACTTGGCTTGGTGGAAGCAGATGTTTTCGTTAAGCGATTTAGCAAAGATAATTACAAGCATCCCGCCTACAAAGCCATTTGTGAAATAGGAAAAGCCGCCAAAACGATATTTCTTTGTAAATACTTGCAGCAAGAAGAATTGCGCATAGAAATTAATGCGGGGCTTAATATTGTAGAACGATTAAACGGTGTGATGAATTTTTTCTTTTATGGAAAGCTCGGTGAAATCAACAGCAATGACCCAGATGAACAAGAATTATCGATTTTATGCCTGCATCTTTTGCAAGCCTGCGCCGTGTATATCAACACACTACTAATACAAGAGATATTATCAGATCCATACTGGCGCAATAAGCTGACACCAGAGGATTATAGAGCGTTGTCACCCCTTATCCATTCCCATTTTAACCCCTATGGCACTTTCCTTTTAGATTTGGCAAAGCGTCTAATGATCAATATTGAGGATTTCGCTCATGCCAGAGAACAATCGAATGCCAGTCAAAGAGAAAGCGAAGCAGTTAATCAAACTGCTGAAACCTGAGAACCCTGATTATAACTACTTAAGAGAAGTATTCAGGCAAATTAGAAAAGAGTTGGACGTCCAAGTTAACACTGGATCCCCAAAAAGGCTTCCGCAGGTTCCAACAGAAGAGGAAATTTCCAAATATTACGAGGCGGTCTGGAAATCCCGCAATATGCAGCATGTGGTTATGATTAAAACATTACTGTACACAGGGGTACGAGTAACAGAGCTGATACATATTAAATTGTCTGATATTGATTTTGATCGATGTCAGATGAGAATTAATGAAGGAAAAGGAAAAAAAGACAGAATAGTTCCGTATCCTACTTCATTTAGGGAAATACTAGCTATTCATGTTGATAATTCGAAAAAAAACAAACAAACATATCTATTTGAGTCTTCATGGAAAAAACCTTATACAGATCGCGGAATAAGAAAAATATTGGCGCAATATACGCAAAAATCAGGAATAGAGCATTCCATTTCACCCCATAAGTTAAGACATTTTTTATTTACCTGGATGAAAAAGCAAGGTGTTGATGATGCGTTATTACAGCCTTATTCAGGGCATGAAAGTCGGCAGTCGCTTGAAATATACTCAAAATTATCATTAAATGACGCCCAACCGGTGTATGATAGTAAAATAAAAGACTTTCCTGTGTAAAAATTGGATTCCGGTGGCTTCTCAATGCAGAGGTCTTAATGTAGGGCCTTCTAGGAGTATGGCAACAAAATCACCTGATTTAACAGAATGTGATTTTAAGCTACGAGCGAACTGATTCGCCTTTTCATTTAAAGCTAAATAAGAAAACTCATTATATGAATCCTTAAGGGCTATAAGCTCTGGGTTTTTCTTTACTTGTAACTCAAAAAACTCAGTTACAGTTAAATTAAAATCCTGTGTACTTGGTGCCATCCCTCAAGCCTTGCTGATAAAAATTTGTATCAATTATAACCTAAAAAATTTAATTAGGTTAATAATAGAACAATGTTTAATTGTACAATAAGAAAAAGTCGCACAATCCAATCATTAACTCGGCAATGCCGAATAGTTGGTTTGATAAATTGGGTTTATTTAGCTTGTACAATAAGACTAAGGCGTAGAACGCTTAGTTGAAACCGCCGTATGCGACATCGCATGTACGGTGGTGTGAGAGGACTGGGACCGTAAGGCCCCTCCTACTCGATAGGGCTCACATACTGAAGTATGTTCCTCATCAATTTGCACACAACTCACACTCAGGATTAACCTGCAATGCAATTTCTTTAAACTGCAAGGTCAGCAAATCCACCAAAAGTAATTTCTTATGTAAGGAGCTGCCTAAATCTAAACTCCACTTCAAAATTTCAGCCGCTTGAATCACGCCCAGTAATCCAGGACTAACACCTAACACACCTTCGGCACTACAACTTCCACCACCCGAATTTGTAAAAGGAAACACACAGCGTAAGCAGGGACTTCCTACAAACACACCACAGTGCCCGCGAAACTGTGAAGCGCTAGCGTAGACATAAACCTTATTCAATGCAAAACACGTATCATGGATTAAATAACGAGTGTAAAAATTGTCGCTACAGTCGGCCACAATATCGTATTGCGAAATAAGTGTTGCTGCATTTTCTTTGTTAGCGCGGTAGTGATAAACATTGATATTTATTTCTGGGTTTAAAGACTCAATACGTGATTTTGCCGCATTCACTTTTGGTCGATTAATTTCATCGTGAGAATATAAGATTTGGCGATGCAAATTACTTTCACTAATGGAATCGCCATCAACGATGCCTATTGTACCTACTCCTGCCGCCGCTAGGTATAACAATAAGGAGGATCCTAAACCGCCGGCGCCAATGCATAAAACTTTCAAATTCATAAACTGTTCTTGGCCGTGCAGACCTATTTCTGCAAGTTTGATTTGTTGTTCATAACGGTTCAACATGGGTAAGTTCTCGCTGAGTTAAATCTAATAATCGTTGTGTACTTTTTTGTGGATCAGCCGCTTGTGTGATTGCTGAAATTAATGCAGCTCCGTCCACACCTGTGCTTAAAATTTGTAATAAGTTGAGTTCATTAATTCCGCCGATCGCCACTAATGGATACGATAAACTGCGACGCCAACGCTTCAGTGCCTCTACTCCCTGCGGTGCAAATTCCATGGCTTTGCTGTTGGTGGCAAAAATTGGTCCGCATGCCATATAAGAGGGAGCTAGCGCATGCGCTTTCGCTACTTCATAATAAGAGTGCGTGCTTAGACCTAAGCGCAGTCCTGCGTCCAGCAGGGCTGATATATCAGCCTCATGAATATCCTCTTGCCCTAAATGCACTCCAAAAGCTTTGCTTTGTAAAGCTAATTGCCAATGGTCATTTATGTATAAATTGGCATTATGCTGTTTTGCGAGTTGGACACTGGTGTAAATTTCTTGCTGCAATTCTTGCTGGGAGAAAGAGTCTTTAATGCGCAACTGTATCGTTTTTACTCCGAATGCAAGAAGGCGTTTTACCCAAAGACTGCTGTTCACAATTGGATAAAGACCTATGGGGCCAGGCGTAGGAAAAGATTGGGGACAACTGTGTAAGGGGAGCGCGGAAACGAAAGGAAGATCCTCCTCACCTTCGGGCCATCCTAAGTAATTTAAAGCATATTGTTGTGAGTTTAGCGGTTTGGCCAGGCGAATGCTTTGCTGCGTAAACATCTTGGCGATAACCATCGCATCGCAGGGTCTAAAGCCATGGGCGAGACCTGCTGTTATCGCGGATGACAATGTGCAACCGGTTGCTCGGTATTGTTGATGTTTGTGTCTGAGGGTGCTTAACCAAAAAGCCTGCTCCCCATTTGTCCAGAAATCTTGGCAGAATTTACGATCGGGGAGATGCCCTCCTTTGAGATAAACGCTTTTAGCACCTAGGGCTAATAATTTATCCACCGCGGATTTAACATCACCATAGCTTTGGATGTCTTGGTTGGCAAGAAGCTCAGCTTCGCGGACATTTGGGGTTACTACATCCACGTGCGGCAATAAGCGTCGTAAGCTCTCTACATAGTTCGATAAATCGCCCTTAAATAAGTTGCCACCTGAAGAGGCTTGAATCACAGGATCTAATATAACCCATCCCTGAAAATTCTTAAGAAAATTAACTAACATTTCAATGACAGAAAGGGAGCCTAGCATCCCAATTTTAATTGCAGCTGGTTTCCTCGTTTTGCACAAGTGTTGTAGTTGTTCTGCTATATATTCTGGCGATACAGCAACAATTGCTTGCACGCCTAAGTGATTTTGTTGCGTAGTTGCAGAAATCACAGCCTCGACAGCAAAGCCTAAACTCTTGAACGTTCTACAATCCGCATCTACGCCAGAAAGCTTACTACTGTCTAATCCTGCTAAGGTAATAACGTTGTTCAAGTCCTAGACTCCTGTTGCCAAAAAGGCGTATCCACTAGAGACGTGCTTGGGTTTGCTAAATTACGCTCCGGCATAAATCCTGCTTCATAAGCAAGTCTGCCCGCTACTACCGCATCGCGGAATGCGCTTGCCATGGTGACAGGTTGGACGGCATGAGCTACTGCGGAATTTATAAGCACGGCATCAAACCCTAATTCCATGACTTGTACCGCATGCGAAGGCTTGCCGATTCCCGCGTCAACTATCAGCGTAATGTCAGGAAAACGCATCCTTAAATTTTGCAAAGCATAGGGATTTAATATGCCTTTTCCGGAACCTATTGGTGCGGCCCAGGGCATCAAAATTCGACAGCCTGCATCCACTAATTTTTGGCAGAGAATTAAATCGTCAGTGCAATAAGGGAATACCTCAAATCCTAGTTTAACTAAACTGACGGCAGCTTTTAACAGCTCAAAAGGATCAGGTTGTAAGGTATAATCGTCGCCTATGACTTCTAATTTAATCCAATTCGTTGCAAACAAATCACGTGCCATTTGCGCCGTGGTTATTGCGGTTTGTGCATCTTTGCAGCCAGCGGTATTAGGTAGTAAATGACAACCCAAACTCTGGATTCTATCCCAGAATAAATTTCCACCTTGCCCTTGAGGAATATGACGCTTCAAGGAAACGGTGATAACGTTCACACGGGCTTGGCGTATAGCTTCCTCCATAGTGTGCAGTGAAGGATAGGCTGCAGTACCCAAGAGAAGCCGGTTAATAATCTGTTCATCCGCCAGTTGCCACATATTAACCTCCCTGCATGGGCACAATGACATCAATGCTATCGTTGTGTTCGAGTAGGGTAGAGGCGAATAATGCGCGCGGGATAAAACGTTGATTGAGTGCTACCGCGATATGTTCACCCTCAAGATTTTGTAGCGCAATGAACTCCTGCAGAGTGCAATTTGCAGCAAGGGTTTGTGTTTTACTATTGATATAAATGGTAATCATAATCATCCCATAGTTCTGGATAGTGACGTTGTTCAGCATAGGTTCCACGCACTACTTCCTCCGCAAGCGTGGGTGCAACTAAAAAACCATGGCGATATAAGCCATTAATGGCGGTTAATCCTTTTTGGGTTTTTATAGAGGGTAAGTTGTTTGGTAATGCTGGGCGACATTGAGTTACGGTTTTTAAAACTCTTGCCTCGGCAAAACCTGGGTTAAGACAATACGCAGCACTTAATAATTCAAGCATGGTGCGTAATGAGATGTTGCTAAAATCCTCAGCTTCAAGTTCACTCGCGCCTAGGAGAAAGATTTGTTCAGGCCTAGGGGCAATATAAATACTGTATCTAGGGTGTAAGAAGCGCACTGGACGTTGCAATTTTACTTCCGGGGCATGCAGCCAAATTAATTCGCCTCTGAGCCCGCGAAGATCCGTAAATATGTCTTTCGCAAGTAAACCGCGACAGTCAAAGACCCAGTCAAATACACGCGTAGTCAGCGTTGTTTTTATCTGAAACGACTCAAAGCCAATAATGTCAGCGTTGAACTCTAGTGAGCCGCCACAATTTAGTAATTCATCGGCCAGTGCTGCAACAACGTTTTGCGCATCAATTTGTCCTTCCTGCGGAAAAAAATAAGCTCTAGAAAACTGGCTCAATCCTGGCTCAATCTCAGCTAGGTTTGCTTCATCGAGTAGCTTCATGTCAACGCAATCTAGTTTGCTGGAAATCCTATATATAAAGTGATCCCATTCACCATGATCTTGTGGGTGGTGAACAACCACACAACCTCGAGTTTGGAAAAAAATTTCCTGTTGTAGTTCGCTAAGAATCTTGGGCCAGTGAAGTTGCAATGCTTCGCTGCCCAAAGCGAAAATTAAAGGCTCAGCTTTATCCATTTCACAGGTTGGGGTTAATAAACCTGCAGCTGCAAGACTGCAATTGTTTAGAGCCTTCAACGATGGGCTTTTTTCAAACAAAGTTACTTGCCAACCCTGCCTTACTAAGCGCAGGGCTAACACTAATCCCATAATACCGGCACCAATAACACCTGCGTGCATTTTAGTCTTCAATGCAACATGCAATGGCTTTCACATCAGCATGCGGTGTTTCTGGCAGAAATTGATTGGTGTAACAGCTGGCGATATCAAAGCCTTCACCCACCACCTGCAAATGACGGGCATATTTACCCACTTTATTCCAATCCCTTTCTACGTTGTGCAGAGAGCGTGAGAAAAAGGGCAGGGTACGCATAAAGATTTTTTCATACATCGCAGTACGCAATTGTGGTTTTGCCCGGCAGAGTAATTCATAAGCTTCTTCAGGCTGCTCAGTGGTAAAGGCGGCTCCACGCTGAGTTGCATTTAAGAATCCACGAATTAAGTTAGGCTGGCGTAAAATATGTTCGGGAATAATAAATTGGATGGAACAAAAACAGCAGCAACCAAGACCCGCTAATTGATCCAAACGCAGAAACACCGCTTCACCGCGTAAATACTCAAGCTCCACCACTTGGAAATTAATAAAGCCAATGCCGGTATCAATAACGTCGCGGCAAATGGCATCGGTTACATTCATACCGACGCGTACGGTTTGATAAGAATTGGGATCAATCCCAGCCAAAGAAGCTAAATCATCAATAATTTTTTTGCCAAACTCGCCAATATAACCCACGCGTTTACCAACAATATCCTGAAACGAGGAAATACCACTGGATTTCAAAGCAATCAAACCTGTAGGCGGTTCATCCAACAACGTACCAATCGACCTAACCGGATAACCCTTAGCTCTAGCAGCCACGGTATGAATCATCGCCTTAACACCAAAATCCACTTTACCCAAGCCAACAACTTCGGTGACATCACTAGGATCATTAGGCTCGAGAATCGCTAGTTTAATACCTTCGTCTTGATAAAACCCAAGTGCATGCGCAACAAAAATCGGCGTATGGTAAGGATTAGCATACCAATTGAGCAGTAAAGTAGTACGAGTGGATAAATTTGACATGACCAATCTCCAAAAATTAAAAACCATGAAGATGGGCAGGAAGTGAAGAATCGTAGATTGAGATCAAATTCCAGGTTGCAAGCAACCAGGTTACAAAAACTCACAATTCGTCTGCAGTAACAAGAGTCTAGTGAGAATTCGCTAGCTTGAGTCTTAAATCCTTGATTTGCGAGCACCGTAGCGGAGCATACTTAAGTATGTGAGCAACGGAGCACAGTAAATCAAGGATTTAAGACCAAGATAGTAGAGTTCTTACTAGACTCATAGGCGATTCTTACGCTGGTATTACCCAGTTCAAGTTCTACGGGTGTTTCTCAGCCGGCAATGCCGACACCCCGCGCCATCTTTTTTAAAAGGCTAAGCGATCTCTTGGTTAAAAGCAATTGTTTGTAAGAGATGCAGACTGGGCTCGACAGGCTAAGCGTCAATTGTTTAAAAACTGATCGTCATTGCGAGCAGAGCGAAGCATCCAGATCAATCATTGAACAAAACTCAGTCCTGGATTCGCTAATGCTCCCAAAGAACTTCCCTGTAACTTATTGATTAACAAGGAATCTCTACGAGCTCAAATCCAAGCGCTTTTGCACGGAAACTTAAGCTTTTTATTATACGTTCCCGGTATTGATTTTCATAATAATCTTGTCCAACTTCATGATAT
>CAMAYX010000058.1 GCA_945862405.1 Legionella genomosp. 1
AAGTTCTCGTAAGGTACGCAAACGACGTTCACCAATGTTACGTTCAGTATCTTCGGTAACAACGCACAATATCCCGCCGATGCTCCCTTTAGTTTCAAATACAGGGCTATATGAAAACGTATGATAGGTTTCTTCTGGAAACCCATTGCGCTCTAAAAACAGCAGTAGTCCTTCATTCCAAGTCGCTTTTCCGGATTGAAGCACCGACTCGACGAGAGGTCCAATTTCAGAAAAAACTTCTGCCCATACTTCATGAAATGATCGGCCCAAAGCCCATGGATGTTTTGGGCCCAGTGTCATCTTGGCATAAGCGTCATTATAAAAGAATGTAAGCCCTTTTCCCCAGCCAAGCCACATGGGATAACGACTTGCTAGCATGGTACGCAATATGGTTATTAAGCTGTGCGGCCATGTATCTACTTGCCCTAATGGCGTGTTGGACCAATCAAAGTTATGTGTTAATTCTTCCATTTCATTCTGATTGATCAAGAATACCTCGACATATATTCTCGTAGTTTGAGTATGATTTAATCATGAAAGGTTTTTAAATAACACTTTAATTCCTGTAAATAGTCTATTCTATACAAAAGTACCTTCTATGTTTTTTGAGCCTTTAAGACTGGAAGTGGGTGAGGATGAGGCAGGTGAGCAATGGACTTATGCGCATATGAGTGCGGAACGAATGGAGTTAATTGAAGCAGCGGAACAAGAAAGCGAATCGGAAGCCACTCCAAGCGCAAGAAGTTGTTTTTCAATGTGTTCTTCGGAAATAGGCAAACAAAAATTTGTAGCAATGCGGACTCATTAAAGCCCGCATAATCTATACTATGCATATACAAAGAGATGATGATAATAATATGCGCCCATTAAATGATTTAATTATGGCCTTGTTTTGTCTGCTGTTGTTAATACTGGTAAATCAATACATCCCTTTGGCAAATCTAATCAATTGTATATTTAATTGTTCGATGATTGTGGTGACTATCATCTACGTAATGCAGTGCTTCAGCGTAAGGATTCCTTAGCGTTAACTCGCTGATACTCGAACAGAACATCAGCGAGTGGACGGCCAAGCCAGTAGAGTTATCGCCACAAATTAGATTTAGCTAACTCTATGACTTCTGACCCCCGCCCATCCATAATAGCTTTGGTCATGTATAAGCTGAAGCCTTTAATTTGCTCCGCGGTAATCGCCGGCGGCATTGCTAATTCCATGCGGTTGGTGACAACATCAACCAGCACAGGTCCTTTATGAGCAAAGGCACTTTGCAAAGCATCTTCCAATTCATTGGAATTTACTACGCGTTTTCCATATATCCCAATCGCATTTGCCATGGCCGCAAAATCTGGATTTTTTAAATCAGTTCCAAAATTTAAAAACCCAGCCGCTTTCATCTCTAATTCAACAAAACCTAAGGTGCCATTGTTGAAAATAACGACTTTTACCGGCAAACCCATTTGTGCCAAGGTAATGAAGTCGCCCATCAACATGGTAAATCCACCATCACCACACATTGCAATGGTCTGGCGTTTGGGGAAAGCTGTTTGCGCGCCAATTGCTTGTGATAAAGCATTCGCCATCGATCCATGATTGAATGAGCCAAGCAATCGTCGTTTGCCATTCATTTGTAAATAACGCGCCGCCCATACGCTGGGTGTCCCCACATCACAGCAAAATACGGCATCTTCAGTGGCTAAATCGCTAATGCATTTTGCTACGTATTGCGGATGAATTAAATTAGGACGATTACTGTCCTTGGCCAAGTCGTTTAGTTTTTCACGAGCTTTGTGGTAATGCTTTACGGCATTGTCTAAGAAGGTTGAGTCTGTTCTTTTTTTCAATAATGGCAATAAGGCTTTAATGGTTTCTTTCACATCGCCCACTACTCCCAAATCAATAGGACAGCGACGGCCAAGAGCATCCCCTGCAATATCAACTTGAATTACACGAGCATGCGAGGGATAAAATTGTCGATAAGGGAACGTGGTTCCCAACATCAATAAGGTTTCGCAATCTTCCATAGCGTAGTATCCGGAAGAAAAACCAATGAATCCGGTCATGCCTACATCGTAAGGATTATCATATTCCACATGTTCTTTGCCGCGCAATGCGTGCACCATCGGAGCTTTTAAAGTATCGCATAGTTGCATCAATTCTGAGTGAGCGCCGGCACAACCATTACCACACAGCACGGTTACTTTCCCTTTCTCCAATAACTTCGCCATGTCTTTCAATTCGTCATTATTGGGAACCACAATAGGATTTGCTTTGCGTGGCCAATTGATGGGGTCTTTATTAATAGCTTCGGCAAGCGCGATATCGCCTGAAATTACCAATACTGCTACACCGCGGTTCGATATGGCGGCTTGAATTGCCAAACCCAACATTCGTGGCATTTGGTCGGGTGAGGAGACCAGTTCACAAAAAGTGCTGCATTCTTTGAATAAAGTTTGGGGGTGCGTTTCTTGGAAATAATTACTGCCAATTTCTTGAGTCGGGATGTGGGCAGCAATCGCTAATACAGGAGCATGGCTGCGATGCGCATCAAACAAGCCATTGATAAGGTGTAAATTTCCTGGTCCGCAGCTCCCGGCACAAACCGTTAACTCGCCGGTTAGTTGGGCTTCTGCCCCTGCTGCAAACGCTGCCGCTTCTTCGTGGCGGGTGTGTATCCATTTAATTTTTTTCTTGCGTTGAATCGAGTCGGTAATTCCATTTAAGGAGTCACCAACCACCCCATAAATACGTTCTACGCCTAAAGCTTGCAGGGTTTCTACCAATACATCGGCTACAGTTGTTTTCATTTTAGTTCCCTTTTTACATAAATCCGTTTAGTCCTTCTGGCCATTGTATTTCTCAGTACACAAACATGCAAACTATGAGGCTTGTCCTAATGTTTTATAACTCAAAAGAGAATGGATTAAACTTAGTTTTAAAATCGTAATGATCAACATTATCTTTGCGTTTTAAATAGTCGGTTACTTTATACGTAATGGGTAATGCACATACTTCATAAAGAACTTTAATGGCAAACATCGTAGCAATAACTTGCCAAATATTCGCATAAGGGATGGTATTTAAAAATGCGATGTGAGTAAAAAGAATGGTATCAATTCCCACACCAATCACGGTACTGGTGATTGCTCGCAGCCATAGATGCTCTCCTAAGGTTGCCACTTTTAATTTAGCCAATATTGTGGAGTTGGTGAATTCACCAAAAAAATAACTGATCATGGATGCGGCAAACACGCGCAAGGTACCTTGATAAACCGTCGCATAAGCTTCTTGATAATTCCAGAAAGGGGATGGTGTTAGATAAATCGTGAGCCATGTGCCAAGGAATATAATGGTATTGGCAAGAAGGGCCATCCAGATAATACGCCTGCTCACTTTAAATCCATACACCTCCGTTAAAATGTCATCAAATACATACGTTAATGGAAAAAAAATTAAGCCTGCTGCAAAGGTAATTGGACCGAATGCTGCAAGCTTAAATGCCGCCAGATTGGATAAAATTAAAAAAGTAGTAAACAAAATGCCAACGGTTATTACACTGGATTTTGTGGCGGGGGTGCGTTGGGGAAATCGTTTGATAAGATCTAGATTTTTAGTGTGCTCCGCCGTGTACAGTGCAGCAATATGGGCCACGTCTTCACGAGAGAATTTTTCCAACCATTCTTTTTGATACAGCTCGCTAACGGAGCGCTTGAACGTTTTTGCCTTGCCCGTTACTTGTACTTTTACATGAACTTTTCCGGTGTCTCGGTAGCTGTCATCCACTGAAACAATACGATAAGAATGTGTCATAAATAGGTATCCATGCGTGACTCTACAACCGTGCCATAGATGGTGTGTTGTGTGTTTAATTTAGTAGTTTGCGTCTGGTCAAAAGACTGCAGCAAGGTATCACTGCCATCACGTAACACTTTGCGAATGGTGGGATGAATTCCATCTAATGCAATTACTATAAAATGCCCATCGCGATATTCGGTTTGTGCATCAATGATCAAGGTAGAGTCTTTGCCAAACCTAGGTTCCATGAACGATAAGCTTCTTAATGCAAATGAGTCGCTGGAAATTAAACGCTCTGTTCCAATCCAGTTTTTATGTGAGTGTGGGGTTAAATTTTTGCGGGTACAGCTCAATGATGAAACCATTTCCCAGGTAATTATTGGGATGAATGTCCAAGAGCTTGGGTTGCTACTGTTTACGCTTCCCTTAATTCTATTCAGTGGCAGCGGTTCAAACCCGCACAATTGCCCAATGGTAACTCCAAAAAAATCAGCAATAGGTTTTAAGGTATGGGCACGTGGATCGTTTGTGCCTCCTAAGAGCAACCGGTTGATGGTGGTTTGTGGTAATCCCACCTTTCTTGCAAGTTCCGCTTCTTTGATTTGGGTTTCCGCCATCAAAGTACGCAGAATGCTACAAACTGGGCTTAAGCCGCTTTTAACAGAATCCATAGTTTTCGTGTGTGTACCTCAAAAGCTGTGGATTATATCGTTTCCACGGCACAGATTAAACATTTAAACGTTATAAATAATGCATTATCTATTTTTTTAACGCTATAACAAAGTAAGGCGATAACTGTGTCTCATCTTTCCAATTGATGTCATTGCTTTGTTCGGCAAGAGGATAGCTAAGAGATTGCGTCATTAAACCTACAGAGTTAGCAACCTTCAACAAGGTTTCAGGAGACCAATACGTTCCGGAAACACAAGCACCTGAAGGAGCAAGTTTAACCGAATAGGGTTGACCTTCCTCGATATGGGCATTTGCGGCTGAGTTGTTTTCTATACTGACCCAAGAACCTGCAAATAGATTTTTATAAACATCCCACGCAAGAAATAGCCCGCCCGGTCTAAGGAGGTTTTGTGCATTACGGAAAAACGCCTGCAGCTCGTCAAGTGTTTGATTTTCATGGACCACAAAGGAAGAAACAATAGCGTCAAACGTTGAGGGTAGAAAGGGATACAAAATTTCGTTATCCCTTTCTGGGAACTGCAAATAAAGCCCTTGAGGATCACTAGCAATCGCTTGTTCTAACATCTTTTCATTAATATCAGCTCCGATGACGAAGGCTTCGGGAAAATGCTGTTTAAGAAAACGCGTGGCTAAACCGCTACCGCAACCTAAGTCGAGAACCTTATTTAAAGGTTGAATTTCTTTGAGCATGGCAGGTGCATCTTTTACAGCTAAATAATCCGTGCCGCAGTGTACAGAATACTCATGTAATTTGGAGAAAGGTAAGGCTTGGTGATCGTAATTTGTTAAATGAGGCTTTGTCATAACCACTTCCTGTCCAAGAAAATAGCTATCCAAATGATCCTGATTTCATAGGTCAACATTTTAGCGTTTAAAAAATAAAAAAATATTGAAAGGTGTGAGCTGGACTTGTTGCGTTGATTTATCAATGGCTAATGATGTACAATCTGATCAATTTTAAAGCTCTAGATAAAGAAATTGAACTCTTTCAAACTTAAACTCAAATCTAAAAATCCATTCAATTATCTATACATAGCTCTGGTCATGGCCCTGTGTTGTTTGCCCAGAACTACATTCGCAGCAGTAATTGAGCCCTATGATTTCAAGGAAATGTCGCCAAAGGTTACTAAATATTGGGAACCGGAAATAGCTCTTTATGTTGCGAAACGCTTTGTTTCCGAACAAGGATTAGATGATAAAAAGGTTACCGTTAAAAAATTAAATGCAGGAGCGTCAAATCATTTTATCTATCTCGTATTTATCGATGAACAAATGAAATTTGTTCTCAAAGGCGTGGGTACAAGAAAAGAAGCAGAATCACTATTAGCATTACAAAACTATTCAAAAATTCCTGAAATTGAGCAAAACCCCAAGGCTGCCAAAGTCACTTTAAGTAAGTTAGTCAATTTGTACCAATCTAAACATGACAGCAACACGTACTATTTTGCAATCCTTGAAGCCGCTCAAGGAAAAGAGCTTTTTAAAATTATGACGTATGAGCTATTGGAACACAAAGACATCAACAAGCTAAAAGACGTATTCTATAGCATAGGTCAACAAACGGGAGAGTTGCATAAGAGCATTGTCAGCCCAGATCCTTTAATATCACCAAGAGATTTAGTTTCGGTAATCCACGATGATTTCCATCCCGAAAATACGTTTTATGATTTAGGAGCAACTACATTTTCGCTGATTGATAATGAAAGCATGGGGGATAGCGTTGCAAATCCGTTGCCTCTCATCCGAGAAATTTATGGATTTTATGAAGTTCCGATCATCCGCTGGCCATCTGAAAAAATCAAAATCGACCTTTTAAAAGATGCCGATCCTCATGACATAGCAAGTATCTATTATGAATTTATCATAGGAATGGCTTCGGTGTATCAAGATTCAGAAGATGCCAAAAAAATGTATGTGAACAGCATCGTTGAATTAAATACTATGGCCATTGCATTTTTGAAAGATAGATATTCCGAATCATGGATGATCTATCCCAGTGATAAAAACGAAAGCCATATTGTTTGGGGTAAATTTGCAAACGTCCAATCCGGCTCAAAACTTGCCGAACTTTATATATCTAAATTAACTATTATTAATGAAGACCTGAAAATGATGGGGGGCGTTAGTTAGTCATCACCCACATGTGTAGTTAAAGCGATAATAGGAGTGTGAGTTTTCTTAACAAGGTCTTGCATACGGATTTGATGGGTTACTTCATAACCATCAATATCTGGAAGTCCAATGTCCATGAAAAAAAGGTCATATCCTGTTTCTCAAGCTGATTTTATGCCTGTAAAGAAAGAAGATGAAGAGGATAAAAATTGAAAATGAATGTAATAAGGAATTGAGATAATATGAGTTAAGGAAAATTGGAATTGCAATGTGACTATAATATATCTTATGTGAGGACTTAAAAAATGAAATGTAAGTATTGCAATCATGAGATAGCTATAACAGAAGGAGCATGCCCGATATGCGGTAGAATAGTCACCGAACGGAAAGAAACGGAAAATAAATCCGCTGTAACCAACATCCCTACAAAATGTCCTGAATGCGGATATGAGCGCAGACCCACGGATAAGGCTCCCGAATGGCAATGTCCTTCGTGCCATATTGGATATCATAAACATCCTAATGTACAGACCGAACCTAGCATTGAAATTTTTAAAGATAGAAGACGCGTCCCTCGCGATAAGCCGGTTAGACGGCCATTCATCATTTGGGCAATTTTGGTTATATGCATCGTAGTCATTATATTGTACGCGATGAATCAATAACTAAACCAATCCATTCGCACGATGTTCTTTTGCAGGTCGCCTAGAGCTTTTATTTGGCAATCAGCAAGATAAATGATAAAATTCTTGTTCATTTTGTTTATTTGATTTGCATGTGCCTTATATGGGGTGTCAGATATGAATTCTAGTGATGAAATAAACGCTCTTTTACAATCGGCTAAAGCAAAAGAAAAACCTGTTCCGGAACAAGAAGCCGATCTAGATGATGAGTTAGATGACTTTTGTCTCGTAGATGAATCCGAATTGGTCGAGCCCCCTGATTACGATAGCTTTCCCTGGTTGCACCCCAAACATCCATTATATTTCCCACCAACCCAATCATCTACGGAATCAAGATGGGAACGGGTGGATAAATTTTCCGTAGAAAATTGGTATCCATTTTTAAAAAAACATACGTTTGCATCAAGTTTTGTCACATTGAATTATGATGATATTCAGTTTTTGATGGGAAATCCTCCACCGATATACGATAGCAGACAGTTAGAAGAAACGTTTAATAACATCCTTACCAAATTTTCCAATAAAGAAGCGTTCATGCGCATGTCGACACGAAGCCCCAAAGATTCAAAGTTTTTATTTGAAGAGGCTGCTTCCATCATGAGCCAAGATCGTGTCTATTGGAGTGATAACAGTAATAAAAATCAGCAGTTGGTGTCTTTTGTGTCCTCAATGCTTAAAGCAATGAAAGTCAAAGATGGCCGCAAAATTGTGGAGATGATTTCCCAAAGCCCACGAGTATTTAGTGATTTGTTGGCCCTCGTCAGTTCATCGGAGCCTTCGGCTTGTCAGACCAAGGTAATTTTGCGCGAGTGGTATGATATCCGCCCTGATCATGAGTTTAGAATTTTTGTATCGAGACGCAACCGTAAGGAAAGTGTTGTTACCGCTATTGCGCAATATTTTCATTTTCTACATTTTGATCAGTCCCCTAGCGATTGTTTCAATTTCTTAGAAAAGGAGCAGTTAATTGCCGCCGGGAAAAAATTTGAAAAATATGTTCTTAAATCGGTAGATCCAGACGTCGCCAAATTTTTAAATTTCTCAAGTGAGGAAGATGAAGATGTTTCAGGAGATTGCATTCGTGAATACATCATCGATTTGGCATTAATTCCAATCGAGCAATACCATGGTGAAGTTACTGATGATAACTTAATCGTCATTGGTAAAAGTGCGTATGTAATGGTTGTTATTGAGTTGAATCCATTCGCTCCCGCAGCGACAGGGTCCGCTACCTTTAATTGGAAAAATGATCTCCCCATGTTGTGGGGGCAGGATTATGAGTGTCCTTATTTAAGTTATCGTGTAGCACCAAGGGAGGATTTGCATACCGTCACTTTATTACCTTCAGGTTATGAAAGCGTTATCGAAAACGCTCTAACAAAAAGATTGAAAAGTCAGGATAGCAGTACCATAACACAACGAGATAGACTCTTTACCCCTGAGCCCATCGTCGACTCTACGCCACCTACTGCGAGAGTTGCTCCAGAATTGACCTCATCACCAAGCGGTTCTTTTTAAATATATCTTAAATTCAACCTGGATTATGACAATGTTTTAATCCAGGTTGAATCTTACAACCATGCATTATTCTGCAAAAAAATTTACAGTTAATACTTATTTAAGCAATCTGAACTACAATTGCACTTTTTTATTATGCGTATCCGCGCTTTGGGCATAGTCATACTGATTTAACCAAAATTTATATTGCGGAAGGAGTTGAAACTGCCGCTTCATTATTAGCTGTTATTCCACCGGAATATACAATAGTAGCAGCACTTGGGATTACTAAAGTTCCAAATGCAATTCCCTATATTTGCATTCTATTTAAAAAAATCCCTTGAGTAACCGAGTTAGAGCATCTTGGCGCAGAAGTTGTTAATCATGAAGAAGAACGATTACTGCTGGATGATATGTTTTATCTAAGTGGATAAATTCCACGGGTTACTGCTTATGAAACCGGTTTTCCTGGCCATATAAAACAATTACCGAATATGGAATGGGTTCCAGATCCGTTGATTTTGGACGAACGATTTTTGGTTGTGAACGTGCGTAACAAGGGCTTGGTCGTATTTTCAGCTTGCTCTCATGCGGGAATTATTAATGTTTTGCACCATACAAAATCAGTATTTCCCGATCTGCCAATTTATGCAGTCATGGGTGGTTTTCATCTTTCCGGGCGCGCCAAGGAAAAGATCATTCAGGAGACCGTAGAGGATATGAAACAATTCAACTTAAAGATGATCATACCCGCACATTGCACTGGATGGAGGGCGGTCAGCGCAT
Organism: Legionella genomosp. 1; assembly: GCA_945862405.1. GTDB lineage: Bacteria > Pseudomonadota > Gammaproteobacteria > Legionellales > Legionellaceae > Legionella_A. The sequence goes on from CAMAYX010000058.1 coordinate 9,565, forward strand.
TAGGAAGTGCTTTTGGTGATGAAGTGGTTGTACCATCAGCGGTTGGACGACTTTATCAATTCTAAGTGGACAGCAAAGCCAATGGGTTGATTACTACCGCGCCTTCTCTGTCATCCCCGCGTAGGCGCTGATTCATGCCGTTAATTAAGCAGTTTTCTTAGTACAAGTTGTTTGGCCCAAATCGGTTTTATCTAAATTAGTCCATTGACCAATTAAATTGCCTTGTGCGTCGATGGTTTTTAGCGCAACACCAATCTCGCTAGCATTTTTGTCATTTTTGAAAGCTACAGAGAACGATTGGCTATTTGGTTGGTAAATGCCGGTACCACTATAAGAGGTTCCATCATTACATGATGCGGTAAAGCGATAGGTGCTTCCAGTTTGCTTAATGGTTTCATCGCAGGTGAAAGGGGTTTTGCCATCGATTTCTACACTTTTACAGCTGTAACTTCCTTCCAGCGTAGGTGCGGAAGAAGACACAGGAGCATCAGCAGCACACACAACGGCGCTAGCACACGCTAATAAAGCCATAGCAATGTATTTTTTCATCTCATTTCCTTATTTTTTGGTTAAACGCAGCAAGATTATAAACTACAACCTCGTGGTCAATGGTATACAATTAAATATATTCCCACGGTTTGATGTAGGAATAAGATGACAATCCATAGGAGGTTTTATGAAAGGATTTGCAACTGAAGTTGAGCATACCTTACAACTCCCTGTTTCTGATTTGCACATAGAAGTAACTGTTTTGGCCATTGATTGGTTCAATCAGTTTTTGAAACTTCGCTAATCCTTTTAATTTCAAGGACGACCTTATGACCGCGCTTCACAAAAATGGCAGCAACCCAATGGAGTCGCCTAAACTCATGCTTAGCCTAGCGGCTCTAGGCATTGTTTTTGGAGATATTGGCACCAGCCCTCTTTATACCTTTAAAACAGTTTTGCTGTTAGCTGGTGGAACCCCCGATCCCCGAACGGTAATTGGTTCGGTATCGCTCATCATGTGGACGCTGATCATGATTGGGAGTGTGAAATATGTAGGCTTGGCAATGCGTATCGATAATGATGGCGAAGGCGGAATTCTGGCACTTATGTCGCTTTTAGGCTTAAAACTAAAGCCGCGTCCTACCATCATTGCCATAGGTCTTATTGGGGCGGCACTAATTTATGGTGACGGGGCAATTACTCCTGCAATTTCGGTACTCTCTGCTTTAGAAGGTTTGGAAATACTATCACCATCGCTACATCATTACGTTGTACCTGCAGCAGTGCTTATCTTAATTTTGTTATTTATGGTTCAACCTAAGGGAACTGCAACTATTGGAAAAGCGTTTGGCCCAGTGATGATGCTTTGGTTCTTAACCATAGGTGTTTTAGGCGCTTGGGGCGTGGTAAGCCACCCCTCTATTTTAGCTGCCATAAATCCTTGGTATGGAATTGATTTTTTTATAGCAAATGGAGCAACTGGCTTTATCATCCTAAGCGGTGTATTTCTGTGCGTAACCGGGGCGGAGGCTTTATACGCGGATTTAGGACATTTTGGGGCGAAAGCAATACGTCGAGCGTGGTATGGTTTAGTATTTCCAGTACTCTTGTTGAATTACATGGGCCAAGCGGCTCTTGTACTAGAAGGCGTGCCTACAAACGATAATATTTTTTATATGTTATGCCCTAAATATTTGTTGTTGCCGTTAATTATTTTGGCAACAGTGGCTACCATCATTGCCAGTCAATCGATCATCACTGGTGCTTTTTCTATGACCAGGCAAGCCATACAGTTGGGATGGTTGCCACGCCTTAAGGTAAAACAAACCTCTTCTGAAGGTTATGGGCAGATTTACATTGGGGTTACTAATTTCTTATTAATGATAGCGACTTTGGGATTAATCATTGGCTTTCGCAAATCCGAAAATTTAGCTGCTGCATATGGTATTGCGGTTTCTGCCACCATGTTATTGACTTCTGTTTTATTATTCATTGCACTGCGTGAAGTGTGGAAATGGAATATGGTTAAGGCCGGAATTGTCGCAGGTATATTTATGATAATTGATGCCACATTTTTTAGTGCCAACATTACCAAATTTATGAATGGCGGTTATATTCCAATTATGTTTGCAATCATTATATACGCAATAATGTGCATTTGGCATAAGGGAGTTTATTACGTTGCTAAACATCTTAAAGAAAAAGGTGTGCCTCCTAATGTGTTTTTGGAAAAAATAGAAAAAGAGGGTATACCTCGTGTACCTAAAACAGCAGTATTCCTCACCCGCAGGGATGAAAATATCCCTCCTATCATGATATGGCATGTTAAGAAAAATCATGCTCTGCAAAAGCAGGTCATCATTCTTAAAATAAATACTTTATCAATTCCCTGGTATCGAGGAAAAGAGCGTTTAGAAGTGAGAGAGGTCGCTCCAATGATTTGGCGCGCTGTGGCTCATTATGGTTTTATGGAGCAGCCGAACATACCTAAGGTTTTAAAAAATTTACTCACCCAAGGTTATGATGTAGACCTCAAAGATGTTACTTACTACCTAGGCCACGAAACTATAATTCCCCGCGGCGATGTAAAAATAATGCCCACGGAATGTGTCAGGAAAAATGAGACAAAATCTTAGAATTACTACATAAGATTTTATGCTCCCATAATAGCCTCCGATTGTCCAATATTTTTTGAAATTCCGATTGTTTGTGGAGGGTTAATATATACCGCTTCTGGTAGCTGTTTAA
>CAMAYX010000059.1 GCA_945862405.1 Legionella genomosp. 1
TGCGCGGTCAATCACTGTATTTGCACCGATTTCAACATCATCTTCAATAACTACATTGCCTACATGAGGAACTTTAAGGTGTTGACCCTCATCTACGGTGTAACCAAACCCATCTGAACCAATTACGGTGGAGGCATGGATGCTTACTCTTGCGCCAATTTTGGTGCGATCGTACAAGGTCACGTGGGGGTGTAATGTTGTGTAAGCACCAATGCTAACTTGATGACCAATGTGAACATGACTTTTAATAATGCAGTTGTCGCCTATACTGCTTCCTGACTCAACCACCACATAAGGTCCAATCGAAACATTCTTCCCAATGATCGCATCTTCAGCGATGAACGCTGTGGGATGAATCCCATTCTTTGGCTTTTTCTCAGGGTAATAATGATTTAAAAGTTTAATAAATGCTTTGAAAGGATTAGCTACTTGGATGATGGGTTTATCGGTGTCACTAACGTGATTTGCTACCAAAATTGCGGTTGCTTTAGAGCTTGCGGCCAGCTTTAAATTATCGGAGCCTTCAGCAAATACCAAAGAATTTTCGCCAATATTGTCAATAGGAGAGAAGGCAGAAATTGTTAGTTTTCCATCACCTACGATAACACCTTGCACTAATTCCGCTATTTCAAATAATGATACGTTCATGGATAACCCTTCCATTCTACAAAATGCGGCAATTATAGCGCGATGTGCGCCAAGTTGCGAATGGATGGAAGGATGCATTGTTTAAAAATCACTCGTCATTGCAAGCAATGACAGACAATCTGCTTTGATCTGATGGTTATCGGGAGCTGCTTACAACTTCCGTAACACCAGCGCTGCGTTCGCACCTCCGAACGCAAAGTGATTTGATAACGCGATATCCACTGGTTTCTTTCTAGCGGTGTTTGGGATGTAATCTAAATCACATAAGGGATCTGGATTTTCCAAGTTGATGGTTGGGAGTAAAAGATCATGTTGTAGACTTAAGGTGGTAGCGATGATTTCCATAGCACCCGCGGCACCAATGGCATGGCCAGTCATGGCTTTTTGCGCGGTAATGGGAATTTCATGAGCTAGTTCACCAAATACGGATTTGATGGTTTGTGTTTCAGTAACGTCATTAAGCTGAGTACCAGTGCCATGAGCATTGATGTATTGAATATCACCAATGGAAACCCGAGCGTCATCTAATGCCGCATGAATTGCACGTGCTTGGCCTTCACTGTTAGGCGCGGTGACATGATAAGCATCGCAGCTGGCACCAAAACCAATGACTTCAGCGTATATTTTAGCTCCACGCGCTTTTGCGTGTTCCAATTCTTCTAATATTAAAATTCCTGCACCGTCGGCCATGATCATACCGTCACGTTGTGCATCAAAGGGACGACATGATTTATGCGGTTGTTCATTTTGCGTGGACATGACGCGCAATTTGCACCAAGCCACCATGATGGTTTCCCAAACCAGGGATTCTGTTCCGCCACACACTGCTACCGATAAACGACCTTGTGAAATTTGCTGGTAAGCATTACCAATGGCTTCAGCGGATGATACACAGGCGTTTGAGATCGTAGAGTTTGGACCGCCTAGACCGAAGGCAATGGCAACGTGGTTAGCAACGGAATTAGGCATACCGCGAATTACGCTGAGTGCGGGTACTTTTTTCCAGTTGTCCGTATAAAAAGTTTTATAAGCTAGTTCTAGCTCTGGAGTTCCACCTAAGCTTGTACCAATGTAAGTTCCTGCCGATTTGAGTTCTTCTCGGGTAAGGCCTGAGCGTTCAATCGCATGATGAGTGCAATATAAAGCATATTGGGCAGCTTTTGGAAAGCGTTTGGGTTTATCAAATGCGGGCAAATGCGCTAGGCAAAGGTCGGTAATTTCGCCGGCAATTTGAGTAGTATAAGGAGTGGGATCATACGACTGGATACGTTTAATGCCGCAAGTGCCTTGCGAAGCTGCGTTCCAAAATTTCTCCAAACCACTACCAATAGAGGAGGTAATCTCCATACCTGTAATTACTACCCGTTTTTTCATGCCTTACCCTCAAATTTAAATTCGCGCGCAGCATTTCCCTTGCATTGAACCGCAATACTAAAGGCGGTGAAGAAATGCGTCAAGTAAATTGGGCAAAATTTTGCCTAGAAATCGCCCAAAAGTCGCAGGAATTTACCGAAAAAAATCCTAAATTTGTGTATAAATGTAAGGCATTTTGATTGCTGGTTTCTACATCCAAAAGCAGATTAACTTGTCCTGCCTTTACAGCGTGATTTATGCAATAAATCATTAAACTTGTTCCTAAGCCTTTGCCTTGAAGGTCTGGCTTTATTGCAATATCGGTCAATCTCGCATTTTGTTCGTGCCAATTAATATGAGCTTTCCCAATTACCGAACCATTTAGTTCGGCGACAAAAATGCTGAATTGGGGATCGTGCAAAATATCACGAAAGCGCTTTTCCATATTATTGCGCTGGTCGGGGAAACATAAGAAATCAAGTAAGCATAGGGCTGGTATATCTTCTTCTTGCGCACTTCGTATGCCTAAACCATGCATGTCGCCGTTAATGGGCTGAGGATCATTCCGCAACATTTGATACTCCGAGCTTGAGTATTGGAATCCTGGCTGGTTTAAGCGTGCGACATCAGCTCCCGGTAGCATCGAAAAAATAAGGGTATCCATCTCTTGTGATTCCATCAGTGGCAACAATGCACGTAATAATTCCCCTGCGATGCCTTTTCTTCGGTGATTTGGAGCAACCATTAACGAAATTTCGCAAGCATTATCATAAAAGAAAAATGCACTTAAAAAGCCCACTAATTGGTCTTGCTGATAGTAAAGAAATGTACTGGGTAATACCCGATCTTCTTCCAATAAATAGTCATAAATTGGCACTGAATTGCCATCAGATTGTTTGCATTGAGCGTGTAAAATTTTCAAATCGGAATGTTGTTGTTTTGATATTTTTTGTAATTGAATCAGCATAAACGACCTAACTAATGAGGAAAAACACCACAAAAATCAAACTTAAAATAAACACCAAAGGATTTATGCTTTGACGGGTTAGTAATTTAAGCAGAGTATATAAAATTATTCCACCACCAATGCCATCGGCAATGGATGCAGTAAATGGAATCATCATAATGGTTACCATGCACGGCGCAGTTTCACTAATGTCGGATAGCTTAAGCTCATTTACATGTTTCATCATACAGCAAGCCACATATAACAATGCTGGTCCAACGGCAAAACTAGGAATGGCCTGCGCCAGTGGAAAGAAAAATAACATCAACAGGAAACCTATAGCAACCACAATGGCCGTTAACCCTGTTCTGCCGCCAGCTTCTATCCCTGCAGCCGATTCAATAAAGGGAGACGTACTCGCGGTTCCTAAAACTCCCGCCAAAGTCGACGCCGCGGCATCAACCGCCAGACTTTTACTGAGCCGTTGCGGGTAATCGACTTGCTGGCGAAATATGGATTGATTGAGTAAACCAATCAAAGTTCCCGTAGCATCAAACACAGCGATAAGAAAAAACGTAAAGGTAATTTTGAGTGCTGGGATGGTGGTTAATCCGGAAAAGTCTAATTTTAAGAGCGTAGGTTCGATGGAGGGAGGATAACCAATAAGTCCCTTCCAAGACGTGATCCCAAATAAAAGACTTAAAGCACTGATGGATAAAATTCCAATAATAATGGCCCCAGGAATACGATAAAAATCCAGAGCTAAAATCATCACAAACCCTAAAAAGAAAAGTAGGCTTTCAGGGCGTGCAATATTACCAAGATGCATTAAGGTATGGTTGCTGCCAACGACAATTTGATTGGTCTGTAACGAAATTAGCGCAATGAGCAAACTAATCCCAATTAAAATCGCAATTTGTAAATTTTGCGGAATTGCTTCGAGCAAAAGTCGGCGTAAACGGGTGAGGCTGATGATAAAAAACAATAAGCCTGATGCGAATACCATGGCCAAGGCTTGTTGCCAGGGAATACCTAAACCATGCACCACGCTATAAGTAAAATAAATGTTTAAGGCCATGCCGGGAGCAACCCCAATAGGGGTGTTGGCGATGATGCCAGTGAGGGCGCAGGCGAAGGCGGTAACTAAACAAGTGGCGGTAAATACTGAGCCTTGATCCATGCCGGCATCATGTAAAACCGTAGGGTTTACAAAAGCAATGTAGGCCATGGTTAGAAAAGTAGTGATTCCTGCAAGAATTTCCGTTTTCCGTGAAGAACCAATTAAAGCATATGAATTTAGTTGGTACATAAGCACCTAAAAGTGGAAGTTCATAACGCCAAAAATGATTTCAATAGCAATCAAAATAATAATGATGAGTTCTAAACTATGGGAATGTCGACTTTCTAAATAGCCGTTAAACATATCAAAGATTTCATTCAAGGTGTCCAAGCGATGGTTAATCGCACTCACTCGGCGTTGAATATGAAGATAACGCTCTAACATGATGTAATTGTCTTCAAGCGTTGGGTGTTGCCAAAAATATTTTGGATGGTAGAGGAAGTTGCTGATCAAATTCATTTCGCTGATCGCCATAAGAATTTCACCTATGGCTTGGCGGATTTGTTTACGTGAGACCACCATCCTTCCTTCGGAAGATAGGTCATGAATCAAGGGGGTATATTTTTCAATTAAAGCTTCAAGCACTCTTTCGAAATACTGCAGTTTTACCGACTGTGAAAATCCATAGGAGAGGCTGAGGATGACTTCATCGCTGATCGAATCAATGGTGATGCAATCCACATCAAAATAATCGTGAGGCTCAATAGAAACTTTATCGCCCAGCAAATAACTAAATTCATCATGTACGCGAAAGGGAACCAGCTTAACAGCAAATTGACGGATAACACTTAGGTAAGCATCAATTTCATAACGTTTAATACCCCAAGAAACAACCGTTCCGTTTTTAAAAACAAACACGGTGCTGGGATAATTTTTAGGAGTAATTTTTAAAATGTCGCGTAATTTTACTGTGCTGTAATCCGTGAACGAGGTTTTATAGTGGTTATCTAACCGTGAAAGGTCGATGCTGTTGGCAATACAAAAACTCAGGCATTCCATGACGAACTCACCTGCAATAGGAAAAAGTTATATAGAGTATCAACTAAGGATTATACTCAGCGGAGGGCAAAATAGCTACCGAGTTGCTTATGAGCTTTCAGCAGTTTCTTTTCCGGGATAAGATTTTTTCCTATCCGTAGCGCCGCACAACCAGTGAGGACAAACCTCAAGTATTTCGGCAATTTTATCCAATTGCTCAGTGGTCGGCAGTATATGGCCAAATATCATGGCATTTGCCAAATGGCGAGTAACGCCAAAGACCTTGGAAACAGCCTTAGTTTTTTCAGTCAAATCCTCAGGGAAACCAAGTAAAGATAATTCGCGGTTAAAACGTTGTGAAAACACTTTACTGTTCATTTTTCACTCCTTGAAAAACTACGTACTTCATATTTATTCCTTTGTTTAGCCTAAGTTTGAACTTTACTGGTCCTAAGTGTTAGGAGTGTTATAACTTATTTTTTTAGGAGATAGAAGTACTTAAGAAAAATAAAATAAGGAATATTTAAATGTTAACCATTGATAATCAAGTGGATTTGCAAGGATACGCGCTAGTGCCCGACGGAAGAATTTGAACTTCGTAGCCTGGATAAAGGCCCAAAGGGCCGTAATCCGGGATCAGTGGCACAGGAATTGTGCATAATGGAGCCAATAAACCTAGGGAGCATAAGCTTTAGCGGTTGGCAATGTGAGGAATATCTCTACCTACGATTTGGACACTGACTTCTCCCCCTGACCATAATAATTCAAATCCAGCTCCCGCGCGGCTTTCACATCGTCCAACCGTTTAACCGGTAGGGTATGCGGCGCCTCCTTCAACAACTCTGGATTTGTTGCAGCCTCTTCGCGTATGGATTTCATCGCATGAATAAACCTATCCAGCTCTTCTTTTGATTCTGTTTCCGTAGGCTCGATCAGCAAACATTCAGGAACTAACAATGGAAAATAGGTGGTAGGCGCATGAAAACCATAATCCAATAAACGTTTAGCAAGATCCATGGCGGTAATGCCATAGTGTTTCTTTTCCGGGTTTAAGGTCAGAATAAATTCATGACTGGCACGGCGCTTGGGATAGGCGGGAGCGAAGCCTACTTTCGTCAATTCGGCCAGCAAGTAATTCGCATTCAAGGTCGCGTATTCGGATACTCGTAACAAGCCTTCTTTGCCTAAAACACGAATATAAAAATAAGCACGTAGCAGCATGCCGGCATTGCCCATGAAGGTAGATAATCGTCCAATACTTTGGGGATAATCTTTTTGCGTAGCCCAGCGATACCCAGATTGCTCTTTAACAACTATGGGCAAAGGTAGATAAGGCAACAAACGTTTGCCCACGGCTACCGGTCCCGATCCTGGACCGCCGCCGCCATGAGGGGTGGCGAAGGTTTTATGTAAGTTCAGATGCATGACATCAAACCCCATATCGCCCGGCCGCACTTTTCCTAAAATAGCGTTCAATTTGGCGCCGTCATAATAAAGCAGCCCACCTGCCTGATGTACAATTTCAGCAATTTCTTTAATTTGCCGCATGAACAATCCTAAGGTGGAAGGATTGGTGAGCATAATACCTGCGGTATGTGGGCCGACTTTTTCGCGCAAATAATTTAAATCCATGTCCCCATCTTTCGCCGTGGGGATTTCTACTACTTTATAACCGCAGACGACCGCTGAGGCTGGGTTGGTGCCATGTGCTGCATCAGGGATGAGAATCTCATTTCTTAAGGTATCACCGCGCGATTGGTGATACGCCTTGATCATGGCGACCCCGGCAAATTCGCCTTGAGAGCCTGCCATGGGAGTTAATGAAACCCCAGCCATACCAGTAATTTCACTTAGGTAGTCTTGCAGCTCATATAAGGCTTGCAGGAATCCTTGGCTTTCTGCAACCGGTGCTAAGGGATGGCGATTAATAAATCCGCCAATAGAGGCGGCCTTATGCACCCCTCTTGGGTTGTATTTCATCGTGCACGAGCCCAAGGGGTAAAAATTAGTATCAATGGCAAAGTTCTTTTTTGATAGCTGCGTGTAATGACGTACCACTTGCAGCTCAGAGCAACTAGGCCACTTAGGTGGTGTTTTACGCAAAAATTGCTCTGGTATGGTAGGAGTAGAGTTGCTCTGATTTGGAGCTTGCGCGGTTGCTTGACGGCCGGTTTTTGATGCTTCAAAAATTAACATAATTTACCTTCCGATTTGTTGATCAATTCTTTGATTTCATCGCAATGTTTTACCGGGGTAAATTCTATGAGTTGGTAATCAGCGATTTCAGCCAGAAAATAAGGATCTTTTTGCAGAACGGATTCCAAATAAGCACGGTCTTTAGTTAAAGCAATGATAACACCGCCGGTTCTTGGCTTCATCGGACCGGATACCAAGAGTAAACCTTGTTTATAATGATACTCAAGAAATTCGCGGTGAGCCTGGAGGTATTTATCCACTTCACTGCTTGGGGTTCTGTAAGTAAGTAGGACAAGAAACATTATTTTTTCTCCCCATGTAATATCGTTTGTAAAGCTTGTGCGTAGTGCGCAATTTCATCTTTAGTACGTACTTCGGTCGCACATACTAATAGTGTATTTTCTAAACCGGGATAATCGCTTTCCACGGCATATCCGCCGGCAATACCTAGTGCTTGCAGTTCAGTTAATACGCCATTGACCGGTTTTGGAAATTTGAGCAGGGTTTCATGAAAACATGGAGCTGAGAATTGCCGGCTTACGCCTGGAATCTTAGTTAAAGCGCTCACCAATTCGACGGTATTATGATGGCAAGCAGAAGCCACTTGCATCAAGCCTTGCGGACCTAATAAGCTCATATGAATGGTAGCTGCTGTAACCAGCAAACCTTGATTGGTGCAGATGTTGGAGGTCGCTTTTTCCCTACGAATGTGTTGCTCGCGGGCTTGCAAGGTTAGCGCGTAACCAATCTTGCCGTCTTTATCTAAAGTGCGGCCAATAATTCTACCCGGCATTTGTCGCACGTGTTGCATGCGCGTGCTAAAAAATCCAAAGTAGGGCCCGCCGGACGCCATCGGGGAACCAAACGGTTGACCCTCACCGCAAACAATATCAACACCATGTTCACCCCAAGTACCAGGAGGGGTGAGTAAACCAAGAGAAACTGGATTGACGCATGCAATGGAAATGGTGTTATTTTCTTTAGCCCAGTTGCTAAGTTCATCCACTTGTTCAAGACAACCAAAAAAGTTAGGTTGCGCAATGACTAAAGCTGTAATGTCCTCGCCTTTGTACGGAGCCAAAGCTTCCATAGCCGTGATGCCGCGCTGCGCGTCAAACGGCAAGGTAATAACTTCAATGTGCCGATTGCGCACGATGGTTTCTATGGTTTGGCGATAAAGAGGATGAAGAGTTCCAGGGATAAGAATACGATTAGTCTTACTGTGCTTGTTCATGCGCACTGCCATCAAAATGGCTTCTGCTAAGGCGCTGGCGCCATCGTACATGGAGGCATTCGCCACTTCCATGCCCGTCAATTCCGCAATCATCGTTTGATATTCATACAAGAGTTGCAGCGTTCCCTGACTGGCTTCTGCTTGGTAGGGCGTATACGAAGTAAGAAATTCGCCGCGCGAAGCAATATCCCATACTGCCGCAGGAATATGATGCTCATAGCATCCTGCGCCAATAAAGCAGGTTCCATTTTGATTTTTAGCAGCCAGCGAATTTGCCAGCTGCAGCATTTCAAATTCGCTAAGCCCCGCTGGTATATTTGTTAATTCACCATGCAGCAAAGAAGTTGGAATTTCATCAAATAAAGTTTCTGTGGAGGCTGCTTTGATTGCAGCCAGCATTTCCTTAGTATCATCGGCAGTGTGCGGAATGTACGGCATTTAATGGTCCTCGTTGATCTCTCTTTCGTATTGCGTAGCATCGAGTAAATTATTAACTTCATTAGGGGCGCTTGCTTTGATGCGAACTAACCAACCAGCTCCATACGGATCTTGATTCACAATAGCAGGTTCGTCACTGACGGCTTGGTTGATGGCAATCACCGTTCCACTGATCGGTGCATAGAAATCAGAGGCAGCCTTTACCGACTCCACTACGCCTAACTCATCGCCAACATTTACCATCGAGCCAACTGCGGGAAGCTCTACAAACACCATGTCACCCAATAACTCTTGGGCATGCTGCGTAATTCCCACGGTCATTTCATTGGCCCCTGTTTGTAGCCATTCATGGGTTTTAGTAAATTTTAAATCCTTTGGTATTTCGCTCATGTTAGTCCTCTATATTTAAATGGGTTTCCCATGTTTTACAAATCGGGGCTTAGTTACTATGGCGCGCAAAAGTTTCCCACGAATATCCACCATCACTTCAGTGCCCGTCGCCGTAGGTACTCTTGCTAGAGCAATGGATTGGTTTAGTGTAGGTGAATAGGTACCACTGGTAATGATGCCATCGGTAAGATTGGGAATAACCACTTTTTGTTCTGCGCGCATAATACCTTTGTCTTGTAAAACCAAGCCTACCAGCCTACGGTTCACGCCGTGTTGTTTTTGCGAAAGCAGTGCGCCCATGCCGATAAAGTCTCGATCGTTCGGCTCCCATTTTACCGTCCAAGTTAAGCCCGATTCTAATGGGGTAGTGTTTTCATCCATGTCTTGGCCGTACAACATCATCCCCGCTTCCAAACGCAAAGTGTCCCGTGCAGCTAGACCGCATGGTTTTACCCCAGCACCCAGCAGGGTAGTCCAAAGATCGGCAATCTCGTCCTGTGGTACTAGGATCTCAAAACCATCTTCACCGGTATAACCGGTTCTGGCAAAAAAACAACCGCCCACATCAACGCATTCAAAACTGGTTAAGGTAGAAATAGCATCGACCTGCGCCGGATTTAGAATGGTCGTCATTTTGGCAATGGCATTAGGGCCTTGTACTGCAATCATCGCCAAGTCATGACGCTCTTGCAGACCAGCTGAAAAACCTTGAATCTTTTCATGGATCCATTTTAAATCGTGCTTGCGGGTGGCTGAATTCAAAACCAGGCGATGATTGTCTGGTGCGCGTTGGTAGACGATTAAATCATCGATGATGCCGCCATGTTCATTGCACATACAGCTGTATAGGGCGCGGCCGGTATGTTCTAATTGGTCCACGTCATTGGTGAGTATTTTTCTTAAAAATTGGCGGCCGCCAGCTCCGAGAACATCGACGATGGTCATATGGGATACATCAAACATCCCTGCATCGGTTCGCACCTGATGGTGCTCTTCCAACTGCGACCCATAGTGCAATGGCATTTCCCAGCCATGAAAATCAACCATTTTAGCGCCAAGGGCTAAATGATTAGCATGAAGCGGTGTTTTTGCAATCATTGCGACTCCTTCGATTCGATAGCAACATGCCCTGATTATACCGGGATAAGCATGGGCAGCAAGAGTGAAACTGATTTTACGGGTCCGATAAATACTTACATTTCTCTGCAAACCTAACGCTACGTTTACATGATGGCATCGCTGCACTACTATCTTAAGATAAATTAAGGATTCACATGATCGATCGCCTACTATCAGCGCAAAGTCTCTTGGACTTAGGATGGCTTATATTTTTGCTATTTTTACTTTTCTATTTTTGGAAAACGCGCAAGTTTATCCAAAGAACTACCCAATGGATGAAAACCAAAGGGAAAATCACCCGCTGCGAATGGACACCCAAAGCCCACCGCCTATGGCCTAAAATCGAATACGTATTCACCGTCAGCGAGCAAGAATACACCGGCGAGAGCATGTTCGTAGATACCTCACACCGAACGTATAATAATTTATACGCCCGCAAAGTAGCGTATCAAGTAGCCCAAGCTTTTAAAGACAACCAAGACGTAGAAGTATTCTACAACCCCGACGACCCCTTTGAAGCCGTCCTGGACGTAACCGTCCCTGGAAAACTGAATTTCATTTTGTTCTTATTGGGAATCTTGATCTGCGCGCATTTGGTGATCGTGGGCTTAAGAATTTTCCATTAAGGGCATACTTTTAAGTGCCCGTGCCTGGCAGTTGCTCATCAATTTCTCTCCACTGGATAACAGAATGAACATATTGGAAGGATAGTATTAATTATACACTGATGTGCAATAATTGACCTATTTGTAGGGGGTGTGTCTTAATGAGGTCGTCTGGTTGTCTTGTAGCTTAGTTTTTAAATGCGTCTTTGCGAGCATGAGCGAAGCAATCCAGATCGAAGTTTGAACTGAATTAGGCCCTGGATTGCTTCGCTCATGCTCGCAAAGACGGGGGCGCAGTATCTTTACTTTGCCTCGTCTGCAGCAGGTTCTGCTGGTGCGGTGTTATCTTCAATATCTTCGGTTGGACATTTGCACGTTGGTACGATTACCTTTGCTTGCAGGCTGGAAATGGCATAGCCGCGTACGCCTAGGTTGTCTGAAGCTGTAGTAAAGGTTATGGTTACTAGTAATGTTTGTTTTTGTTGGTATTGTGGATTTTTATAAACCACTAATAAGGGCATAACCGCTTGCCATTGATTGTCTGGCAGCGTTTTTATGGTAGGGGGTAGCGTGGCTACGGCACTTACATAGTAGGAGTTTGTTTTTACGGCTTCTGGTAACTTAGAGTCATTCAGGGCTTTGCTATAGGCTATCCAACCCGCAGAGGTAAAGTATTTGGCAATGGTTTTTTGCTGTGCCAAGTAGTCTTGGAAGTTATAGGTATAAGTGGCCACAATCGCTTCATTGGCCCAAACCGCGAGTTGTGTGTCGTCGGCACTTGCCATGAACGACGGAACGTAAAACATTACAATTAACAGGAATTTCCTAAACATCTGCATTCATCCTAAATTTTGACATATCCCATTGTAGACAATTTTTAGTCTGAAAAGAATTATTGTAGTAGAATCCGGTTTTTGGGGATGACGGAGGAAATGTGCGGAGAGCGCAAGTATGTATCCGCCAGGTTAAGTACAAGCTGTCATTGTGATTGTGAGCCATGCGCGGATTCCCGTCATTGCGAGCGTAGCGAAGCATCGAGATTGGAGCTTGAATTGAACATCGAATCTGAATTGCTTCGCTACGCTCGCAATGACGGGGAATTATATCTCCCAAAGAACTTCCCTGTAACTTATTGATTAACAAGGAATCTCTACGAGCTCAAATCCAAGCGCTTTTGCACGGAAACTTAAGCTTTTTATTATACGTTCCCGGTATTGATTTTCATAATAATCTTGTCCAACTTCATGATATTCTT
>CAMAYX010000060.1 GCA_945862405.1 Legionella genomosp. 1
AGCTTAAGTTTCCGTGCAAAAGCGCTTGGATTTGAGCTCGTAGAGATTCCTTGTTAATCAATAAGTTACAGGGAAGTTCTTTGGGAGGAAGTGTAACGACGAAGCAATCCAGATCGAAACTACATTGTAACTCAGCTCTGGATGCTTCCTGCCGCGCATGGCTCGCAGTCGCAATGACGGTTACATCTTTGCACTAAGTTTAGCAACATACACTTGCCTAACTTTCGTACGTCCCGCGCTCTAGCCGTGGGGCGTGGACATTGATGTAATCAAGCGCAGTACTAAAAGGATATTCTTCAAGGGCAACATACACTTGCCTTAAAGCTCCATTCTGGGGATAATTCTGCTCCATGCTAGCGAATGACAGGTATCTATGAATCACTTAGGACAATTTATCTTAAATCATTTGGGTTTATGGTTGACCTTAATCTCAATCTTGATTTTGATTTTCATCAATGAATCCGTAATGAACAGAAAGCGCGGTAAAGAAATCTCCACGGCTGCCGCTGTGAATTTAATGAATCATGACAATGCGGTGATTGTCGATTTGAGAGATGTAGAGACGTTTCGTTCAGGTCATATCATCAATGCCATTCAAGCTACAGAAAATGATTTTGAAAAGCCGAAATTGCAAAAATACAAGGACACTCCGCTTATTTTAGTTTGTCCTAAGGGTTTGCAATCCGCACAGCTTGCTACTAAATTACGTACACAAGGGTTTAATCAACCCATGGTATTATCCGGCGGAATGGCAGCTTGGCTAGATGCAGGCCTACCGTTAGTAAAAGGTAAAGGCTAATGGCAGAGATTATTATTTACAGCACCGCTAACTGTCCCTACTGTGTACAGGCTCGTAATTTATTTCAGCGCAAAGGCGTAGATTTCCAAGAAGTTAAAGTAGATGCCAACCCTGAAAAGCTCGACGAAATGATTGAAAAAACACAACGACGAACCGTACCGCAGATTTTTATTAACGACCACTACATTGGCGGATGCACCGATTTATATGCCCTTGATTTTAAAGGGGAACTGGATAAACTTTTAGAGGAATAACCTTCATGAATGACCAAGCAACAACCACCGATCAACAAGCTGAAGCTCAGTTTATGGTGCAACGTGTTTACGTTAAAGATTTATCGTTTGAAACTAAAAATACACCGGCAATTTTCCAACAACGTTGGGAACCAGAATTATCGTTAGACTTAAACACACAGAACAATCTTCTGGAAGAAAACGTGTATGAAGTGATTTTATCAGTTACGGCAACGGTTAAAAATCAAAATGAAATTGCGTTCTTGGTTGAAGTGCAACAAGCTGGGATTTTTACCATTCAAGGCGCGCCTAAAGCACAATTAGATCATCTTTTAGGAAGCTTTTGTCCTAACATTCTCTTCCCCTACGCTCGTGAAGCGATTACCTCGGAAGTTATCCGCGGCAGCTTCCCGCAATTAGTACTAGCGCCTATTAATTTTGATGCGTTGTTCATGCAGCAAATGGAACAAAAGAACGCTGAGAAACAAGAAGAGCGTTCACACTAAATTATGAAATCGTCCACGATTGCCATACTTGGTTCTGGCTCCTGGGGAACTGCCGTCGCGGTTCACCTGGCGAACTGTGGCAATCGTGTACTGTTGTGGGGACATCGTGCAGATGAGGCTCAGCAAATGCAAGCAGAGCGTCGTAATGCTAGGTATCTCCCTGATGTAACTTTCCCCAAACACCTAGTAGTTCAAGCTGAGCTCACACCATGCATTGAACAAGCGGAAATTGTAATCATTGCCGTGCCCTCACATGCATTTGCCTCTCTGCTACAACAGCTGCCCACATCGCTTAAAAACCTTGCTTGGCTGACGAAAGGAATTGATCCCTTAACCAACCATCTATTAAGCGATTTAGTAATGACAAAATGGGGAACTGAGTTTCCACTCGCAATAATATCTGGCCCTTCGTTCGCACGTGAAGTTGCTAAATTCTTGCCCACGGCCTTAACGGTGGCAGGAAATAATACGCACTATTCAGAAACCATACGCAGCCTGCTGCATCATAATAACCTTAGAGCTTATGTCGCTGACGATATTATTGGCGTGCAACTGTGCGGTGCGGTTAAAAACGTATTAGCGATTGCATGTGGAATGAGCGATGGCATGCAATATGGAGCAAATGCCAAAGCCGCGCTGATTACCCGCGGTTTAGCAGAAATGACGCGCTTAGGTATTGAGTTGGGTGCGAAAGCAGATACCTTCATGGGGCTTGCTGGTGTGGGCGATTTAGTACTCACCTGTACTGATGATCAATCACGCAATCGTCGTTTTGGTTTGAAGCTAGGACAAGGATTGAGTTTAGAACAAGCAGAACAAGAAATCGGTCAAGTCGTGGAAGGCAAGCATAATGCTGCCCAGGTTTGCTCTTTAGCCCAAAAACACAAAGTAGAAATGCCCATTTGCAAGGTGGTTAACGCTATTATTCAAGGTAAGATCTCAGCTAAAGAGGCGGTTGCAAACCTTATGAACCGCCCCCCGAAGATGGAGTGATTATTTAGTCCATTTTAAACTAAAAGCTTGATCATCACCTTTATCTTTCAATGCATGCTTATCCATTGCTTGCTCATATTTTGCTTTATCATTTTTATAGGCTTCTTTGATCGACTGCTTTTCATTTTGGCGGTTATGTAAGTAATTACTCACCTGACTGGTACCTTCAGATACCATTTTAGCTTGGTCACGCATAGTTTTTGACTTCAAATGCGTTTCAATGAAGTCTTTCTCACCACTAGAGACCCACCCTTTTTGTGGACCACTACAGCCCGGAACCCAAGATTTTATCTTTACGCCCTCTAAATCGGGATTCTCTTTTTGCGCTTCATTTTTTAATATCAGCAAAGCAGCAAACACTTTATTGGCCATAACAGGATCTTTCCCACGAATGATAATATCACCGCAGCCCCGCCGCCAATTTTGTAATAACATTTGCGCTTGACAAATGGCAACCTCTTCTTTTTGTTCATCAGTCAAACCTTTGGTGGAATGATTACGAACAGTTCCTCTATTGTCCTGTTCTAAAACCGCCACTCCAGTTACAACCGATTTAGTCTGGCCAGGGTTCGCAGTATCAGGAACTTCTCTCGTATGAACTTTTACCGAACGCACAACTTCATCATCGCGGATGTTTCTTCCTTGGTATTTAGGAGAAGCTCCTTGTTCCAAGGACACATCAGCCACATCTTCTTGATAACTGCCACCATCTTCAGGTTTTGGCCTAGGACTCTTTTTATAAACAATGTTGTCAGTAAATCCTAGAACACCTCCATGTTCGATGATGATATTTGCATCTTTAACCCTAGATAATTCTTTCTGCGCTTGCACAGTAAGTTTTGCAATGTCGGTTTGCGTCTTCTCATAAGCTGTTTGACTTGCTAGTTGTTTAGCCTTCAATGCAGTTTTATCTTCCTCAGGAAGCGTATTGATTAGAGCCGCGTGTTGAGCCATCAGCCCTTTGTTTGCTTCATTTAGATCGTTATATTCTTTTAGGAGTGGTTTAAGTTTCGCATATTCACTTTTTGCCTCACGGCGCATGGGATCAATATTGGCCATGGCCGCCCTGATGTCACTCTCTAACTTAGCCATGCGAGTGATGTTGTAATTTACTTCCATTTGCACTGAGTGTAAGCGGGCTTGGTCAAGTTGTTGTTTTGCTTGTTGTACCTCTGCTGGGCCTGGATCTTCTGGTTTTTTTTCCGTCGCTATTCTCATAGTCTCATATGCTGCTTCCATACCTTTAATTTGCTCACGGGTTTCTTTCAATTGTTCCTTAGTAGCACTTTCAACTGGAACCTCTAGCACTACGTCATGAAAATGGCTTATATATTTTGGGAAAAGATCTGCGTTAGTAATGTAAACGGCTGTAGTAACTTTATCCATCTCCTCTTGTATAACTTCTGCAGCGATATCGGCGTATTCATTTGGTTTTACTTGTTCAGCTAATTGCTTAGCTTGTGCGAGCTTGGCAGCAGCAACTAGATCTTTGTGCATTTGAATAATTATGGGAGTAGCCTGCGCATATTTATCAAGTTCTGCTTCCTCTTCATCCGCCTCAAGCGCTGCATCTTCTTCATCCCGCATTATTTCATTAAGTAGGACATTAAGCTTGTCAATACCCCTTTGAACATTAATGAAGTCTTTCTGAGCGGCGGCAGCGAGATCGGACACTGATTTAGCTTTTTGCCTAGTCATAGCCTCTTCTGCTTGGTCTACGTACTCTGCTATAGATTTTTCAGCAAGATACAATTCTGAAGAGTTTATCTGAAAAAGAGCATAACCATCCTCCTCTTGGTGTTTCAATTGAAGAATAATATCCCTATTGGCAAGTTGGTAAGCTTGTTCTTGTACTTGGTCATAGTCTTCTTTCAATTTCTTTATCGCAGCTAACTTTGTGGCTGCATCAGGTCGAGAAGGATCAAAGCTAGTAGTTGCAACTTTTATCTGCTCTTTTATCGAAGATACTTGATTTGCAAAATATTGCATTTGCATTTGATCAACCGCACATTGAGCATTCTCCAATTTTTCTTTTGCGTCGCTCACATCTATGGCTGTTACAAGTCTTTTTTGATCCACCGTTCCATCTTTTGAGATTCTTGTTAATAACTCAACCGCTGATCTCATAGATTTAAGCCGCTCTTGCGCAGATATCGCTTCAGCTTCAGTTGGCTTTAATTTTTCTACAGCATGAGCTGCATCAGTTTCGCGTAATTGAACAAATTGTTTTAAATAGTCAATTGTTTCTTCATTAAGCCCTCTAACCTTATCCCTCGCACTAACATTAAGCGAATGAAGTTCTGTTTTTGGATTAACCTCGAATAATCCTACAGGAAATTCAGATCCAGTTATTCTTTCATAGGCAGCAACTTGGATTTTCATTTTCTCAATTTGATCCACAGCACTACTATAGGCTGCAAGCATTGCTGTAACGTTTCCATCATTGATTGGACCTTTAAAACTACGGACAGTTGCCCTAATCTTTTCTTGTGCATCTGTTAGGTCTTTTAAACTCCACTCCTCAAGTGTAAGCGGAGTTTTACTATTAAGAGCAGTAAGCTCCAACTGCGCTGCTTCCAGCTGTAGCCTTATTCGTTCTCTATTCGTTGCATTGGTGATATAGGGTAGAATTTCTTTGACATTATCAAGATCATTTTGTCGTTTTTGGAGGTATGCAACTTTATCCTCAGGCTTAATATCACGCGGAAATTCGGCCGGTATGGCAATCATTAATGTAGCTTGCTGCTCTAACATTGCTTGTGGTATGGCCTTCACACCATTATGAACATCCCCAAGCTGTTTTTGTATATTTACAAACAAATCAGTAAATGGAGATTTTGAATATTGTGGATCAGAACCCGTGATGTCATTTGCGATTGCGGCCCATTCATTCCTCTTTTGACTGGCTACCTTAAACGCTTGCAAAATTTTGGGTACCCTGTCTGCTGCATTAGCCTCATTCAATCCTTCAATCTCGGGCTTGATAAGATTCGCTTGAGCTTTTATGACCTCTCCCAAGGCAGCAAGACCAGTCTGAATGGGATTTGTTGCTGGGGTTACATAAGCTTGAGCTGGGAATACTTCTATAAATTTATCTTGCACAGCTTTTACTTCACGGTTTATTGTCGGCACAACTTCAGTTTGTGCTACCATGACAAGGTTGGCAATTTGCGCATTTTCTCCGGAATTAGCCCCTTTACCTTGCAAAGCAAGTAGCTCCTGAGCAAGTTCTTGAGCAAGTTTCTTTCGTTGTTCCGCCAGAAATTGTAAGGTAACAAAGTCCTCACGCAGCGGCACAACGCCAGTACTAAGAGCTACAATTTTCTTACGACCATCTACACTTCCAACACTAAGCTCACCAAGTTTTTTTCTAAGCTCTTTGGCTTTTGCAAGACTCATAATATTCACTTCTGGTATTGATGGTTACTAATAGTATAGAACAAAAATCCTTTTGTTTAGCTTAAGAAAGCATCTCGAATTCATCTTTTTTGGTTTGGTAATTTCTTTATAATAATTTATTGTAGCCTTGATGCAGCGCAAGCGTAATCAAGGGATCATTAACGTAGGATTTCTTGATGCAATACCGCGTGGAATCAGAGCTTAATTTGCGATGGTTTTTTTGATACAGATTAGGCTTGAGCCTTCATACAGCTTAGCTTTCATCATGGGATCCGTTTTTAAAGTATCCCTTACGCTGCGCTGCATCAAGGCCACATGTTTATGATGGTTATGGTGGTTATATATTTACAAGGTCTTTAACCTTTTGTTGTGCTGGCGTCTACCAGTTCTATGTTGGCTTGCGCTAAGCTTTCGCCTAGAAAGATTTCGCCTACGGTTTTAAACCGCTGTACGGAGTCGGTTACTAGGTATTGCACTTCTCCTTTGGCCGTATGCGGAGTTTGTAATTGTTCTTGGGTTAATAGTACTTGCAGGGCATGTGCTGTGGCTTCTGCGGAATCGACAATGTACACTTCGGGTGGCAGCATGGTGGCCAGTAGAGGTTTGAATACTGGGAAATGCGTGCAGCCTAATAGAAAGGTATCCTCATCCACAAAATCACGAACGTAGTGGGTCAACGCAGCGTGAGCAATAGCATTATCCACCATGCCTTCTTCGGCTAAGGCCACTAACACACTGCACGCGCGGCTATGAATGCTAACGTTTGGTAAGGTTTGCGCAATCAGGGTTTGATAAGCATGCGTTGCTATGGTGGTTTCTGTCGCCATCACCGCAATGCGGCGATTTTTCGTTGCAGCAACTGCAGCAGAAGCGCCAGGGACTACCACTCCTAACACCGGAATATCGGGCAACATGACTTGCAAATAAGGTAATGCCGCTGTGGTTGCTGTATTACAAGCAATTACTAAAGCTTTGATTTGCCGCTCTACCAATATACGCGCCATTTGCACCGCATACTGCTGCACGGTATCTTTACTTTTAGTACCATAAGGCAGCCGCGCTGTATCACCTAGGTAAATGAACGATTCGTGCGGCAATACAGAACGTAAAGCCCGCAGTACGGTGAGTCCACCCATCCCTGAATCAAATACACCAATTGCTAGTTCTGATTTCATGCTAATCCTCATTTGGTAGCCGGTTATTAGCAATTCGCTAGCTTGAGTCGAAATGGCTAGATTATCGAGCACCGGAGCCCAGCATACATAAGTATGTGACCACAGGAGCGCAGAGAATCTGGCCAGTTCGGCCAAGATAGTAGAATTGTCAACGCACCATAAATAGACCTTGGTTCTCTCTCAGAGCATGTTCATCAAACACATCCAGTTTTGCCTGCTGACTACACGTCTGCTTCATTACATCTTCTCTAAATTGCCAGCCTTCGCTTTTTATGCTGGTCAGGGTGTGTAATTGCTCTGCCATCAATTCACCATGATACTCTAAAACTTCTTTATCCAAATTGAAGCGAATAAAATCCTGTTCGTTCGATCCCCACAGACGTAAGCCAGTATTAGGTCCATAACAATCTTTAACCCAACATTTAATCTTAATGTTTTTGAGCTCTGGATGCTGGTCTTTTAAAAATAATATTGCTGCGTACACTCTGCTCGCCATTTCTGGATTCTTACCGCGCATGATTGCGTCGCCGCGTCCAGGCATATAATTGCTTAAAAACATTTGCGCTTGTTTGAGGGCAACTTCCGTTTGCTCTGCATCATTAAGGGTCCTTGAGGAGCGATTCGATACTTTACCGTTACTATCTTGCTCTAATAATGCTACCCCAGTAACCGTATGATCGGCATCTGAATCATAAACTTTATAAGAACGAACAATTTCTCCCGGCTCTACCCTTACCCCACGGAAACCCACATTCCCATAGCTATATTGCAGAGAGTTTAGTGATTGCTCCAGGGATAAGTCCACGGTCTCCCCCATCTCCGGCACACCATATCTTAGATCATGTTGGTCCATCACTTCGTCGGTAAAACTCAAAATACCACCAGGATTTTCCATGAGTAAATTGGCCAGACGCGCCTCACGCTCTTCATCCTCCAAATCATCGTACAATTCATCATGGTTAGTACTACGTGCGGCTAGAATTTTTCTCCGTAACTCGTCCAAGGCATTTCTAGTATCACAAGCTGTTGCAAGCATGAGTTCGGCAGTACGTCTTAATTTCCGTTTCAACGAGCTGCTGAAAGAATCGCTATGTTCAGATAAAAATGCATGCGCGCCGCTTACAATATCATCAGCCTCACGCAAGCGCATGGACAAGGCTTCCAGCTCTTCTGATGCATGCTCAGCTTGAACATCAAAATCAGGAATTATGGCGTCAATTCCATCAGTAATATGGAGCACTTGTTTTGCTTTAAACCTAAACTCAAGGTGATTAAGGGCATCCCATGCCTTTTGACGATCGATGAGCATATCGTCCATTGCGTGCCTAGCCTGCTCCTGCAATAGCGGATCGTCTGCAACAAGCGTAAGTGTGCGTACTAAATCT
Organism: Legionella genomosp. 1; assembly: GCA_945862405.1. Taxonomy (GTDB): domain Bacteria; phylum Pseudomonadota; class Gammaproteobacteria; order Legionellales; family Legionellaceae; genus Legionella_A. Next base: position 8,491 of record CAMAYX010000060.1, read on the forward strand.
AAAGCACCTTCAATTCCTGCAAAATGCATACGCTCTGTTTCTACCATCCTTTGGAATTCACTAAGCTCCACTACGGTATCGTCATGTGCTGATGCAATTATTTTTTGCGCGCGATCGTGGGTTAACTCTTGCCATAGCGGCAGATTATTAGCAACTTCAGCTAATATGCTCTTCACTTTTTGGTCAACGGACTCCCACGCTGTGGTAATTTCTTTTAGATGAGGCTCAAAAATCCCTTCATCTTAATCCCCACCTAACTGTTGTACACGGTATAAATTCATCTGAGCCGTTACTAAAACTGGCCCCAAGATTGCGAGTCTATTATCTAAAGTTGGGGTGGAGATGCTGAGCTCGTGTCCCTGTAAAAAAAACTCAAGCTCGCAGGCTGCATCGCTAGCTCCAGTCATCAAGGCCATACTTAAGGAGTACAAATCCACGTCCGCAACTGCCCAACCATTATCAATTATTTTTTGTTCAATTTCGGCCAAGATTTGTTGCGCTTCAAGGATAATGGGACCATGGCTTTCTAAGATTCGCTCAATGCCTAAGCGCTGAATTACTCTTTCTGGACTTCGATTCTCAGGGGAGTCAGCAAACAAAGCGCCGTGAGCTACATAATTCTCGCTAGCTTCATGCGCATATTGCTGCATAAGCCTTATCTTATATCGGGCACGCATGCGTAGAATATTAGCATCTACTTCATGGAGTTGATCTGGGTCAGAAAATCTGGTGAGAATACTTTCATCCAAATCTTTTCTAACGTCGAAAAATTCTTCTGAACAGAACTGTATACGACTTTCAATAGTGTCGCGCATACCATCGCGCAAAGTTTCTTCTAATTGCATAAATCCCAACGGGTTGGCTTGGTCAATAATTGCTAATTTTAACCTTAGGCCAATAAGAATTGGAAGTTCTTTTGAATTTCATTTAAATCAAATTTATTTAGAAATAAAGAAAAGCTCATCCACGCACTTAGCGCTGACAAATCTCTAAAGGGCGGTGGCAGATAAACAGGGTCGATCAACAACTCACTGCGCTTAAGTTCGGCGAGTAGTGGCAGATCATCCAGCACTAATTTTCCAGCAAACAATAAGGGAATGGTATGTACTTTATGTTGGCTGATGGCAAACCGGGCAAAATTGTAGAGAAGCACAAATCCTTTGGCGTATGACAAATCTTTGGTGAACGGCCCGCCTTCTGGCGTGCTGCCACGAAATACCCTGACGGTTTGATTGTAACTGTCGAATTCGGTTAAACCACACTCTAAAAAGTAATGGTAAATATCTAAAAACGTAGCGCCCTTGGTCACTTTATCGAGCGCGATCACGCGGTTGGTGATTTTACGCATGCGCGCAGGATTAGAAGTAAACGTTACCACTTCCGTAACCACGGCTAGACCTTCTTGAATCACGCTGCTGGAGGGAGAACCTTTGGAAAGAAATGAGCAATAGGGTTGCATTTGACCATTGATGGTAGTCCCAACATGCACCCACCCTTCATGAACTTCCAGATATTTTAAATCACGATCGCTGAATTTAACTTTTGAGCTAAGTTTGATGGTGTCCGCGCCCGCAGAAGCGTCTGCCAGCATATCATCTCGGACTTCTACCGTAACTCTTCCCGGGTGTTTATCAAAAAATTTACTCAAGCGCTCTTGCAAAATTTCTTGCGATGCTGCCGCATCGTATTTTTTAACATCCGCCTCGGATTGTAATTGCACATCTAATGCAGTTAAAACGTCAAATAATATAGCACCCATTTGCGACAATCGCGGTCCGCCAGGATAAAAAGCATCATCAGGACTACCATACAACTCCATTGCTGCTTTTGCGAAGGCAGGCGTACCGCGAGCGGCTAGCATGCTTACTGCACTGCTGTATTCATCGCACTGACGTTTCATGAGCCTGGTAATAGGAGAATATTGCCCCAGTTGATTTTGCGCGTCCCGTAATATCAAACGGAACTCTTCAATTTTATCTTCTTCTTTAAACGGTAACGGTTTATTTTGATAATAATCGGCATTAACACTGGGTTGCTTCTTGGCCTTATTATGAAAAAATTCCTTTTGGATGTTTTCATCCCATTTAATAGAATCCAAAATGCGTATGCTTTTCTGGGCCTCAATGATGCGTTGAGATAAATCCTTTATTGCTTCCAGCTCAGCAGCTTGCAAGGGCATTTTGCCTCTCCTTTGCTATGTTGTTTTTGGGGGCTCAATACCAATGTTTGCGTCCTGATTTTGCTCAGGTAAGGTATAAAATTCGCTGACATTATCACGAGTTAATGGTGGAGGAACAACCAACGTAGGCCCATTACGACTTTGTAAGTATTGTTTCTCCCCTGTACTACTGTAATAGGACGCACACGAGCTTAAAAAACCAGTCATCAAAATAATCCAAACAATTTTTCGCACAACAATTCCTCAAAACTTAAATTAATTGTAATGCCTTTAACGCCTGTTCCATGGGCTGATGGTGAGCCTCAGATAAACGGGTTAACGGCAATCGAATTTCATCGTTGATCAATCCCATACGATGCGCGGCCCATTTTGCCGGTATAGGGTTGGACTCAACAAACATGAGATTATGTAGGGGCAAAAGTTGCTCCTGAAGACGTAGGCAAGCAGCGCTGTCAGCATCCGCGGCTGTATCGCACAATTTTGCCATTTGTTTGGCTGCAATGTTCGCAGTCACTGAAATTACGCCCTTAGCTCCAGCTAGCATCCAGGAAGCAGCGGTAATATCATCCCCGCTGAACACATCCAGGCTGCTCGCATCACGCAAAATTTGCTGTAACCGGGACATGTTACCGGTCGCTTCTTTAATTCCTACTATATTTGAAATATTAGCCAATCTCGCCACAGTCTCCGGCAATAAATCGCAAGCGGTACGGCCAGGAACATTATAAAGAATGATGGGTATAGGCACGGCTTGAGCAATATGACTATAGTGTTGAAAAAGTCCTTCCTGTGTTGGTTTAATGTAGGCCGGGGTCATAATCAGCACAGCATCAACGCCACACTGCATCGCTTGTTGTGTAAGTTCTACGCAAGCTTTCGTATTATTTTTACCCGTTCCAGCAATGACAGGAATACGTTCACGCGCCTGTTCAACCACGGTTTTAATAACCAACAATTTTTCTTCATGGGTAAGTGTACCCGATTCTCCAGTAGTTCCCGCAGCCACTATACCATGCGTACCGGCATGGATATGATACTCAACCAACTCGCGCAATCTACCCACATCTACTTTGTCATCCACCAGAGGAGTGACTAATGCAACAATACTGCCTCGAAACATGGTCTTGGCCTCTTTAATTCTTTTTTCTTAATACTATCAGGACTTACGTAAAAGCCCAATCTCTTGTTTAAAATTCAATTTTTTTCCCGATCACGGTTTGCATGACTTACTTAACACTTACCATCATTTGTTCGTTTTTTTTACTTTAATTATATTTTTTGTACTAATATGTGTAGTGAAAGGAGTAAACTTCAAGAGGATTGAATCATGAAAAAATATATTTTGTCGTTACTATTTGTTGGTATAGCTACACTATTTGGCGCGTCATGTACTTCAACTGAAGTAGGTACTGCTGGAGGCGCCGCCGCAGGAGCTGGTATTGGTTATGCGGTAAGCGGTGGAACAGCATTAGGAACTGCAATTGGTGCCGGTGCCGGAGCTTTGATTGGTAATCAAATTGGAGCTTCTCAAGAACGCCACTACTATTATCGTAATGGTTAC
>CAMAYX010000061.1 GCA_945862405.1 Legionella genomosp. 1
ACCCTCCACAAACAATCGGAATTTCAAAAAATATTGGACAATCGGAGGCTATTATGGGAGCATAAAATCTTATGTAGTAATTCTAAGATTTTGTCTCATTTTTCCTGACACATTCCGATTAATCATCGATGGTTCTCTTTATGAAGATCAAACCCGTGAACAATGGTTATGTGCTTATGAGGAATATCATAAAGCCGCTTATCCATGGGTCTCCGACGCAGATCGCGAATGGGTATTAGAACATCCGCGCACCAGTGACTTCCCCGAAAAAATTTCAACATATGCCAATATTGCTGCTGAACTTAATTGGCAAAAATTTGATATTAAATTGCAAATAGGTTCGCTTGTCTTTTTGGTATTCACTAAGTGAGCTTATTCATTCAGGAAAGACGCTAACATCACCCCGCGCAACACTAAATCAGGAAGCATATGATCGTATAGACCTTGCTTATCAAAAAGAGAGGCAAATCCCCCAGTTGCTAACACCAGTACCTCCTCGTTTGGAAATACTTCTTTTCTCATTTGCGCAATGAGTTCACGACAAGCTCCAAGGGCTCCATAAAAGACCCCTGATTGAATGCTCTCAATGGTGGACCGTCCTAAGGCATGTTTCATTTTAACAATTTCCACTGCCGGTAATTTTGCGGTCTTAGTCGATAAGGCATCTACCGCCAAACGAACACCAGGTAAAATAGCACCACCGAGATAATTTTTTTGTTTATCGATGACACAAAACGTGGTTGCAGTACCAAAATCAATGACGATCAAATTTTGATTTGGAAAATCGTAAGTTCCCGAAATCGCGTTAGCGATACGATCAGCCCCTACGTCTTGCGGATTTCTATATTTAATGTTCAGTCCAGTTTTTACACCCGCTTGCAAAAAAAACGGTTCTATTGAAAAGTATTTAAGACATGCAGCTCTTAACGAGTAGTCCGCTTGCGGCACAACGGAACAAACCCCAATTTTTGTAATTTCTTCTGGTTTGTATTCGTTTTCTCGTAATACGCTTTTAAGAAAAACACCTAACTCATCCGAAGTAGTTACTTGCGAGGTAAGGCGAAACCGTAAATGAATTTCATCTTGTGAAAAAACTCCGCCAAAAATATGCGAATTTCCTACATCAAGGCATAGCATCATAGGTAATACTCATTACATAAAAAAATATGAAGAAAAGTTTAACCGATACTAGCAATTTTTGTAATCCAGTAGAGGGAAACAAGTACAGTGCGCCGGGCACGGGGAATTATAGTTTGAATGGATATATTTTATATAAAATAAAAAAAGTCGGTCGATAAGCCGGGTTCTGTCGTGGACAATCATTCATCTGGGACAAATGTCACCATTTGCCTCAAGCAACCTACCCGAATCCCGTACGAGCACATACGTTACGGCTCTAGACCGTATGGATTCCTATTTGGTCTTGCTCCAAGTGGGGTTTTCCCTGCCACGTCTGTTGCCAAACGCGCGGTGCGCTCTTACCGCACCATTTCACCCTTACCTGCAAACTCTTGCGAGCTTAAAGGCGGTATATTTTCTGTGGCACTTTCCGTAGACTCTCATCTCCCAGGCGTTACCTGGCACTCTGCTCTATGGAGCCCGGACTTTCCTCCCTTTGCAAGCAAAGAGCGATTGTCTGACCGACTTGAAGGCAATAGTAGCAGAGTGGGTAACTGAATACCAGAAAATTAGAACTCGCGGGTACCGATGAACTCGTCATCAAAATAACGCTTGAGTTTAGTGCGTAAAGTTCCGCGACTAACACCTAAAACACGGGCTGCTTTTGATTGATTGTAACGAGTTAATTCCATTACAGTTCGGAAAAGAGGCGCTTCAACTTCTTCAACGATAAGTTGATATAAATTGAGGTTCGCATCTTTGCTGTTGACTGCATTCAGATAGCCTTTAACCGCACTGATCACTTGTTGTGAAAGTGCTTCATTAGCTTGTTGCAAGTCTTGCATTACTGCACTCATTATGTTCTCCAAATAGCTATGAATTACTAAAATCTAGCCAGCCTGAAAAATAAAAGGCCAACCATGATGAGAGATATAATAACAAATGTCTCAAACTATGTAAATATTGTTTTTATAATATTCATTTATTAACGGAAGCTTAAGTACTTCAGAGAGTATATATTAAATTCATAATGTATTAAATTTTAATAAGAAATAATTATTTTTTGTATGTTTTCAAAATGTGAACAAATTTTATAAAAAAACTATAAATTGATAAGAAAAACATATAATTCTATCCACAAATTCTGTGGATAGAATTGTGTAGAACCGTCAGATTTGCGTAATGATAAAATCGAGCCGCAGTAATGAAGCAAAGCGAAACCAAGAGAACCAAATCCAAATCCAATGGAGCAAAGCGACATTCTCCAAACCGACTTCTAATGAAGCAACGCGAAATTAGAGAGGTCCAAAAAGGGAGTACCACAGAGCCGTGAACAGATCAGATTTGCGTGTAGGTTGAACGATCTCGGATGTAAAAAAAGCGCAGCATACTCCAGTATGTGAGCATTTTTTTACATCCGAGATCGTTCAAGATACACCAAAGATGACTGTTCACTCGACGGTAAAGCTTTCGCCGCAGCCACACTGCCCCGTCTGATTAGGGTTAGTAAAAACAAATTTATGATTCAAACCCTGTTTAACATAATCAACATCCATGCCGCGTAAATAAGGATAGCTGGCTTTGTCTATGCAAAGGATAAAATTTTCTGTGATGGGAAATACTACGTCTTTTTCAGCTGGAGTTTGGACATAATCTATAACATAAGATAATCCAGAGCAGCCCGTTTTTTTAACAGACAAGCGAATTCCTTTCTGCCCTTGCTTGGTTAGATAAGATAAAATATGGTGTTTTGCTGCGTCGGATAAATTTATTCCAACTTCTGCGACGCTAGTATGTTGCAACACTTCACTCACACAACTCTCCAAATTTCTTGATCGTACATTGTTATTATACCCTCAAAGTGGCGACAATTCATGCAGATTAGTTATTTGATGACAAATAATTTCAACCGTTCGCACTATTTCTTCTGCTGTAGTAAATCTACCCATTGAAAGCCGAATGGTGCTGTAGGCTAAATCATCGTTCAACCCAATAGCCTTTAAGACGTAAGAAGGTTGAGAGCTTGCTGATGAACAAGCAGAGGTAGTTGATATGGCCAGATCTTTCAATGCAATCAATAAAGCCTCACTGTCCAATCCAGCAAAAGTCAAACTTAAATTGCCGGCAATTCGTTGCTCTGCATGTCCATTTAATATCACGCCAGGGAGCGTCTTGATTCCATCCCATAGCTGTTGGCGAAATTTAAGAAGTTTTGCTTGTTCCTGCTCACGCTCTTGCTCACCAATAGCAAATGCCATCCCCATACCCACGATTTGATGAGTGGATAAAGTACCTGAACGCAGTCCTCCTTCATGACCTCCACCAAACGTTATCGGCAATAATCTAATGCGCGGCTTTTGTCGCACGTATAAAGCCCCTATTCCTTTAGGACCGTAATTTTTATGTCCAGAAAAAGACATTAGGTCAACGGGTAACGTCTGTAAGTCAATTTCTAATTTCCCGGCACTTTGTGCAGCATCAACATGAAAAACAATGCCTTTGCCTTTTAGTAAAGAACCTATTGCTGTTATGTCCTGAATTACGCCAATTTCATTATTAACATGCATGATGGATACTAAAATTGTGTCGGAACGAAGAGCATGTTCAAGTTTGCTTATATCGATTAGACCATCAGGTTCCGGGGCTAAATAGGTAACTTGAAACCCTTCTTGCTCTAATTGATGAAAACTATCGAGCACGGCTTTATGCTCAGTTTGCATGGTGATGACATGTTTGCCTTTTCGTTGGTAAAATCTGGCAGCCCCTAATATGGCAAGATTATCGGCTTCGGTTGCTCCAGAGGTGAACACAATCTCTTGTGTTGAGGCTCCGATTGCCTCAGCGATCTGGCTTCTAGCTGCATCGATTGCATGTGCGGCATTTCGCCCATAAAGGTGTGTTTTTGAAGAAGGGTTGCCAAAATCAGTTTGTGGTCCCAAGAATTTAACCATTTGTTCAATGACTCTTGGATCTACTGGAGTCGTTGCCATGTAGTCAAAATATATGGGTAATGTGGTGCTCATTTATACTCCTTTATCCCTATTCTCATTTTTTATTGCCATTTCTACATGAGTGAGAATCCCGCGTAATATATTCACTTCCATGCTTTCAAGCCTAATGCGATTGAACATTCTTCGCAAACGTTGCATCAACCGCTTGGGATTATTAAGTTTTAGAAAATCAATTTCAACCAATACTGAGGTTAAATGCGAATAAAATTGTTCAATATCTTCCACTTTTGCCAATGGGTTATCAACCGTACCAACGGTAGCTGACGGTGCTAATAACTTCATACGTAATTCATAAACAATAATTTGCACCGCTTGTGCCAAATTAAGTGAGCTGTAGTCTGGGTTGCTTGGGATGTTAATGTGAAAGTGGCAACGAAGTAACTCTTCATTGGTTAATCCGGCATGCTCCCTGCCAAAAATAACTGCAATTTTTGTTTCTTCTTTTTGCTCATTTACTAATGATGCCATGCTCGCTGGCGTATGTCCTGGTAAAGCGATATCTCTTGGTCTGGCACTAGTAGCAAACACCATATGACAATCATGAATTGCTTCTTCTAATGTACCAGTAACTACGGCATTTTCTAAAATATCGTCAGCACCTGCCGCCATCTCATAGGCTTTTTGGTCGGGAAAAATCTTAGGAGTAACTAAATATAGGTTTTTTAATCCCATAGTTTTCATTGCCCGTGCAGTAGCCCCAATATTACCTGGATGGGTAGTAGCAACAAGTACAATGCGTATCAAATCCAATTTCATAAATGTTCTGGGATACCCGTGAATACAACTGAACTACGGTAAAAAAAATAAAGTCTACTAAAATCACTTCTCTATGTACAAACAAAATATGATAGAATGCTTGATTTTGTGACAATGAGCCGCACGTTATGGAACCACTATTAAATATAGCTATTGGAGCTGCCCGGCAAGCAGGCGATATTATTCTTCGTCATCTAGAGCAGTTGGATCGTATTAAAGTTACTGCTAAAAGTTCGGATGAGTATTTTTGTGAAGTGGACATAAAAGCTGAGCAAGCTATTATTAGCACTATTCATAAAGCCTACCCCGACCATGGAATTCATGCTGAAGAAAGCGGGATTCATAATGAAGATGCGGATATTGTTTGGATCATCGATCCTTTGGATGGTACAACGAACTACCTGCATGGATTTCCTTTTTATGCAGTTTCCATCGCAGTTCGAATTAAAAATCGTATTGAGCATGGTGTGGTTTACGATCCTATTCGGCATGAATGCTTTTCAGCTACTCGCGGCCGCGGAGCTCGTTTAAATGATCGTAGGCTACGTGTTTCTAAACAAACACAATTAAGCGCTGCTTTATTAGGTACTGGGTTCCCATTCCGCAACCCTACCCTAGCTAAACGGTACTTACCAACCTTCGAAGCCCTTTTTGGAAAATGCGCTGGCGTAAGACGCACGGGGGCTGCTGCTTTGGATTTAGCGTATGTTGCCAGCGGGCGGCTTGATGGCTTTTGGGAGTTTGGCTTACGCCCTTGGGATATTGCGGCAGGAGCATTGCTTGTACAAGAAGCTGGCGGATTAGTAAGCGATCTTGAGGGTACTGAAAATTATCTCAAACATGGTGATGTGGTAGCAGGAACACCAAAGGTATTTAAATCGTTGTTGCAAACAATAGCACCATCACTTAGATGACTGTCTACAGGAAACCTTGATGCAGTGAACTGTAATCAAGGTTTTCTTTCTCTCCTTCAAAATGATCTATAGTTAATCATAAGGCATAATTTATGCACTATTTTTTACAAATAGTTGCAGGGATATATCATGAGGGAGCTTTATTTTAAACAAGCAGGTTTTAATTTAATTGAAGTTCTAGTCAGCGTGGTCGTAGTTGCTTTAGGACTATTGGGTCTTGCTGCCCTGCAACTTAACAACATTCGATATAATCACTCAGCTCAATTACGCTCAGTTGCTATAACGCAAGCAACCGGCATGATTGACCGAATGCGGGCTAACTATACTGGCGTTAAAGCAGGTTATTACAATAGCTTAAGCGGCATTCCTACAGCCACAAGCTGCACCATATGCAGCAACTCTGAAATTGCACAACGCGACCTCTACCAATGGAACACGACCAATGCATCCTTACTACCTTCAGGCCAAGGCACGGTTACCAAAAATGGTTCTAAATACACGGTTACGGTGCGCTGGGATAATAGCCGCACTGGCGCTACCGGTTTAAGTTGCAGCGGTAATGCCAATGTCGATTTGACCTGCCTCACCATGGAGGTCCAGCTATGAGCAAGGGCTTTTCCATTGTTGAACTTATGATTGCGATTACCCTAGGCACGCTTCTAGTAGGTACGGTAGGCTCCGTTTACATGAGTAATAAAGCCACTTATCGAGTGCAAGAAGAACTTGCAAGGCTACAAGAAAATGGGCGTTATGCAAACTATTATTTAAACCTACAGCTGCGCATGGCAGGCTATCAAGGATACGCTAGTGAGAGCTTTGTTACCATGACCAACAGGGTATCAGATGCATCAAAAGTGCTAATGTATGACAAACCATTACTGGGTTTTGATGGCTTAAGTTCATCATTTAGCCCCTCACTTCCTAGTAATTTAAGCGGAAAACCAGCTGCAAATTCTGACATCATAGAGGTTCGTATGGCGGCCAATACCAACGTTCAGCTCGACGATGATATGAATCTCACCAACAATCCTATCCATGTATATGAGCGCTTGAATATTCAAGCAGGTGAAGTGATTATGATCAGTAACTGCAAGGTTGGTGATATTTTTGTTGCCGGCTCCAACTCAAACGCAAGCGTAATTACACATACTAATAGTAACAACACCAGCAATGATTTAAGCACCTCGTATACTACGGGTGCTCATATTATGCGCTATGTATATTACGGTTTTTACGTCAAAAATACTGGTCGCCTCAACACGCAAAGCCAACCCATCTACGCCCTAACCAGAATTGATATTAACGGTACCGAACAAGAGCTGGTCGACGGCGTAGAACGCATGCGCGTACTCTATGGAGTGGATACCAACGATGACAAAACTGCGGATACTTACCAAACCGCAAGCCAAGTTGAGGCCGCCAGCAATTGGAATAAAGTCATTAGCCTAAAAATCAATTTATTACTGGCATCAACTGAGAACGTCAGCCCGCAAATTCAAAGCTACAAATTTAATGGAGCAACGGTTACCCCTACCGATCGCAAACTACGCAGAGAGTGGGAAACCTTTATTACCTTGAGGAACAGGGGGTTACCGTCATGAGAAATTCTAAGGGGGCAACCCTGGCAGTAACATTGATACTTTTATTTCTAATGACTCTAATCGGCGTTACTGCGATGCAGGTTACGCACATGCAAGAGAAAATGTCCGCTAATTTACAAGATAAAGAGTTATCTTTTACTGCTGCAGAATCTGCCTTAACCAGTGGTGAGGCTTGGGTTTTGGGTCAATCACGACAACCAGCGGTTGTATCAAGTTGCAGCCCATATCCTTGTGTTTTATCCCCATATCAAAATCTAAACTACACAACACAATCCAGTACCTGGTGGAGTACAAACTCTGCGGTTTACAGCGGGACTCTTGGGAGCATAATGTCCCCACCTCGTTATTTCGTAGAGTTTGTGCAGTTCGTTCCTGACTCCCCAGTGATTGGAGATTCTTCAGTTAAAAGTACCGGGGTATTTTATTATCAAGTCACCAGCCGTGGGACAGGTTCATCCGATAACTCGGCCAGTATTCTCCAAACAACTGTTGGAAGGAGATACTGATGAAACGCACACTAGTATTCGCACTATTACTCTTGGGCAGTGTAAGCGAGTCTCCAGGCCTTGCAGCTCCTATAAATATAGCGAATGCGCCTTTGTTTCTAACCGATGCAGCCCCCCCCCTTGACCATGCTAGTTGCAAGTCGCGATCACAAATTATTTTTTGAGGCCAACGATGACTCCACCGATATCGACGGTGGGGGAATTGATCTAGATTTCAAACCCAGCATCGATTATTACGGCTATTTTGACAGTCACAAATGTTATAACTATGACAGCACCAATCAATATTTTTATCCTTCATCGGTTACTGCCAACAAGCAATGTGCGGGAAATTGGAGTGGTAACTACTTAAATTATCTTACCACCGCACGTTTGGACGCGCTGCGCAAAGTTCTTTACGGGGGCTACCGCTCCACTGACAGCAACACCACGACCATTTTGCAACGTACTTATATACCACAGGACGGACACAGCTGGGGGAAGGAATATGCTAGTACAGCAACGAATGGCTATGACATCAGTAAATATGTGCCGTATTCTCAGCCCACCGTAGGTCGACATTTATTCGCAAATACTACCTTACGTACGGGTACTTTGCCGCTATTACGCGTGGCATTAAATCAACCCTATAGAATTTGGGAGTGGGTCAGTATTGAACGCCCGGTTGCAGGCAGTAGAGCTCTTGATGGCGGTTCTGGGCCTTTAATCGTAGGAATAACGGACTATGTTGTACGGGTCAAAGTTTGTGATTCTACCGTAGGACTTGAAGATAATTGCCGCACGTATGCCAACGGTTCTAAAAAGCCGATTGGTTTATTGCAAGAGTATGGTGAAAATAATTCCATGTATTTTGGCTTACTGACCGGTTCTTATAATAATAACCTGGCAGGAGGCGTGATTCGCAAAAACATTTCCTCATTCACCGACGAGGTGGATCTGAACACTGGCCAATTTACGAGCGTAAACGGTATTGTCTCAACTTTTAATCGACTAACCGTGACTGGATTTCAAACGGATTACTCCTATAGCTGTGGATGGATTACCACGCGCAATATTGTAAATGGTGAATGTCAAATGTGGGGTAATCCTATTGCGGAAATGATGTATGAGGCCTTGCGTTATTTCGCAGGTAAAATGACGCCAACGCCAGCCTTTAATTATTCAGGGGGAACGGATGCGAGCATGAGTTTGGCATTACCTGCATGGCAAAATCCTTACAGCCAATTTCCGCGTTGCTCTAAGGGAAACATCCTAGTCGTCAGCGATGCATATCCTTCTTACGATAGTAATCAAATACCAGGTAGTTATTTCAATTCCTTTTCAGGAGATTTAAGCCCAGCGCTGAATGCAGCAGCCCTGGGACAAACCATTTACACCGGCGAAGGTTACAGTTCCACTTCAGCATTTATCGGTGAATCGGCGGGAACTTCGGATGGTGCGCCCACAGTAAAATCCGTAAGCAGTTTCGGAAATATTCGTGGGCTAGCTCCCTATGAAGCGAACTCGGAGGGTAGCTTTTACAGCGCAAGTGTTGCCTATTATGGCTGGCAAAATGACATTAGTACTGCAGCAGGAAAACAATACATACAATCGTTTATGATAGCGCTTTCACCCCATGCACCAGAATTAAAGTTTACGGTCAATGGACACAATATCACCATCATCCCATTTGCTAAATCCGTAAAAGGCTCCAGCATTAATGCAACTCAAGGCCAATATCAGCCTAGCAATAACATTGTGGACTATTATATTGAATCATTGACAGCAACAAGCGGCGTTGTACGTGTAAATTTTGAAGACGTACAGCAAGGTGCAGACTTTGATATGGACGCAATTGTTAAATACACCTTTACGGTAAATTCAAATAATACGCTTACAATTACTACAGAAAATATCTACGCAGCTGGGGGTATTACCCAGCATATGGGGTATGTTATTCAAGGAACCACCCGAGATGGTGTTTATTTAGAAGTCCGCGATAATGATACCGTTGCCGCTCAAGATGTTGATTACTTTTTAGACACCCCCCCGGGAAAATTACCAGGCGCAGGATGGCAGGATAATGCAGCTCTACCCATTCTGAACACGCGCATTTTTACCCCCAGCAGCCAACCCAGTGCCGTGATGTTTGATACTCCTCTTAAATACGCTGCTAAATGGGGTGGTTTTACCGACATTAACAACACTAAAACTCCGGATATCCAAAAAGAGTACGATAGTACAAACAGCGGATTCCCCGATAATTTTTTCTTAGTGACGAATGCGAATAATCTCAAATCGCAACTTTCTAAAGCATTCACCTTGATCATGGATAACACGGGTTCATTTTCTTCAGCAGCATTAAGCAGTGGTTTTTTGGCTTCACAAACTCGAATTTATCAAGCGGTCTTCCGCACAAAAGATTGGAGCGGACAACTGTTATCTTTTGACCTCGATGATAGTAATGGGGATATTTTATTCACCGGAAGCGGGCCCAATGGTGCCTTATGGGATGCCGCGCAACTTTTGAATGCGCAAAACTACAATACCGGCAGAAAAATTATTACGTACAAGCCCAGCCTGAATAAAGGTATTCCTTTCCGTTGGCCCAGCAACCCTGCCTCACCGACGAATAATGAATTGGACAGCGGCCAAATCACTTTTTTAAATACCAATCCTGTTTCAGGTTTAAATGATTCTTTAGGAAGTTCTCGTTTGGATTATATTCGTGGCAACATTGCTCAAGAAGTCAGTAATGGCGGTAGTTTTCGCAATCGGTCCACCCGCCTTGGTGATATCATCAATTCAAATCCTATTGTCCTTGGCACCCCTGAACAACAATACCCTGCACTATGGGCAACAGGAGCCCCCGAAAACAGCGTATCTTATTCTGATTTTCGCCAAGCCAATCTCAATCGGCAATCTGTATTATATGTAGGTAGTAACGATGGGATGTTGCATGCATTCAATGGTTCAACCGGCGGCGAATTGTTTGCGTATATACCTTCTAGTGTTTATAAAAATTTACCAGATTTAACCAATATTTCTTACTCTCACCGCTACTACGTCGATGGTTCCCCTACTGTTATCGATGCCTTGATCGGCAGCCAATGGCGAACCATCTTAGTAGGGGGGCTTAACTCGGGTGGACAAGGTATTTATGCTTTGGATGTTACCGACCCTAGTCAATTCTCAGAAGCCAACGCGGCCAGCATAGTAAAATGGGAGTTCACCGATAGCAAGGATGCCGATTTAGGATATACCTATAGTCAACCCGTCATCGTACGCTTGGCAAACGGTCAGTGGGGAGCAATTTTCGGTAATGGTTATAACAATACTTATACTGACGGCAATGCCAGTACCACCGGTAATGGAGTATTGTATATTGTAAACATTTCCACTGGCTCTTTAATTAAAAAAATAGATACCAAAGTAGGTATGAGTGCTGATCCTCTAGGTTTAAGCCGGCCCAATGGCCTTTCTTCACCTGCGGTAGTGGACAGCGACGGCAACAGTATTGCTGATTATGTTTATGTGGGAGACATATTCGGTAATGTGTGGAAGATTGATATCACCTCTTCCAATACCAGTCAATGGGACTTCTCCTATAAATCTGGTAATAAACCAGTGCCCTTTTTTACGGCCAGCGATAGCAATGGAATACGACAACCGATCACCATACACCCCTCGATTTCTCGCCTGAAAAATAATGCCACTGGTTTCCAAATATACATTGGTACGGGTAAATATTTAGAAACAGCCGATAAAACCGATACTAACGTGCAAACCGTTTATGCCCTACGAGATGATTTTACAACCACCATCACCTCTCGCTCTTCCTTGCAACAACAAACCATTATTTCTGAGCAAAATGACGTGCGCATCACCAGTGACAATGTACCAGGCAATAGTTCCCGTGGGTGGTATATGGACTTACGCTATCAAAAATCCGCTGGCGAACGCATCATATCCAATATGCTCTATTTAAATGAAAAAATTATTTTCACCACAGTAACACCAACCAGCGATCCTTGTAATTTTGGTGGTATTAGTTGGTTAATGGAGCTGAACGCCTATACGGGATCTCGTCTCAATTACAATGTTATTGATGTTAATGGAAACGGTTCAGTCGACGGCGGTGATACCGTAACGTATCAAAATGGAGGACAAACAGTCAGTGCCGCCGCAAGTGGTATTAAATTGGGAATAGGTATTGCTACCACACCTGCCGTATTGAATGCCGGAAACACGGAGTACAAATACTTA
>CAMAYX010000062.1 GCA_945862405.1 Legionella genomosp. 1
AAAGTATCCGCCATTGCGGCTATGAAATCAGCCGGCGTCCCTTGCGTGCCCGGTTCTGATGGCCCTTTATCCGACAACGATGAACTCAATCTTAAACTAGGAAAATCGATCGGTTATCCTGTGATTATTAAAGCAGCAGGAGGCGGTGGTGGTCGTGGTATGAGGGTAGTTCACTCAGAATCCAACCTCCTCAATGCGATTGCATTAACCCGAAGCGAAGCCAAAGCGGCTTTTAACAATCCTGTGGTTTACATGGAAAAATTCTTAGAAAACCCTCGGCATATTGAATTCCAAGTCTTGGGTGATGGGAAAGGTAATGCCGTTCATCTTGGCGAACGTGATTGTTCTATGCAGCGCCGTCATCAAAAAGTAGTTGAAGAAGCACCGGCACCGGGGATTGGACCTAAATTACGTCAAGAAATAGGTGAACGAGTCGTTAATGCCTGCCGTGAACTGCAATATCGTGGCGCTGGAACGTTTGAGTTTTTATATCAAGACGGTTGTTTCTATTTCATTGAAATGAATACCCGCATCCAAGTAGAACATCCTGTAACCGAGATGATTACCGGGATTGATTTAATTAAAGAGCAAATCAAAATTGCGAGTGAGTTACCGTTTGAGCTAACTCAAGAAAATATTCAATTCCGCGGACATGCAGTCGAATGCCGTATTAATGCAGAAGATGCAAGAACATTCATGCCATCACCAGGAACTATTCGTCTGCTGCACTCACCAGGCGGGCCTGGTATTCGTTTTGATTCTCATATCTACAGCAGTTACACCGTACCCCCAAATTATGACTCTATGATTGGTAAATTGATCAGTTACGGTTCTACTCGCGCCGAAGCTTTCGGAAGAATGCGCAATGCTTTAGATGAGATTATCATTGAAGGTATAAAAACTAACATTGAATTGCATCAACGCATTCTTCACGATAAATCGTTTATTGAAGGCGGTACGAACATTCATTACCTTGAAAAAATGCTGAAGGATTAAACGTGCTGCAATTAACCATTGATGCCTGTGAACAAAAAGATGCAGAATACGTAAGTTCCCTATTAATGGAATTTGGTGCTGTATCGATCACCATGACCGACAAAGAAGATGTTCCCATTCTTGAGCCCGATCTAGGAACTACACCCTTATGGCCTCAAGTTGTTATCGAAGCATTATTTACCGAAATGATTCAGGCAGAGCTAGCGTTAATGCTCGTATCAACTCAGTTCGAAACACCAAACTATGAGTTACAAACCCTACCCGAGCAAGACTGGGAGCTGGCCTGTAAGACGGATTTTAAACCACTACGCTTTGGAAAGCGTTTATGGGTTTGTCCTTCGTGGACATCCGCACTTGATGCAAACGCAGTTAATTTAATTCTCGATCCGGGTCTGGCATTTGGTACTGGAACGCATGCAACGACTGCTTTGTGTTTAACATGGTTAGAACAAGCAGCTCTTCAACAACTTAACATGATTGATTTTGGTTGTGGCTCTGGAATATTGGCCTTGGCGGCGCTTAAACTTGGCGTTAAGCACGTAGATGCTGTGGACATCGATCCACAAGCATTAATCGCGACGCGCAGCAATGCTGAGATCAATAACATTTCTGCCGAGCAGTTATCCGTAAAATTACCCAATGAATTGCAACAACCTGCGGAGTTAATTTTAGCGAACATTCTCTTATCACCCCTACTAGCATTACAACAACGATTTCATCAGCTGCTTTTGCCGCAAGGAAAAGTCGTAGTCTCAGGGATTCTTGAAGAACAAATGAACGATGTTATCGATGCTTACTCCGCTAATTTCCGCTTGGAACAACAGATGGTGCAGGACAGCTGGGCGTTGTTGGAGTTTACTCGTATATAATTAAGGACAATATATTGTGCCACTGCTCCCGGATTACGGCCCTTTGGGCCTGCATCCAGGCTACGGTATTTAAAAAAAGCATGGATGCAGCAGCCAGGTTTCAATTTATATAAAGTAGTTAATCGCTATCGCTGCGGTCGTAAATTTTCCAGCACTAGGTCCCGAAACTGAAAACCACACGCCACCAATAATTCCAAGAGTAGGACTAAAGTTATACTCTAAAGCTGGTGCTAGTGACGTTTGTTCAGCCCCACTGCCGCCTATGCTTGCCAAAGTTCCCCCAGGAGTAAATCCTGGATTACCCACGAAGTTGGAACCCGCACTGCGTGCGTACAGCACTTCAAATACTGGAACCCAATTTTGCGTAAGGCTGTATTCGAACGCCAAATCGGCAGAGTAGCTATTCCCAGGATGAACACGCCCTTCAGTGTCAGGAGTGCCACCAAATGCATTCACGCCGTGGACTTTAACATCAGTGGCTGTAGCGCCAACTAAGCTCAACCTCGTTCGCAAATAGTGATCATTCTGAAACTGGGTTAGTCGTTGGAAGTTAAATCCAAAAAACGTGTGATAAGTCCCTATCCCAGTTTGATCCGTACCACCTTTGCGAGGATCAAGATTTTCAAATTTTCCTGTAGGAAACACTTCTTGCAGAACAAAACGAAAATCAGGCAACCATCCATTGTCTTGCTGTCTTAATACTTGTAAACCAACGGCCAAACTAAAATCGCCTACTCCGCCACCATGCGTATGATCTTGCCAGCTATAATCGAAAGGAACTGTTGTTTGTAAATCTAAAAAATCCAAAACCCCGATGGAAATAATTGGTACGCCTTCAAGGTTTTTAAAACCTTGTGGATAAACAGAATAAAATCCATAAGGTTCAAAGTTGACATGTCCTTTTGGGATCGTTTTACCTGCAGGAGCAAGCAAAGGTCCAGTCATCCATGGCCCGGCACACACAACTTGAGACGCCAAACAAAGGGCTAAGATTTTTTTTATCATAATTGTTATTTTTGTTATTAACGGTTTTAAAATGTACAAGTTTTTTGTAAAAAAGGGAAGTCGTTTAATGACCATTCTCTGCAATTGACTCAGATAAAAATAAACGACAATATCTTTCTACATCTGAGTACGAAGGAATGTTATGCTCAAATTTAGAACCATCGTTTTTTTTTGCCTGTTTTTCAGTACTACAAGGTTGTAATAACACCTTAGGCACACCTATTACGGATCCTGCTGGCACTGCCGTCACTACACTAGATGCTGCTGATCCTGGCATTACAACCGGTATTGTTAGCTCCGACGGAGGTGCTTCACAGACCCCAATAACCCAACCAACTCAAACCAGTGGTCAAATAGTTGATATTTCAATTGGTCAATGTTAGCCATTTTTTCAAGGAACGATTATGAGAAAACCCTGGAATTTATTTCGCTTTACTGCAAACGTACGCGGAATCCTGAGTGAAGCTCACCAAGAATGTCAGGACAGCATTTCATTACGGAAAAATGGTGCGCAACGAACCTTAATTGCGCCCACATTACCTGTGGACTCGTATGCTGCAGGAGTCTGCAGTATATATAACATAAACGGAGGGGGGGGTGGCTGCCGGCGTCAAATGAACTGGAAACATTAAGAACTCAAACCAGCTGCGCTAATCCACAAGGTCCTATAACCGGGTTTCCTTGTGGTTCTTTTCATTGGAGTTCTACCGAAGCAGCTCCCCCTTTTGATGCGGCATTTGCAATTGCCAATCTCTTTGAGCAATTTACCGGCCCACTTAATAGTGCTAAAGAGAATCAAAATTTAGTGCGATGTATCAAGGTATTTAATACATAAAATTAGGGGCCCTTAAGGCCTAATGCCAGTCAGTTAAGCTGACTGGCATTACCCTTAAGACCCCCTTTTACTTTAATCCAACAATCCTAATTCTTTTACAGCATCACGCTCACTGCGCAATTCATTTAAGGTAGCATTGAATTTAGCCTGGCCGAATTCATTGAATTCTAAGCCTTCAACAACTTCAATCGCACCATGCTCTAAACCAACACGACGGACGATGCCATGTTGTCTGCGGCAAGCGAACGAGAACATTAAACCTTCATCAACCCCATATTGGCCTTGTGAGCTTAATGCTACGGAGAAGGTTTCACCAGCTACGGTATCCGTAACCAAATGATTTACCCCAACCACGATGGCATTGGCAGCGGATGCAGCAGAAGAAAATCCACGTGCTTTCAGTACTGCAGCACCACGTTGTTGTACGGTAGGAATGAAGGTATCTTTTAACCAAGTTTCATCATCAATTACCGTTGCTGCAGATATGCCATTAATTTTGGCATTGTAGAAATCAGGGTATTGCGTAGAGGAATGGTTACCCCAGATGGTCATTTGCGAAACTGCAGAGATATCAACACCAGCTTTCTTAGCCAACTGCGTACGCGCTCGCAATTCATCAAGCATGGTCATTGCAAAAAATCGCTCATCAGGCACATCAACCGCATGATGTTTAGCAATTAAACAGTTGGTATTGCAAGGATTTCCAACTACAAAAACGCGCACATCATCACTAGCATTATCATTTATGGCTCTGCCTTGATTGATAAAAATGCCACCGTTAATTTGCAATAAATCAGAACGCTCCATGCCTTGTTTGCGCGGAACAGAACCTACTAATAAAGCCCAGTTAACGCCATCCATACCTTGTTTTAAATCAGAGGTGCATGCAATGCGTTTTAAGAGTGGGAATGCGCAATCATCCAACTCCATAGCCACCCCTTCCAGGGCTGGTAGAGCGTTTTCTAATTCGATTAAATTTAATTCCACATCGGTGTGCGGGCCAAACATTTGTCCAGATGCAATACGGAACAGTAAAGCATATCCGATTTGCCCCGCGGCCCCTGTTACCGCAACTCTAATTCTATTGTTCATATTTTATCCTCGTTTTTTTCGCTTTATGATACTATTGCCTTTTCTAACAAACCAGCCTGTTCTGCCAAATGATTCCTTTAGCATTGTATCTTCATATTCCTTGGTGCATTCGTAAATGTCCCTATTGTGATTTTAATTCACACAAGAGCCCATCCACTCTACCAGAAATAGAATATGTAGATGCTTTGGTCGCAGATCTCAAAGAAGATCTACTAACGTTTCCTAGCCAAGCACTTACGTCAATTTTTATCGGCGGTGGTACGCCTAGTTTGTTTTCAGCACAGGCTTATGACACTTTATTTACAAACTTACAACAATTAATCCCCTTTTCACCCAACATTGAAATCACGCTGGAAGCTAATCCTGGAACGGTAGAACAACAACGTTTTCGCGACTATCGAACCCTTGGAATTAATCGCTTATCCTTAGGAATTCAAAGTTTTAATCCTACTCATCTTAAGGCTCTTGGGCGAATCCATGACGATTCCCAAGCCCATCAAGCCATCAAAACAGCCAGAAGCGCAGGATTTGATAATATTAATCTCGATATTATGCACGGCTTACCGGCTCAGTCCATTGCTGAGGGCCTTGAAGACATACGCACCGCTATGTCGTATTCACCTGAGCATTTATCATGGTACCAATTAACCATTGAACCCAATACAATTTTTCACAAAAACCCCCCGGTTTTACCCAGTGATGACGATGAATTCAATCTAGAAGAACAAGGCTTCTCATTGCTCAGTGAACATGGTTTTCAACGTTATGAAATTTCAGCCTTCTGTAAACCTCAACGCCAATCGCAACATAATTTAAATTACTGGTTGTTCGGTGATTATCTAGGTATTGGTGCAGGCGCACATGGTAAATTAACAACTGAACAAAGCTTAGTGTACCGAACACGAAAACATCGTCAACCCAAAGATTATCTGGATGCAACTAAATCCTTCTTAACAGCGCAAGAAATTGTTACCCCGCAAGATTTGGTATTTGAATTCATGCTGAATACTACTCGTTTGCAGCAAAGCATTCCATTTTCGCTTTTTTCTGAGCGCACGAACCTATCCATAGATCATGTGCTACCAAAACTTCAAGAGGCACAATCTAAAGGTCTATTGGCGTTAAGTGATTCGAGTTGGCAAATTACTACTTTAGGAAGAAGGTATACGAATGACTTACAGGGAATTTTCCTTCCTGATGCCTAACTTCACCGAAGTCATTCCCTTCTGAATAATTTGCAAGATTAATCTATCCTTGATAATAATAGGTCTAGCGAAGTATTAACAAACCCTAAAATAGTAACGTGGAGATCACAAATGACAATTTTTTTGTCTATCTTTTGTGTGGTAGTAGCCTATTTAATAGGTTCAGTATGCTCAGCGGTCATTGTATGTCGTATTTTTGCTCTGCCCGATCCACGTCTGGAGGGTTCAAAAAACCCAGGGGCAACGAACGTCCTTCGCCTGGCAGGAAAACACTATGCCATTATTGTTTTAATTGCCGATATGCTCAAAGGCTTACTCCCGGTTCTGCTTACCAAATTACTAGGAGGCGGCGCTATCGCCATGGGGTTCGCTAGCCTTGCTGCAGTATTAGGACATATGTATCCAATGTTCTTTGAATTTAAAGGCGGCAAAGGTGTTGCTACCGCTTTAGGGGCAATGTTAGGGATTAATTTAATTTTAGGCAGTTTGGTGATTGCAACGTGGCTGATCATTGCTAATTTTACCCGCTACTCATCTTTATCCTCTATGGTAGCTTTGGTCTTAGCACCTTTTTATTCCATATTTGCATTCCGCAACGCCAATGGATTTTTGCCATTGCTGATCATTGCTTTTTTTGTGTTATACAAGCACCGCAATAACATTAACCGCTTGATGGATGGTACTGAGCCAAAAATAGATTTTAGACGTACCGCAATGAATGACAGCACTATTCTTGATGAGCCATCGGGAACAACGACCATTCAACCCCCTGAAAGTATTGTTATTCCTATGGAAACTAACAACACTACTGCGCGCGCCAAAACAAAGACAGCGAAATCAGTGAAAACCGAGAAGTCGGTGAAAAAGGCCACAGTTACCAAAAGCGCCAAAACTACCAAAGCTGAAAAGGCCGCTAAACCGGCAAAAACTACTAAAGCTGCAAAAACCACGAAAGCTTCTAAATCTGCTAAAGATAACCCCACGAAACCAAAGGGCTAAGCCAAAGGCCACCGAGCCTGGACCTTAATGGCCAGATCGGTGTCTTTTTTTCCCTCGAGAAAATGCAGACAACCTGTATAAGCGACCATGGCACCATTATCGGTACAGTATTCAATTTTAGGGAAAAATACGCTACCGCCTAACTTTAGAAGTAAGGCTTGTAAGGAGGCACGCAAAGCCCGATTCGCACCTACTCCCCCAGCAACTACCAATCGCTTACAAGACGTTTTTTCAATGGCTCGTTTGCATTTTACGGTTAAGGTTTCTACCACCGCATCTTGGAATGCTTTAGCCACCATCGTCCGTGCAGCTTCATCTTTATTGCTTTGATTCCATACCGTCAGAGCATGTGTTTTCAACCCACTAAAACTAAAATCCAATCCTGGTCTATCCAACATTGGTCGTGGAAAAGGTAAGACACTGTTGGCGTTTTCCGCAGCAGCAGCATCAGCAAGCGCTGCTAATTTTGCACCGCCAGGATATGGAATACCCATCAATTTGCCCGTTTTATCGAAAGCTTCGCCTACGGCGTCATCTAAGGTGTCCCCCAATAATTCATAATGCCCTAGGCTATGAGCGGCAATTAACTGTGTGTGGCCACCAGAAACTAACAATACAACGAATGGAAATTCTAACTTCGGAGATTCCATTTTTGCGGCCAAAATATGAGCCTCTAAATGGTGTACTGCCAATGCCGGGATATTTAATGCAAACGCTAAGCTTTTTGCAAAACATGCTCCGGTTAACAAGGCACCTATCAAGCCAGGTCCTGCCGTATAAGCGATTGCCTGCAAATCACTCTTAGTTAAATGCGCTTGAGAAAGCGCCGCATCTACAAGTGGCACAAGATGTTTGACGTGGTCTCGTGAAGCAAGTTCAGGCACCACCCCGCCGAATTGGCTGTGCAATTGGATTTGCGAATACAATACGTGTGACAATAAGCCCTGGTCTGCATCATAAATTGCTACGCCAGTCTCATCGCACGACGTTTCTATACCTAAAACTTTCATGGATGCGATCCCAAATGGTAGGATTATATAATTAAACTTGACGATTTCAATTACTACCACTAGAATTGCCAACCTAATTGTATTAAATACTAACGAGAGGATTACTGAATGCCCACCGTTCGCGTGAAAGAAGGCGAAAACCCTGAATACGCATTGCGCCGTTTTAAACGTTCTTGTGAAAAAGCAGGAATATTGACTGAACTCCGTCGTCGTGAGTTCTATGAAAAACCAACCGCTGAACGTAAACGTAAGCAAGCGGCTGCAGTAAAACGTCATCTGAAAAAATTATCACGTGATACCACTGCGAAACGTACTGTAAAACACCGACGTAAATAATCATAAAGAGTATTATGAGCATCAAGGAACGTATCAGCAACGAACTTAAAGACGCTATGCGCGCCAAGGACAAAAAGAAATTGGATGCCTTGCGTCTTGTGACTGCTGCTGTAAAGCAAATAGAAGTGGACGAGCGTATCGATGTTGATGATGCTCGCATGCTTGTTATTTTGGACAAATTAGCGAAACAGCGAAATGAGTCCATTACTCAGTTTAAAGCTGCCGGTCGTGATGATCTCGTACATCAAGAAGAATTTGAACTCACTATCATTCAACAGTACCTACCTGAACCTTTAACAGATTCAGAGATAGAACAATTTGTTGATACCGCTTTTAAAGCTGTAGACGCACAAAAAATGAGTGATATGGGCAAAGTTATGGCTCATTTAAAATCTGACTTACAAGGTCGAGCTGACATGGCGAAAGTTAGTGCCATGATCAAAGCCAAATTGAACTAGAGTCTTCTCAAGGATGCCTTGATTACCTTTCACTGCATCAAGGCTACGTGTGAAAATATCACCTACGTAGCCTTGATACAGCCGCAGGCGTAGTCAAGGTTTCCTTTTATCCCTATAACAGCAATGAGTGATAAGTATGACAGGCTTAATCCCCAGGCCATTCATTGATGAATTACTTAACCGCACGGAAATTGTTGACCTAATTGATGGGTATGTACCTTTAAAAAAGCGTGGAACCAGCTATACCGCCTGCTGTCCATTTCATACCGAAAAAACTCCTTCGTTTAATGTTATCGCCAAAAAGCAGTTTTATCATTGCTTTGGCTGCGGTGCTAGCGGCAATGTTATTAGCTTTGTCATGCAATACTTAAGCTTAGGTTTTGTTGAAGCAGTGGAAACTTTGGCCGCGCGCGCGGGCATGCAAATTCCGCGAGAGGGCAATGAGAAAGAGAAAGTTGGCGGCAATTTATATCAGCTATTACAACGTGTTGCTAATTATTACCAACATACCTTAAAAACATCCGGACACGTTGCGATTGATTATTTAAAAAACCGGGGGGTAAGCGGAGAAATTGCACGCGCGTATCAAATAGGTTATGCCCCACCCGGATGGCACACCTTAATCCAGCAATTCAAAGGGAATGAAAAGGAACTAGTAGACACGGGTATGCTCATTCAGAAAGATGACGGCGCCACCTATGATCGCTATCGGCAACGAGTTACTTTCCCCATTCATGATCGCCATGGAAGAATTATTGGCTTTGGCGGACGTGCACTGGAACCTGAACAAAAGCCCAAATATTTGAATTCCCCAGAAACGGTTATTTTCCAGAAGAGTCGGGAATTGTATGGCTTGTATCAAGTTTTAACTACGAAATCTCCAATCGACTTTATTGTTGTAGTTGAAGGTTATATGGACGTGATCGCGCTAGCCCAGCATGGCATCACGAATGCCGTGGCAACGTTGGGAACGGCCACCAGCATTCAACATCTTCAATTACTCAGTAAGCACACTAAGCGTATCATTTTCTGCTTTGATGGAGACCAGGCCGGAAGGCAAGCGGCTTGGCGAGGGTTGGAAAGTGCGCTCCCTCTGCTCAATGAAGGCATCGAAGTTAGCTTTGTGTTTTTACCAGAAGAACATGATCCTGACAGCTTAGTACGCGCTGAAGGACCGGGCCAATTTACTCAACGCTTGCAGCAAGCGATGCCGCTGAACCAATATTTCTATTCCACACTGACCGAAGGTATTGATCACACGAACCTGGCGGGAAAAACTCAGCTGGTGCAACTTGCTAAACCTTATCTTTTAAAAATGAACGATGGGCCTTACAAACAACTGATGCAAGAAGAGCTTTCGCGCATTACCCGCATTGAATCGCATCGTATTCATCAGATGATGTCCGAGTTTAGTCCAGAAAAAACTGATGTCGGTATGACCATCTCTCGTTCACCTGTTCGTTTAGCCATAGCTTTACTATTACAACATCCTGAGCTATATAAGGCCAGTCGTTCACAATTTGGCACTGAGATTTTGGCAGGATCGCAACATACCCTATTAACAACGTTAATAGCGCAGATTGCAGAACACTCGAATCCTACAACAGCAGCTCTGATTGAGAACTGGCGCGATACAACCTATTTTGAAGCCATGAACAAACTTGCAGCTTGGGATCATAAAGTACCTGAGGAATCGTTACTGAAGGAATTTGTTGATATTGTGCTCTTTTTAGAAAAGCAACATCGAGAAACAATGATTCAAGATTTCATCCAAAAAGCCCGAAACCAAGGACTTTCTGATGAAGAACGTCTACACTTACAAACCATGTTAAAACAACGGCATAAGAATTCGGATGGAGAAAACATTAACACGGAATAACTGGTATGTTTTAGGATCCCAGTTTATAATTAAACCAAATTTTTAGCCTTTACCGCGATGATAATTACCCATGACAATGAATGATCAAGAACAACAACGCTCACAAATTACCAAAGTTATCAGCTTGGGAAAAGACCAAAACTATTTAACCTATGCACAAATCAATGATTTGCTTCCCAATATTGTTGATACCGAGCACTTTGACGTCATCATCAGCATGCTAGAAGGCATGAACATTAAAGTTTTCGAACAGCCACCAAGCGATGATGAGTTAGCCTTATTAGGCACGACCGAAGAAGCACCGGAAGACGTTGAAGAAGCTGCTGCCGTACTTGCTTCTGTGGACAAAGAAACTGGCCGTACCACCGACCCTGTGCGCATGTATATGCGGGAAATGGGTACCGTCGAGTTGTTGACTCGCGAAGGCGAGATTCGCATTGCTAAACGAATAGAAGAAGGTATTTACCAAGTTCTGAAATCTCTAGCCCACTACCCTGAAACGGTAGAATTGGTATTAGAAGATTATCGACGTGTATTAAGTGAAGAAATGCGCTTGAGTGAAATCATCAGCGGTTTTTCTGACTCTGAAGATGAAGCACCACCATCAAGCATTGGCTCCATGCTGGAAGAAACGCCAGAAGCCGCTGCTATAACCGATGCTGATGTCGACATATTGGATGAAGAAACCGAAGAAGGCACACTTGCAGAAGTTGATGAAGGGCCAAATCCAGAGCAAGCCAAGATTTATTTTGATGAATTGCAAGTCAACTTTGAAAAGGCAATGGTTTCCTTGAAAGAGCATGGCAGAACTTCGAAGAAAACTGTCGAGTTATTGGAAATCATGTCGGAGTCGTTTTTAAAGCTCAAGCTTACCTCCCGACAAGTGGACAGGCTTACTCGTCATTTCCGCCAATTACGTAATCATATACGCGAATTTGAACGCAACATCATGCGTATTTGTATTGAAAAAGCACGCATACCCCGCAAGCTCTTCATTGATACTTTCCCAGGACAGGAAACTGACACTGAATGGTTAGCAACACTGATCAGCAAGAATAGTAAGAAACTTGATTTAGCGCGTATTGAAGAATACACGGATGAAATCAAACGTTTACAAACCAGACTTCTTTCCTTCGAGGAAGAATATGGTTTAACCATCAGCGAGATCAAAGACATCAATCGTAAGATGTCGATTGGTGAAGGCAAAGCACGACGCGCCAAGAAAGAGATGGTAGAAGCCAACTTACGTTTGGT
>CAMAYX010000063.1 GCA_945862405.1 Legionella genomosp. 1
CGGACGCCGAGAGTAAAATGCCAATGTTTGAGAGATTTTGCAATGAAATTAAGAAACGTCATATCGTATTTTTAAACGATATTACTTGGACCATGGTGAATGGTTTAAGCAATTATGCACCGTATTTTGGTATAGCGGCACCGGTTGCAAATATGTTAACAGCAGGGTTTTTATTCTTTGACGCTGCATTATTAGTGTATAGTCGTTCTTTGGCCCAGAAAGATTATTTGACCAAAAGAGACCAATATTTGGCGGAAAAGAAACGCATATCAGTACAATTGCGCGACCGTGTAGGGCATGACATTGACAAATTAAATGAAGACATGAAAGTAATCGATGAGCAAATTGCAGCGCTTGATTTAAGCTGGAAAACTACCAGTGCAACGTATTGGTTCAACGTGACGGCTGCTTTGTTGTTAATGGGTGGATTTTCTGCTGCCTTAATGTTATCAGCAGCACCCGCAGCGCTAGCTTCTTTTATCGTGTGCTCTATTGGGGTGGCTATGTATTTATCGGCCGGCCTGTATGGAAAATATTATGAAAAAAACTTAATGATGCAAGAGCTTGAGCCTAGGAGAGAGAAACATCAAGCCTTAGCAGCAGAAGCTCAATCCGCGTGGTCAGATTTAATGTATGCAATGGCAAAAAATACCATTTTGCCCATGATCGTAGTTACGACCTTTGCAATATCTTTACCAGCGACTTTGGCATTTGTTGGTCTATATTTTAGCTATGAAGTTGGTAAAGGATGGCTTAATGCTTCTAAACCTTCAGCGCCTGCATTACCTCCTCCAGATGAAGAAGAGATCTTTAAGGAAGGTTTAGTTTTAA
The DNA here is from genome assembly GCA_945862405.1 of Legionella genomosp. 1. Lineage (GTDB taxonomy): Bacteria > Pseudomonadota > Gammaproteobacteria > Legionellales > Legionellaceae > Legionella_A. The sequence goes on from CAMAYX010000063.1 coordinate 832, forward strand.
ACTAATCGCACTATTGGTATTGAACTCTCTCTGCACCGAGAGATTCAATACCATTTAAATTCACTCAGTTCCCACACCAACCAGCAAAATATCCACAGCTGTATTCATTCTAAATTTGTAAAATCCGTGATTGAATTAGGAAATGAGGTATTATGCAAATAACCATGTTATCAAATAAGTACGCTAATGATTAAAATAGGTCAGTTTAACCGCTTACAAATTATCAAAGAAGTTCCGTTCGGAATGTATCTTAACGGAGACGAATTGGGAGAAATCCTTTTACCGCGTAAAGTTATTCCCAATAACGCTCAAGTTTATGATTCTATTGATGTTTTTATTTATTTCGACTCTGAAGATAAAATTATAGCTACTACTAAAAAGCCACTCATCCAAGTAGGTAAGTTGGCTTGTTTAAGAGTTCTTGATGTGAATCACGTCGGTGCTTTTTTAGACTGGGGTTTGGATAAAGATTTATTGGTGCCTAGGGCGGAGCAAAAACGTCCCATGGAAAAAGACAGATTTTATATTGTATACGCCTTACAAGATGACAGAAAACGAATTTTAGCGAGTTCAAAGATCGATCACATTTTGGATAAATCACCCATTCCATATCAGGCTGGCGATGAAGTTAACCTGATGATAGCCGAGAAAACTGAGCTTGGTACCAAAGTCATTATAAACGAACTTCATTGGGGTTTAATTCATTCTGAAGATATTTTCACAACATTAAGCTATGGAAAACGAATTTCCGGATACATTAAAAATGTCAGAGATGATGACAAAATTGATGTTGTTTTACGAAAGGTGGGACGTGAAGGTACTAATGATCTTGCGCAGCGGATTCTTCTTAAATTGGAAATGGAAGGAGGCTTTTTAGGCGTACATGATAAAAGCTCGCCTTTTGAAATTCAGCGTATGTTTGGTGAAAGCAAAAAGAATTTTAAAAATGCTATTGGGAATCTTTATAAGCGCGGAGAAATTGTTATCGAAGACAATGGTATTCGTAGTGTTAAGAAGAGGACCTGATCAGCTAATGTCCTCACATTGAGAGTCGTGGCGCAGGTGCAAATTCTTCAACCATCAAGGCAAGATTAGCTTGGATACTCTCGTACAACTGCTCGGCATCTGCCAAATTGCTGCTTTATGTCCTGCTGCTTGCTACGGTGTTCTTCTACAGTAAGTGCTTTCGGTTGCTCAGCGGTTTGTCTTGGGCTGCTTACTTGTTGCTGCGCCACATAAGCTTTATATTTATCCAGAGTTTCTGGAGGTATGGTTTGTCCTAACTCTTGTTGCCGTTGGATAATACGATCCCACCCTGCCGACATATCAGCACCATGAGTAACATCGATGTGGTTATTTTCGAGAAAATCACCCGTAAGCATCACTTCAATTAACTGTTCCTGCGTTTCACCATATAACAGCGCGCCATCTTCGGTAATTAATAGCCACGAACCCTCTAAATTACTGCCATAAGGATTGCGCATATCAAAGCCGTGTTGATACAAGTCATTAACGTTCATGTCATGTTGCATATGGGGAACTACGTAGCTCTCTGCATGATTCTGCAAAGCATTGGTGAAGTGCGTCATTAGGTGTTGGGCCATTTTTTCTAATACAGGGTTGAGGATCAAATTGTAGCCCGGATTAAGGTCCTTTGGGCCTGCATCCAGGCTACTATAACTCTGGATACATACCATTTATGGCTGCAACATCGCCTTCACTTAAATGTTCGCGTTGACCGATTAGGACATTGTCCAAGAGAGGAATAATGGTTTTTTCCCCGTTTCTAGAAAATGCATTCGCAGTATAGTGCATGATTGAATCATAATCATAAGCTCCATAATCCTTGCTGTCGGTTAAATGTTGGTCAAAATTATAACTGTGCTCTGGTTCAATGTTTTCCCATAAGATGCGTACGTAGGAGTCGCGATCGCGGCGAGATTGTTCATGCCATAAACCTAAAGCATGACCAATTTCATGCACAGTGTTCATCGTATTACAGCGCAAGGCTAAATTAATTTCTTGCCGCCCACCCTGTTTACCGATAAACGAGGCGCATGTAGTTCCCGGAGCGGGTACGAAAGCAATATAATCTGGGTATTTTTCGCGATTTTTAGAAGTAAGCTCCAGAAACTCAACATTGGTTCTTTTTTTCATGAGATCCATGGCTTGTAAAATCGCTAACTTATTACTAAATGGCAAATCCTCGGCTAATTCATAAGGAATAATTCCGCTGGGCCAACGTCCGCCGGTAATTTTGGGCAAAATAACCGCAGTTTTTCCAGTAAGCTCACTGACACGACCAATAAGAATATCACCCTCGACTACTCCATATTTGCTTTGTTTGTCATAAACAATGGTACGCACTCCAAGAACTGGGTCAGAAATAGTAACCTCGGCAAGATTGGTTGCGTAAACATTCAAGCAAGCAGACATGCACATGCCAAAAATAATACCTGATCTCATAAAAATCCTATGATTCCAAAAATCCTATGATTCCAAAAATGCTATTTTACTACTTGTTCATTTCTAAAGCTATTTTATACAATTCATTTTTATTTCCCCCGGTGATTTGCGCAGTAATTTTTACCGCCTGCTTGAGAGAAACTTCGGCTAATAGAATTCGTAATATTGCTAGATATTCTTCAGCCTGGCTTTCAGGGGCTTCACGTGCAGGAATAATAAGCACGAATTCTCCCTTACAATGCGCCTTGTCGGCAAGTAACCACTCTTTAATCTGAGTGCAACTCGAACGCATGATGCGTTCAAATGTTTTCGTTAGCTCTTTAGCTAAAACCAGCTCGCAATCTTGACCAAAAATTAGTCCAATATCGTCTATGCAGTCAAGAATTCTATGCGTAGACTCATAAAATATTAGAGTGTGATAAGTGGAATTTAATGATTTCAACTTTTCTTGTCGGGCGGTCGTCTTTGCGGGTAAAAAACCACAAAACGTGAATGTTTCACATGGAACTCCTGCCGCACAAAGCGCGGTTATAAAAGCACATGCCCCTGGGATAGGAATCACCGGAATGGCATGCTCCTGAGCTAGCCGCACTAATGGAAAGCCAGGATCACTGATCAATGGAGTTCCTGCATCGCTGATTAGCGCAAATGATTTCCCTTGCTGCAAGCTGTGTAGAATTTCTTGACTCTTCTCCGACTCATTATGAGTGTGCATAGAGCTTAGGGTATTTTTTATCCCCAAGACTTGGAGAAGCTGGCCTGAGTGGCGAGTGTCTTCAGCTAGAATAATGTCTACATTCTTTAATGTTTCTATAGCGCGCGCGCTGATGTCATCGCGATTCCCAATGGGAGTGGCCACAATATAAAGTGTGCCTTTTGATGTTGCTGAAGAATCTGTCATAGTTTATCCTTCTTGGTCGTAAAACCTTGATGTTCTATTTAATATTTCCTAAATGAGTTTACATATGTCAAATGCATTTGTTAGGGCAATGTCGTATATTTTATGTGCAATCGTATTATCTTCCTGCACTACGGTTACCAACAGTACCATACCCATTCATAACCAGGCGCAAAATACTCCCAACATGTCAGCTGATGCTTATTTGGCTTTGGCAAATCAGCAACAAGGACAAGAGCGGCAATCTTTGCAACTACAGGCAGCTTATCGCAGTGTAATGGATGGTCAATGGGAGCAAGCCCAACAAATTTTAGCAAATACTGGCGATATAACTACTACCGAATTAGCCGCACAAAAGAATATGCTTTTGGCAAAAATTGATTTAAACCAAAAAGAACCGCGAGCGGCACTGAGCAAATTATCTGCCATTACCGAACCGAACGATCTGCCCGTACCGGCACAACAAGAATTCCATAATCTTTTAGCCTTGGCCTATCAATCGTCTGGAAATGCTGCTGAGTCCGTTATCGAAAGAAATAAACTAGATAACTTATTGCAAGATGGCCCAGAAAAAACCAATAACTTACAAACCTTATGGCAAAACCTAAATGCTATGCCGATTGCCGAACTTAGTACACTGGCAACGGAAGCGGATGAGGCTTCCGAATTGGTGGGCTGGTATAAAATTGCCTTAATTTCTCGTAAACACAATACGAATCGTGAAGCCATGCAGAGTGAGGTAGAAAACTGGAAAATTCAATACCCTCAACACCCTGCTGAAACAATACTCACCCTGGACAGCTCGCCCGCAGTTCCTTCAGCTGCTCCAAAAAAGATAGCCTTGTTACTGCCTGTAACTGGACTTTTATCCGGCCCAGGAAGCGCCGTCAGGGATGGGTTTATGGCTGCTGCAAAATCACAAGCGGATATAAAGGTTGCTGTTTATGATACCAACAAAACGGACGTGACTGCTTTATACGGTCAAGCGGTGGATGAAGGGGCAGACTACATCGTCGGCCCTTTGACCAAAATCGAAGTTGCCGTAATTGCCAAATTAGATCATCCGGTACCTACATTGCTTTTGAACGATTTTGCCAATGTACCCAAACCTAATGCATTTCAGTTCGGCTTATCTCCCAGCGGCGAAGCCCGACAAGTAGCCGATAAGATCCGCGATAAAGGTTACAGTAGAACCTTAGTGATCGCTCCTGCTGGACCCTGGGGAGACGAGGTGACGCAAGCGTTTACTAGCCAACTCAAAGCCAATGGAGGTACGGTTACGGATATTTTATCTTACCGCGCGGATGAGGATTTAAATAAAGCCATTAAGCATTTACTGCAAATTAGTGATAGTGAACAACGCATAAAAGAATTGAAATCTCTGTTAGGTTATCATTTGGAAGCCGCTCCCATGCGCAGACAAGATTTCGATACCATATTTCTTTTAGCTTACCCGAGCAAAGCACGTCAGCTTATGCCGTTGTTGCAATACTATTACGCAAATAACATTCCCGTTTATGCTACCTCCGCGGTATATGCGGGTAACCCCAATAAAATGCGTGATAATGATTTAGATGGAATTCATTTCTGTGATATGCCTTGGGTGTTTAAGAAACCTATGGCTTCTAAAAATTGGCCAGAGCAATTCAACAGCTACGGTCGTCTATATGCATTGGGAATGGACAGTTTTGCATTAGGAACTCAACTTACCCAACTACAAACCATGCCGGCGATGGGCTTGCCACAAAAAAGCGGAGTTTTGTATTTAAAACCTAATCAACAAGTGGGTAGAAATTTAGCCTGGGCCAGATTTGCTAATGGAACTGCACAGCCCATAGAAAGCGCGGGTTAAATTTTTTCTGCTGGAAAATTCTAGTAAAATGAATTTATACTGTAATATCAATGATATTAGGCAATGGATAAATGCCAGAATTTCAATACACGGCGCGGGATGCCCGTGGACAATCGATTACTGGTCGGCGAAATGCGCTCTCTGCTGAGGATTTAGCTCAGCAATTACAGAGTGAATCGATCACGCCTATAGAAATTAAGCGGGCTAAAAAAGAACAGGGCTCAAGGAAAGGCCCTGCTTGGCTTAATGTGCAGCTTTTCAAAGAAAAAGTCCCGCAAGAAGAAATGCAAATGCTTTGTCGCCAAATGTACACCATTCTCAAGGCTGGTGTACCCATTGGTATTGGTGTTGCGCGAATTGCAGAAACTACGCGTGACAAGCTGCTGGCACTAACTTTACAAAAAGTTTTAATCAATCTCAATCAAGGACGTAGTTTGCACCAAACCTTGGTTCAGTACCCTAATATTTTCTCAGCGTTCTTTGTGAACCTTGTTAAAGTAGGTGAAACCACCGGGAAATTGGATCAAGTATTTCTTTACTTAGCCGAATATATTGAGCTAGAAGTTGAAACCAAAAAGAAAATCAAATCCGCATTACGCTACCCAATTTTGGTGGTCACGGCAGGCATAGTAGCGCTCATTATAATTAACATATTTGTAATTCCTGCATTCGCCAATTTATTTGCCAGCTTTCAAGGCACTTTGCCATTACCCACACGTATGTTGATAGCTACCTCGCATTTTTTTACGCACTACTGGTACATTTTACTTTTGGCCGTGGTTATCGCTGTTGTACTCTTCAGCTCATACATTCACAGTCCGAATGGTCGAATAGTCTGGGCACGAGTTCTACTGAAAATTCCCATCATTGGGTGGTTAATTCACCGCGCTATTCTAGCCCGCTTTACTCGTTTATACGCACTGGCTTTGCGTGCCGGGATCAGCGCTGTAGAAGGTATCGAAATGGTAGGCGAATCTTCAGGTAATGCCTACATCTCGCAAAAAATTGGTGTTGTTGCGGGTTTAGTAGCCCGCGGAAACTCTATAGCCAGTTCAATATCACAAACGCAACTGTTCCCACCCTTGGTTACTCAAATGATCGCTTTGGGTGAAGAAACCGGAACCATTGAGAACTTACTGGACGATGTTGCAGATTTTTATCAACGGGAGGTAGATTATGATTTAGCTCGATTAAGTGATGCAATTGAGCCAATTTTGTTAGTAGTTATGGCGGGATTAATCTTAATCTTAGCATTAGGGGTATTCTTACCGATGTGGGACTTAGCAAGTCAAATGAAGCATTAATAGTGATTCTTGTGCACAAAATGGATATTATTGGCGCAGGTGTTATACTTTATGGAAGAAATAGAATAATTATTGAACTTTAATTTTGGGTAGGTAAAAACATAAGGGGAAATGTTATGAACGGTACTTCTTTAAACAAGGGTTTTACATTGATTGAATTGATTATGGTAATCGTACTGCTAGGTGTATTAGCTGCTGTAGCAATACCTAAATTTATCGATTTGCGTCAAGATGCGCAGCAAGCGGCACTAGATGGTTTTGCAGGTGCACTTAATGCTGCTAACAGTATTAATTATAGTGGTTGCAGCGTTAATAATAATGTTCCGCTTGCTGGGAAATGTGTCGCGGTTAGTAAATGCTCTGATCTGAACTCTGCTGCGCTGATGGTTACTCCCTTATCGCTTGGGGCAGCAGGTGCATCAATCACCAATGTATATAATCTGTTAACAGATACTGCAAATGCAGTCAATGGTAAAAATACAACGTGTACATTACAGTACAAATACTCAGGTACTACATTAACGCGTACGTTTACAGCAACTAGTGCTGGAAATTAATGCGTACGTTTACGGCAACTAGTGCTGGAAACCTCTATAAGGAGAAACTTGGGAGAGGGGCCAATAAACCTCCTTTCTCAAGTGAAATACATCTCTATGAAAAGGAGCGCAAATGTTTTCGTATCTGGTGTTAGTGTTGGGTATTTTTCTGGCCATTATCGCGGTAATGCTAGTGTTCGCTCCTGAGCTACTAAAAAGAATCAGCGATTTTATGAACAGGAATGTTTTTTCAGATAAGAGTATTTACCTCCATCGTTACGTAATGGCGGCTATCTGCTTATGCGTCAGTATCATATTATTCTACTTATATTACCGTTACGGGCGATGGGTAGTCTTCTAGACCCTTTCAAGTTGGGCTTTGGCCAACTTATTTATGAAAATACGACATATAATACAGTAGACGAAAACTGCTGGTGTAGGTCTCCGTGGGGTTTAACATGTTTGCAAAGTGATCTCCTAGTCTCAACACGTCCTCGTATTCTTTATTTTTTATATAAGTTAATGCCGCATAACTTAACAACATAACCTGAATCTTGGGAAGGTTGAAATTTTGGTTTTGTAACAGCAACAAGGAGTTGTCTAATGTATGCGCAAGGTCACGGTCTGCGAGGCTTAAAAATAACTTTACTATAGTTTTAGTGGCGGGATCGGTAGCTGCAGCAGGGCAGGTTAATTCCTCTGCTTTCTTCCAAAACGTGTGTGCATCCTCTGGTAGTAAAAGGCTTGTTATAACTCCAAGCTCAAACAATTTGCGCTGTAAAGCCGTCTTTAATAAAGGATGATTACAGTTCATTCCTTGCGAGTCTAAGGTCAAAATATTCAAATGGAACGAATCGTCCATGGTTGCTGTGGGAGGAAGTGGTTTTCCCATCAGAGTCAAATAGATCATATAAGCTGTACTTGCCGCTGTAGCTCGAGGAACTTGCAGACGCGGGTTAATGTTAGCCGGATTAAGTCGCGGTACAGTTGGGGTTAGTATATCCAAAGGTAAATAATTGGCAGCAAGAAGAAAGTTACTGCTGTTGTTTCCCATAAAACGACTTTTAGCCGCATGGAATTCTAAAAATGGGAAATAATCCGAGTTAATCGGAGCCCTATAAGATTTCAGTAAGGGTGAATAGATGGTGCGATTGCCTTGAATGGTGCTATTAAGATCGTCCAGAGACAATATTCCTATGCGTTTTAAATAGGATTGTGCTTTAGCATTTGCAAAAACTTCTTTGCCCGGCAAAGGTATTTCTTGATCATTGCCGGCAATGATCAATACATCTCCTAGATTGGTGGCGTAAAGAGTGTAATATAGGAAATTTTTTTCTAGAGCCTGAACTACGGAAGCGAAGCTTACAAGATCTAATTCGTAGAGATGAATCCATTGACATAGTATGCCGTGATCATTTAAAGAGTTTTTTATATGCTCATAAAATTCAACGGTGAATAAGCTGGCAACGCCGCTGACCCACGGATTGGAGGGTTCGGACAAGATAATGTCATATTTAAAAGGATGATTGGAGAAAAACGTCTTAGCATCTTCAATGTGGATATGACTACGCGGATCGGTATATACATTTTTATTATGCGGCAGAAATAACTTAGCGCCCTCTACCATCATGGGCTCAATCTCAATAGTATCTACGCGCTGCAGTTTAGGAAATTCCAAAGCAATGTGACTACTAATTCCCGATCCGAAACCAATCACTGCCATGGTTTTGGCTTCTGGAAAAATACTCAAAGGTAGTATGGGTAACAAAGTTTGCGTACTCTCGTCTGGATTAGGTACTTCGCCCATGGAGTAACTGGCGTCTGGTTTGCCATTGGTACGAATCACCAAACCAGAGCTGCTTTTGTCAACACTCACAGAGGCGGTTTTCCCAGTACGCGCAAATGGTATTTCTTCCCCTGTAAGTTCCGGTTTTTTATAGCGATACACCCCAGAATAGAGCACCATCGGGTTAAGGTTGATGAAGAAATAACAGAAAAACAATGCCAAACCACCTATCATGGTTGGTAAGAGAATAGCTTTGGATCGATGCTGTCGATTAACGCTTAACAAATAGATTCCTAACACTACATCGATGGCAGCACCCAATATCAGCAGTCCCTTCAGCTGTAACAATATTAATGCTATGTGTATTGAAATTACGATTCCTACAACGGAGCCAATGGTGTTGGCCGCGTAGGTTTCGCCTATGGATTTTTCACCATATCCGGCACGTAATAGATTTGCTGTAATCAGTGGCAGGGTCATCCCCGCACAAAAAGTGGCTGGCAACATAACTAGCAAACAAATAAAATGACTGGCCAAGTTGAACAAAATGTAGCCAGTCCCTGTGCTTGCTAAAGCACCTAAAACAAACGCCATCACTTTAAACTGCTGGGTATAAAGCACTAAGGAGAGTAGTGCAAAAAGCCCCATGTAGATCTGAATTTTTCCTAAATAACGTAAGGGATTTGGCAGCTGATCGATACGACTTTTGATGAATAAACTGCCGAGAGCAAGTCCCAGAATGAAACTGCTTAGCATTAATTCGAACGCATGGGTGCTGCTGCCTAAGACTAAAGCTAATAATCTAATCCATGCAATCTCATACATAAATGAGGAGACGCCAGTTATAGCCGCAGTAATTAATAACAGCATCCATAAGGAAGAGCGTTGAGCTTCTGGTTTTTCCGGTAATACCAAGGTGTCTTCCTGTATGGGGGAAAGTCGTGCAAGAACCCAAACGGCTAGGGCAACCATAATATTAATAATACCGGCTACAAACACGGTGCCCGGTAAGCCAATTTCTTGAATTAAATAGAAACTGCAGATTAATACCCCCAGAGCTGCCCCTAAGCTGTTGCTGAAATACAGCAAGCTTAGAGATTTTCCCGAAATACTAGGATCACGGCGCAGCAAACCGCCGCTCATAAGTGGAAACGTCATCCCTAACAAAATTGCTTGCGGTAAAATTAGTAAAGTTCCTACGCCCCATTTCCATGCCATGATGCTGCCAACGGAATGCACATTGGGTAAAATATGGTGGAATATAAAATTTGTGGTATGTACAAACACAGGATGAAAAAATAATCCTAAAATACCAATTATAAATTCGACCAGCGCGTAGCCTAGCAGCAGCGAGGGGATTTTCTTGGAAAAAATCCCTGCCAGGTAAGAGCCTATAGCTAAACCACCCATAAAGATGATTAAGACCAGCGTTTGCGCGTAAGCTGCATGCCCTAAGAATAATTTTAAATAATGAGTCCAGATGGATTCATAAATTAATCCAGCAACACCAGAAAAAAAGAAAATAATATAGAAAAGAGTTCGACTAAAATTGGTAAAAGCAACATTGCGAATTTTCATAGTTGTCCATAACCGGGGGTATTATTTTACAGCTTCAATATAATCACTTTGTAACTCCAAAGGCATCATGTCTTGAAGTCTGGCGTAGAGTGAAATAATTTCTTCACAAAATACTTGTAACTGTTGCCGATTTTCCCATAAAACGTAATCTACGGCTTTATGAAAGGCAAGTTGCCGGCTTAGAGTTTTCAATAAATTTAACTCTACTTTAGAAAAACCTAATTTACTATTCATCTCAATGAGCTCGGATAAGCTTTTGTATTGTTTAAACACATGCCCTTCATGCAGCAAAAAAGCTTTTAAGGTTAGTTCGAAAGCGACGTGAATTAAGGAGATAACGGGCAACAATGCATCTACGCTCCAGTTTTTTGGTGTCTGGATCTCGGCATTTTCACGCAATAAATACTCGGCGCAATAAGCATGCTGCGAAGCAATGTTCAATAAATCTATGGGTTCCAAGAACTGTTTGTCCATTTTAAATCTCCTACACTAAGCTTCGTCCGCCATCCACTCGTAAAATTTGGCCGGTGACAAACGTATTTTCTATTAAACTTAAGACGGCTTGCGCAACATGTTCGGGTGAGCCATGCCTACGTAAGGGGGTTTTGCTGATGATTTCTAGTTTTGCTGCCTCA
>CAMAYX010000064.1 GCA_945862405.1 Legionella genomosp. 1
GTGCCATTTTGTTGATTTCCTTACCACCCTCACGACATTAAATTTACCTTATTTTTGTCTCACTGTCGCTGGCACAGAGGGCATTATGTTTTTCGATCGTACCGAGACTAACGAAGAACCATCATTAGATGATAAAGAACCAACGCGAACTTTGGAAAAATAGCGCTTTGATATTTGTTTGTTGCCAGGCTTTCCCTTAAAATGCACGATATTCAAGAGTTTGAGATACAACATGTCGGATTTTTACCAAGATTTTACGCGACGGCGAACGTTCGCAATTATTTCTCACCCGGACGCGGGTAAAACCACCGTAACAGAAAAACTGTTGTTATTTGGGGGGGCGATTCAATTAGCGGGGACCGTCAAAGGGCGTAAAGCTTCCCGTCATGCTACTTCCGACTGGATGGAAATGGAGAAAGAGCGTGGGATTTCAATCACCACCTCGGTGATGCAATTTGTGCATAATCATCATGTGATGAATCTCTTAGATACCCCCGGCCATGAAGACTTCTCTGAGGACACTTACCGTACCTTAACTGCTGTAGACTCAGCGCTCATGGTAATCGACGTCGCAAAAGGTGTCGAAGATCGTACGGTTAAACTTATGGAGGTTTGCCGCTTGCGCGATACTCCTATCATGACCTTTATTAATAAATTGGACCGTGAGGGTCGTTATCCAATTGAATTGTTAGACGAAGTAGAAACTGTACTCGGAATTCAATGCGCACCGGTAACTTGGCCGGTGGGTATGGGTAAACGCTTTAAAGGGATATATCATTTATACCAAGACACTGTATATCTGTACCAGTCAGGTAAAAATGCACAACGCCAAGAAGCAACCCAAATCAAGGGGCTTAACAACCCTGAGCTTGATGAGTTATTAGGCGAAAGCGCGCAGGAATTACGAGATGAGATAGGCTTGGTAAAAGGTGCTTCGCACGAGTTTGATGTAAAAGCTTACTTGGCGGGGAAAATGACGCCGGTATACTTTGGATCAGCAATTAATAATTTTGGTATTAAAGAGTTGTTGGATGATTTTGCGGAGTATGCTCCGGCACCAAGAGCTCGTGAAGCTCAAGAGCGTATGGTGAATCCCGAGGAAAATGATTTCTCTGGCTTTGTATTTAAAATACAAGCCAATATGGATCCTAAGCATCGCGATCGTATTGCATTTTTACGCGTGTGTTCAGGTGCCTACAAAAAAGGTATGAAATTGAATCATTTGCGGCTGGGTAAAGAAGTTCAAATTGCCAACGCGCTCACGTTCATGGCCGGTGATCGTGCCCATACTGAAATTGCACTGGCAGGGGACATTATTGGTTTGCATAACCACGGTACTATCCGCATTGGCGATACGTTTACGCAAGGCGAAACCTTAAAGTTTACCGGTATTCCCAACTTTGCTCCTGAACTGTATCGGCTGGTACGTTTAAAAGATCCACTCAAAAGCAAAGCTTTGGTGAAAGGTTTAATCGAGCTTTCGGAAGAAGGGGCTACACAAGTGTTTCGACCGCTGAACAGTAACCAATTGATTTTGGGTGCGGTGGGTATTTTGCAATTTGACGTGGTTGCTCATCGTTTAAAACATGAATATAAAGTGGATTGTGTTTACGAAAGTGTGAGCATTGCCTGCGCCCGTTGGGTTCACTCCGAAGATGAGAAGGCTATGAACGAGTTTCGCAGCAAAGCCTTTGATAATTTGGCCTTAGACGGCAGCGAAACTTTAACGTATTTAGCACCAACACGCGTCAATTTAACTATGGCCCAAGAGCGATATCCAAAAATAGATTTCTCAGCGACTAGAGAACATTAGAAAGAATGTTCCCCGCGAAATGACGCGGGGTTATTCAGTTAAACCGTGGTGCATGAAGCTGTAATATTCTTATGACCCAAATTTGTTAATACCACTTGGGATCCACTTGCTACTGCAAGCACTAGTTTGTCGCCCGAGTTAACCGTTAATTCTTGTTGAAATCCTTCGGTATAGTCTACGTCATTGACCTTAGCGGATTTTTTCTTTATGTACACACTAATTTTGTTCTCTTTGTCTTCACTTGAAATTGTACAAGAGGCTTTTACAGCCCAAGAAAATAGGTTAGACAGTGTTTCTGGAACATGGGGTTGAAATATCCAAACCACCGTAGCGTTAGATGCGATGGGGTGAACGCTAGCAAAAGTGCTTGTTGAAACTAACCCAGTACAGACCAAGGCAAGTCCAATTTTACGCAGCATAAAATATCTCCTTTGATGGGTAATAAAAAATACTAAGATAGCTGTATTTTACTTTAGTGGCAATTTAAAGAGCAAAGATAAACAATTGAAAATAGATAACTAATTAATGAATCGACAAATATCTAAAGAGTTTCAAGGGCTTTGGCAATGGATTCCACCATGGACTTGGCATCACCGAACAACATAAAGGTATTGTCTTGATAGAATAAATCATTTTCTACACCGGCATAGCCGGGAGAAAGGCTGCGTTTTACAAATAAAACCGTCTTAGCGTGAGCTACATCTAAGATGGGCATACCATAAATTGGCGAGGTAGGATCGGTCTTTGCAGCAGGGTTAGTTATGTCATTCGCTCCAATGATGAAAGCCACATCGCAAGCCGAAAAATCGCGATTGATTTCACTTTGTTCAAAAACTCTATCATAGGGTATGCTGGCTTCTGCTAATAATACATTCATATGTCCCGGCATACGGCCGGCAACAGGGTGAATTGCGAAGCGGGTGCGAATGGAGCGCTTTTCCAGCTCACCTACCAATTCTTTTACCGCATGTTGTGCATGAGCGACCGCCATTCCATAACCCGGAACTATGATCACATCATTCGCATTACTCAAGAGGAAGGCAGCATCTTCACCATTTGCTTGGCGAATTTGCAAAGAGCCGGTGTCGGCAGTCGTCGTGGCGTTTGCTGTGGTTTGAAACCCGCCAAAAATTACATTTAAAATGGAACGGTTCATGCCCACGCACATGATATAACTTAATATGGCGCCACTGGCGCCAACTAATGCACCGGTAATGACGAGTAAATGGTTGCTGAGGGTAAATCCTATGCCTGCCGCAGCCCAGCCGGAGTAAGAATTCAGCATGGAAATTACCACTGGCATGTCGGCGCCGCCAATAGGCACGATTAATAAAAATCCTATTAGAAAAGAACAAGCCGCTAAGCCTATGAATAAAGTTGATGAGGGGTATAGAACAAACGCCACTAATCCCCCTAAAATGCTAAGGCCTATCACTAAGTTTAGGGTGGCCTGTCCTTGAAAACGTAAAGGTTTTCCGGACACTAAGCCTTGTAGTTTTAAGAAGGCTACGATGGAGCCAGAAAAGGTTATTGCACCAATGATCAAACCTATGCTCATCTCAATAAGACTTGCTGTTTCAATATGATCTTCTGTTCCTATATTGAATGATTCAGGTGACAAAAAAGCACAGCTGGCTACTAATACGGCGGCAAGACCCACCAAAGAGTGAAATCCTGCGACCAGTTGCGGTATGGCCGTCATATTGATCGTTTTGGCAATTAAAGCACCAACAGCACCACCGGCAATGATTAGGCTAAGTAACAATAGATGATGTTGCATAAAAGGTAACAACATGGTGGCGGTAATTGCCAGCGCCATGCCAATCATTCCATACAGATTTCCTCGTCTGGAAGTGGTTGGGCTTGCTAATCCTTTCAGCGCTAAAATAAACAATACTGCAGCAATTAAATATAAAAACGATAAAATGGTGGCCATATAAATCCTTTATTTTTTATACATTTTCAACATACGCTGCGTTACTAAAAAGCCGCCGAATATATTAATAGATGCGATAAAAATGGCTAATCCGCCAATCCAAGTGATGTGCGAAAGAGGGTTTCCGCCAACGGCAATGAGTGCGCCTAATATGATAATGCTTGAGATAGCATTGGTGACGGACATCAGCGGTGTGTGCAGAGCTGGGGTTACCTTCCACACCACGTAATAACCCACAAAACAGGCCAGTACGAAAATCGTAATAATAACCAGATAGGGGTTACTCAAAGTACTAATGCTGTTCATGATTAGTGCCCCTTAACTAATTGAAAGGGCATGGCTTGGCCGTCATGACAGATTAAAGCTTGCCGAATAATTTCATCCTCTTCATTAAAATGAACCTTACTGGGAGCAGGGGAAATTAATTTAATAAAATTCAGTACGTTATTGGCAAATAATTCACTGGCGGTGGCAGGGACTAGGCCTGCGATGTTACTAAAACCTACGATCGTAACCTCACCATGTTTTATGACTTCATCACGTTCGCTGAGTTCGCAGTTTCCACCCCTTGAAGTAGCCATGTCCACAATGACAGAGCCGGGCTTCATAAGCTCGATCGATTTTTGCTTTATTAGAACAGGCGCTTTTTTCCCAGGAATGAGCGCTGTACAAATGATAATGTCTACTTGTTGCGAGTGTTGGTGTATCAGCTCTGCCTGTAAACGCTGATATTCTTCGCTCATTTCTTCAGCATAACCACCTGCAGTTTCAGCGTCTTGTCTTTGCTCCACTTCAATGAATTGCGCACCTAAGCTCTCGACTTGTTCTTTAGCGGCAGTGCGCACATCAAAAGCATAAACAATTGCACCTAATCGTTTTGCTGTTGCAATGGCTTGTAGGCCGGCAACACCAGCTCCAAGGATTAATACTTTAGCCGGATGAATCATTCCTGCTGCGGTCATCATCATGGGTACAGCACGTTTAAAATGGGCAATTGCTTCCAATACGGCGCGGTAACCAGCTAGATTCGCTTGCGAAGACAGGGTATCAAGATTCTGTGCTCTGCTGATGCGGGGTATAGCGGTAAGTGAAATTACGGAAATGCGATGGCGCAAACACCAGCTGAGTAAATCGCTTTGCGGGTTATTGTAGATTGGCCCAATTAAGATGGAATCCGCATATAAGCCTTTTAAATCATCTGCTTCAAGTTCGCTGATGCAAACTAAAATTTTAGTCTCTTCCAGCAAGGCTTTGCGGTCTTTCATAATTCGCGCGCCCGCTTGCTGATATGCCTCATCATTAAAGCCCGCGAATTTTCCGAGATTTTGCTCACAGAGAACTTCGAACCCTAGTTTTGTATATTGTTTAACAGCAGTAGGGGTTATAGCAACACGAGTCTCATTTCCGCCTTCACGTAAAGCTGTGATGATCATAACGCTAAATCCTTTTTTCGTTGAAAAGACATCCTATTGGAATTCATAAAAGACTGCAACTCTTCACAGAGCTTTGCTATAATGGCTCGTTAGCTACAGTCATCACGAACGGATGCGAGATCTCACCGCAATGGTGAGCGATCGTTGGTCATATTTTAGGAGTTGATGTGAAAAGAATTGTCGTTGTTTGAAAAGCAGGTAATTGCAAACTCTTTTATTTTAAAGAGCAGATTATTTTTGCTTAAAATTTAACAATGACGAGGATTTTATGTTAACAATGCTACAACCTGCCATTTGGCTGGTTATCTTTATAGTCGGTCTACCACAATTATCAGAGACGGTTTATACGCCTGCACTTCCTGAAATAGCCAATGCTTTAAGGGTTCCAGAAGCGCAAGTCGAGTACACCTTAACAATTTACTTATTTGCCTTTGCATTAGGTACTTTATTTTGGGGGAAACTGTCGGACAGTTATGGACGAAAACCCTGTATTCTCGCAGGAATATTCATATTCTTACTCGGTTGCGTTGGTTGTTACCTGTCCAGCTCAATTGAACTACTGTTGCTCAGTCGCTTTGTCCAGGCGTTTGGCGGAAGCATTGGCTCGGTACTGGGGCAGGCAATTTGTCGTGATGCTTTTAATGGGCCAGCACTTAGCAGAGCTTATGCCTCAGTAGGCATGGCATTAGCACTCTATCCCGCCATTGGACCAGTAATCGGTGGATTTATTGCCCAACATTTAGGTTGGTCGTTTATCTTCCTGTTTCTCATAGTGGTATCAGTACTTCTTGCAATTTTGGTGAGTCTATTTTTACCAGAGACGCATCATAAAGATAAAAGAAATCCTGTCTCGATATTAGAGGTGGGAACAAGTCTTATTAGGAACGGCAAAGTAATTGCATACGGCTTACTAGTCGCTGGGTGTAATGGCATCATGTTCAGCTATTTTGCCGAAGGGTCGTTTTACCTTATTGATCTGTTGCATTGGTCACCAAGCCAATACGGTTTAAGTTTCATTGCAATAGCGGCAAGTACCATGATGGGTGGATTTTTTGTCAAGCACCTACAACAAAAACATAGTTCTGACTACATTTTAGGGGCAGGGTTGTGGGTTATGTTAGCTGGCGCTGCGATGAGTTCGCTGGTCATAGGCTCAACACTATGGTTTTCTGTGCCTCATTGGACCTTAAGTTTGATCACGATATTGGCGCAAATGACCATCATGTTTGGCAGCTGTATTGTGACCAGTACCGCATTAGCGAATGCACTTGTGGAATACAAATGGTGTATAGGCACTGCGTCTAGCTTGTTCGGGTTTTCCTATTATTGCTTAATATCACTATTAAGTTTTGCTATGGGTATTCTGCACAATGGAACTTTGTATCCTATGCCGTTTTACTTTCTAGGTATTACCTTAGTAATGATGCTAGTTCGATGCTCCTTGTTAAGAAAGTAGGCTAGGTCGGGCTTTGGGCCCGACAATCCTTTGGGAAATCGGCATAATATGGTACAATCCATTTTGTTTTTAACCATATATGTTTCATACTGATGGTATAATCTTTAAAGTAAGGGGGCGTTGTGCAACGAATTATCGTTATGTTGTTCTGGGTTGTTTCATTATTTGGTTCCTCGGAAATTTACAGTGCCACTGGTTCAGAATGTCAAGTTAGACAGTGTCTAGGTATCGTTGACGCAGGAAGCACAGGATCACGCTTGCACATCTACTCTTATGACATGGACAAACATAATAGTCCCATCAATGTACAAGAAGTCTGGTCAAAAAGAGTAGCCCCAGGCTTTGCAAGTTTAGAAATATCACAAGATAAAATAAATGAGTATTTAAGCTCATTATTTGCTGATGCTACTGAGCAAAACATTCCCGTTTATTTTTACGCAACAGCAGGAATGCGCTTACACTCTCAGCCAAAACAGGAGCAATATTATGCGTTCCTGAAAAAATGGTTTAGCACAAAACCTCAGTGGAAATTACAGGATGCTAAAACCATTACTGGCAAGGAAGAAGGTGTATACGGATGGTTAGCGGTTAATTATCGCGTAGGGACTCTAGATCAAGATAAAATCGAAACGGTAGGGGTGCTGGACATGGGCGGCGCTTCGGTGCAAGTAAGTTTCCCTATTGATAAACCTGCAAATTACCCTAGCAGCGATGTGGCTGAAATTGATATCTACGGACGTCATCTAAGCATATACGTGCATAGTTTTCTTGGTTTAGGACAAACCTTATTATCGCAACAATTTTTAGACGAAAAGAGCTGTTTTTCCGATGCATACCAACTTCCTAGCGGTGGAGCGGGGGATGGTGATGCGCAAATGTGTGAACGCGATGTTTCAAAACTTATTAACTTGGTTCACGAAGTATCCCAAGTTGTTAAACCAGCCTTGACCGCAAATCCCAATGCAAACTGGTACGCTATGGGCGGCTTAACCACCTTAGTAGACTCCGAACCATTCCATTTTGAAAATCGACAATTCACCAGCGAAAATCTACTCAACCAAGCGGACAGTGAGGTATGCCATAAATCGTGGCAGGACTTGAATTCCCATTATCAAAATAACGAATACATATTCCAATATTGTCTACTACCGGCCTATTACTACGCCCTAGTAGTCGATGGTTACGGCTTACAACCATCAACAACCTTGAATTATCTATACAACCCTAAAAATACAGACTGGACCTTAGGGGTTGTATTGCATCAACAATAATCCCAAGGATATACTTTTCTCTAAGCCGTTGTAGCTCAGTTGGTAGAGCAATTGATTCGTAATCAATAGGTCCGCGGTTCGATTCCGCGCAACGGCATAATAAAATCAATAACTTACAAATTAAATCAACCTTCACTCTAACTATGGGGGTACACTTTGGGGTACACTTAGTAATCTTTGATGTTTCCTAAATGTAGGCTCATACTTATACACACAAATAATAACAAGAAAGAATAATGTATCTAAAAAATGAAAGCATTGTCTTTTCCCCTTCAGATCTTACCTTGTTTACCAGCAGTCCATTTGCATCTTGGATGGATCATTTAGCTATAACTCATCCCCATTTAGCACCAAGCCGAGATGAGGATGATCCACTCCTTTCAGCTACCAGGAAAAAAGGAATGGAGCATGAACAGGGGAAGTTATTAAAGTTGGAAAAATATGGGCTAAGTGTTATTAACTTAGTGGAAAGTCACTCTATAGAACCTACAATGAAAGCTATGGAATCGGGTGCGGATGTCATTTATCAACCTCCTTTGGAAGCCTCACCTTTTAAAGGAAGAGCGGATTTTTTAATTAAAAAAGAAGGTAGAAGTAAGTTAGGTAATTTTCATTATGAGGTTTGGGATACTAAGCTTGCACGTAATGTTAACGTTTCATTTATCATGCAGCTTTGTTGTTATGCAGAAATGTTAGAACGAATCCAGGAAAGAAGACCCGATGATATTGTAATTTCTATAGGTACCGGGGAAGACATACGATTACGGACCACTGATTATTTCTTCTACTATCTAAAGACCAAAGAGAGATTCCTACAATTTCATTCTGAATTTGATGTTAGCAAAAAACCTTAACTTCTTTCTTCTTCCAGCTATGGAAAATGGAGCAATTATGCTAAAGAACTGCAAAACGAATTGGACCATTTAACTTTAATTGCGAATATAAAACGCTCTCAAATAAAAAAATTATATAAAAACGGTATAAATACTACGAAAAAATTAATTGCTGCAGAAGATAAAGTGATTAGAGGAATAAGTCAGGATGCTCTACAAAAACTTATTGCCCAGGCAAAAATTCAAAGTGCAAGCAAAGACAAAGCCATACCCCAATATCAAATTCTGCCGCATGATAAAAAGAACAAAACGGGCCTTTATCTTTTGCCGCCTTACTCGCCTAACGATGTTTTTTTTGATATTGAAGGCGACCCATTGTTCGAGGGGGGATTAGAATATTTGTGGGGTGTAACCTACTTTGATGATCAGGGGGCCCGCAAGTATAAAGATTTTTGGGCGCATCATTCCGAGGATGAAAAAAAGAGCTGTGATGAGTTTATTCATTGGGTATATCAACGTTGGTTAGACGATCCAACTATGCATATTTATCATTACGGCGTTTATGAAATAAGTGTTTGTCGACGACTTATGGGCCGTTATGGGATCTGTGAATATGAAATTGATCAGTTATTACGTAACGAAGTCTTTGTTGATTTGTATAAAATTGTGAAATCAGCATTAATGATTGGAGAGCCACGTTACTCCATTAAAAACGTGGAACACCTTTATCGTGGCAAACGTGAAACAGAAGTGGCGAGCGGAGGGGATTCCGTGGCAGTTTATCAACATTGGCGTGAGAACCCAGACGTAGAGAACTGGCAGACATCGCGAATTCTCAAATCAATTCGTGACTACAATATAGATGATTGTAACTCTACCCAAGAGTTAGTGGAGTGGTTAAGAGAAAGGCAAAAAGAAGCAGGCATCTCATACCAAGGTAAAACCGAAATAATTGAACCTGAAACAAAAGAAGAAACCACTGAAGTCATTGCTTTAAGAGATCGCTTATTAAAAAAATCAGAAGATCTTTACCTTCGTGAAGAGATTGAAGAAGCGGCAATTGCAAGACTTTTTGCCTGGTGTCTTGAATTTCATCGCCGGGAAATTAAACCTACCTTTTGGAAGATTTTTGATCGCTTAGATAAAAGTGAAGAAGAACTTTTTGATGACATTGATTGTCTGGCTTTTTGTAAACGTACCGAAACCGAGCCATTCTTTCCCAGTAAACGTTCACGGCTATATGTTTTTGAATATGCGCTTGATCCCAATCAAGAGTTTAAAGGAAAAGCAGATAACTATAGAGTTTTGGGTAAAGAAACAGAGGATGGTAAAAATCTAAAAGTATCTTTTTATAAAGAGGGTAGTAATTTAAAGGAAGGTATAATTGCTTTGAAAATGAAGGAAGAAATTAATGGGCCTATTACATTAATTCCAGATGATTTCTTTAATCCGGATCCTATTCCGCAAGCCATTTATAGACAAGCCCTTAAATTTGAAAAAAGTGAATTAAATAACAGTGCTATTTTTGATTTTTTAAAACGCGATTTTCCTAGAATAAAAAATATTACTCAAGGAGAGAGGATTGCTCCAAGCCACGACCCAAAAGTGAGGTTAGAAGAAATTATCCAGGTTGTTAAGGACTTGGACAATAGCTATCTGCCCATACAAGGTCCACCAGGTGCAGGTAAGACTTTTACAGCACAACATATTATTGCCGAATTAGTTAGATTAGGAAAAAAAGTAGGTATTACTTCGAACAGCCACAAAGCCATTAACAACTTACTATGTTGTGCTGTAAAGCTCTGTGAAAAGAAGGGAATAAAGGGATTTTTTGGCGCCTGTGAAAAGGATGAAAGCTTAGAAGAACTATCGATCGAGATTATTGATAAAAAGGAAATTGCTGAGTACATGCAACCTTCCTGCATTATTGGCACTACGGCATGGGGTTTTTCAAGAGTGGAGTTAGAGGGAGCATTTGATTACCTATTCGTGGATGAAGCAGGACAGGTAAGTGTTGCTAATCTAGAAAGCGGCTGCTCCATTCTCGATTATCTTTTACACCACACGCCTACAATTCCTGAGAATCGAGGGATATTTTTGGGTATGACTTACCGCATGCATTCCAAAATTAATGAGTTCATAAGTGAAGCCATTTACGAAAGTAAACTGGAATCAGCACCAGGGAATGACAAACGTTACATTAAAGTACCTGCTAATTACCAAGGTATATTAAATCTAGAAGCCGGAATAATTACGGTTCCGGTAGAGCACTAAACAGCACTTCATACTGTTGCCATCCCAAATAGGTTGTATAGAGTGATAAGGGATTAAAAACTATCATTGTTATGCTCCCTTTTCTTGAACATAAATCGCACCATTTTTCACCATAGGTTGCTCACGATCTTGCCCAGGGATATTTCTATTCTGGCCTTGATGACGTATTTCCATGACCGTACCAAGTGTTTCAGTCATCATTTTCTTTCGTACGTCGTTTTCAAAAGATAAAGAATGAATATCACTGTCTAGTTTCTTCAAAGCAAAGAGAACCATATTTTGTGCGGGTTTCAAATTTTGCACTTCTTGGATTTGCAAACCTGCTTGAAGAATCCTGCGCATCATTAAGGCTTTATCCAGCATGTTTTGTACTGCAATTTCCTCTGCCAATTTTGATACGGTAAGAAGTTGTTTGGAATTGACCTTTCCCCCGAAAATAAGACCATGACAAAGATGAGATTTCCATTAAAATTGCAAGATTGGAGAACTCAAAATGAAAAAGCGTTATACCGAAGAGCA
>CAMAYX010000065.1 GCA_945862405.1 Legionella genomosp. 1
TTAGTGACCTTATCTTCGGAATTAAATTCTTCTGATTGTCTATTTATCGATCCGCTTTCTTCTTGTGCCATTTTGTTGATTTCCTTACCACCCTCACGACATTAAATTTACCTTATTTTTGTCTCACTGTCGCTGGCACAGAGGGCATACTTATTTGCAATTGATGGCGTCAGAACGATTGATCAACACTCCATTTTACCAAGATGATTGGAATTTTTTTAATCAGACCCAGTTAATTTGTATTCTCGTCCCTAAAAATGAGCTTAAGGTATCTTATTTAGCAGACAGAATAGAAAACGACGTAACAGAAAGGATGAAATGCTATGTCTAAAGGAATCACATGGTTAGCTTCATACCCTAAATCTGGCAATACTTGGTTTAGATTATTGCTATCCCAGGTATTAAATAACTCCACTTCTTTGCACTACATACGTGATGTAAATAACATTCTTGGCTCACCTATGGTGGTTAGTTACTCCTGGATTAGCCAAGTATTAGGTTTTGATGCCTCCTTACTCACAGAGGCCGAGCTTGACCAAATCAGACCTAATCTTTACAAATGGTAAGCTCAACGACTAGAACGTATCGCATATATTAAAATTCACGATGCTTATACCTATTTGGACAAAGAAACGCCCGTAATTCCACCAGAAGGATGCTTGGGAGCTATCTATTTTATTCGCAACCCTTTGGACGTTGCTATCTCTCTATCCCATCATACTAAATTCCCAGTAGATTGGTGTATTCATATGATGGCCAATCCAGAATTTTCAGTTCCAATAAAACAAAATAAAGAGCAAATAAGACAAAAATTATTATCCTGGTCTATGCACGTTAACAGTTGGTCAAATTTAAAAGAGATACCAGTCTTAGTGCTTCGGTATGAAGATTTATATTTTAAACCTATGGAAACTTTTGCTAAGGCATTAAATTTTTTAAATATAACTGCCCCAAAAGCTTCGTTAGAAAAAGCAATAAAAGCTACTTCGTTCTCTAACTTGCAAAAATATGAACAAGATTACGGTTTTCATGAAAAACCCGCATCCGCTGAGAAATTTTTCCGTAAAGGAATTGTAGGCGATTGGGAGTCGACTCTAACTCATGCACAAATTGATCGCATCATCCATGATCATAAAGAATGCATGCAAACCTATGGGTATATTGATGACAAGCTTCAACCCCAAACCATATCAATAGGGTCGACTGACAATTCGCTAGCTTGCGTCGAAAAGACTTGATTCTCGAGTGAAGTATGTGAGCAACGGTAGGCAGAGAATCTGGACTTTACGATCAGCATAGTAGAATTCGCAACAGACCCTAAGGAAAAGGTATTTTAACCCAATACGCATTTTCTCTGGTAATTTCTAAGCGTTGCGCGTAAGAGTTATTTATATTTAAAGTCTCATTTAACGCCATATGCGCAAAAAAGTCAGGACTTAGAATTTTGATAAAGTGCAAATCTAAGGCAGGTTCAAAATGGTGATAGTAGTAAATATCGTGCGATAACTCTTTAAGTCCTATTAAAATTTCGTCATACGTGTATTTTTTAGCCTGTTCGATGTCGGCAATGGTATTAATTAATACTAGTTTTTCTGCAGGGTTGAATGGTATTGTCTCTTGTATCTTTGTAAGCGCTCAATAAAGCTAATGCACTCTTTTGCATAAGTTTTTAATAGATCGTTCTGAACGGTTGAATCGATACAACCTTCAACTAGGCTGCTGATAAGAGGCTTTTTAATTTCCATACCAATTACACAAGCTCTTCCAGAATATTAGCTTGTAGCTTCATGTCCATCTCTGAAAATGGTTAATGAATCGCTACTTCTTGATGGACCGTAAAACTAGATAAATCTACCTGCCAAAACCAATTAATTTTATCCAGGGTTGTAGCTGGTCGCCAAAGATTGGTAAATTGCGAAATAAACTGATGAAGACTATGGGCAATAAAACCTCGCTGACAGTCATTTATTTCTGTATCTGGTAATGTCTCATAATCATTTTTTAACAGTTCACGATAAAATAAGAACCAATTATTTTTGGTAGCAGGTATATCGCTTTTAAAATATGCAATAAGTTGATGTAAGTTTGAAAAATGAGTAGGCAGCCCACTGTTTTTAAAATATATATTATCTATTACCAATAGCTTATGCATCAAACCTGTAGTTATCAGATTAGTATCTAGAGGTAGCTTGTTATAAATTTTCTTAAAATCGGTATGTGAATAATTGTTTCTATAAAAAATAACCAATGACTATGGTTCTATTTCTTGGCCCTGTTCTAAAAGATGACAATGATAATGTTTACTCAAGGTGTTAACTAAAAGTTCACTGATCAAGCCATTATCTATATCAAAATAAATGGTGGCAAACTTTCGTGATCCAACAGGTTTGATAATTTTTAATTGCTGAATAAATAAGGATTTTAAAACGCCGACATCGATAACATATTTTTGTGCAAGAGTACTGAGCTCTTCCTCAGTAATTTCAAATTTATCAATGTTTTAGGCTTTTTCAATGCAGCAACAAATTCGATTTCCTGGGCATCGCTCAATAATTTGTTTAAAAAACTTCGCTTATATGAAATGTGCAATCCTGCATCTGTTTGATTAATAGAAGAAATACTTGGCGACAAGGATATCTTTAATTTTCCTCCGGACGCCAGATCATGAGACAAGTGTTTTCCATTCAGGCATGAATTCAACGTATTTCCTAAGCTGGCTAAAGAATGACAATGGGCTTCGGAAGCAGGAAAAGAGTGTTCGTGCACTACATCAATAGCAATGGAGCTATGATGCCCTTTTATGTGCATCATTTTATTAACAATTGGAGTTATCAACAACGCCAAGCAATGGTCGTTTCCGTGATACGCTGTAGAGTCGTTATCATCTGAGCTCCCATATAGAATCATGTGGTGCCCCACATAGCAAGTTTCGGGTTGAAACGTATTATCAAGTGAAGGTTCAAACTTGCAGTGATTTAGGGGCGGGATTTAAAGCACCCAAGTTGACATGAGCTGTGCCTTTATTAATGGATTGCACAACAACGCCACCACCAAGACCAAATGAGAATTGATTGAAATTACCAAATACCCTATCCGCTGTGAACGTTAGTGCTGATGGTTTTATCGAAATGGCGGTACCTGCATTCAAATTCGTTTTACTTTGAGTGCCATACAGATTGTAGCGCGCGTTTAACAACCATGATGGAAAGTAAAATGATAATCCTGCATATCCTCCAAATCTGAAAAAAAGAATTATTTTTTAATGCCTTTTTTCACTCAAATATTTAATTCGGTGTGCCGCTTTAGTCCAAAATTGATATCAATCTAAGTTAGTGCGATAATACGCCCAAATTATTGTCAGTTATTCCTATATGAGTAGAATTAAATGTGCCGTGATTGGTGTCGGCTACCTGGGTCGTTTTCATGCACAAAAATACAAGCTTCTTGCTGAACAAGCAGAACTGGTTGCCGTTTGTGACGTTAATACAGACGCATGCGAGGCTGTTTCACAAGAACTGCAAGTACCAGCCTTTCTAGATTACCGTGATTTAGTAGGAAAAGTAGAAGCGGTCAGTATTGCGGCAACTACGAATGTCCATTACACCATTGCTAAATTCTGTTTGCAAAACGGAATCCATGTTTTGCTGGAAAAGCCTATGACCGAAACCGTTGAGCAGGCGAAAGAGTTGATTGAGTTGGCACAACAGAATAATCTAAAATTCCAAATTGGACATTTAGAACGTTTTAATGCCGCACGTTTGGCGCTTGAAGGCCATTTGGACAACCCTTTATTCATCGAATCGCACCGCTTAGCACCTTTTAATCCTAGAGGTACTGACGTCAACGTAATTCTTGATTTAATGATTCATGACATTGACATCATTCAAAGCATTGTAAATAGCCCAATCAGAAGCATTGATGCTCACGGTGCCCCTGTTTTGACAAAGTCCATTGACATAGCTAATGCCCGTATTACCTTCGAAAATCATTGTGTTGCCAATGTAACAGCAAGCCGCATAAGTTTTAAATCGGAGCGTAAAACTAGAATTTTCCAAGCTAATTCCTATATATCCATTGATTATCAGAACAAACAATTCGCTGTGTTTGAAAAAGGCGAAGGAGAAATGTTCCCTGGTATACCTGAAATAACTCAGCATCAATCAATATTTGATAAGGGAGATGCTCTGTTAGAAGAAATTAGAGCATTTCTACATTGCATTGGCGACAATACAGCTCCTTTGGTGACCGGCGTTGAAGGTTGTGCCGCCTTAGAAACTGCGGAAAAAATTACCAGCCTTATCAACAACAACTTGCTTGTGCGCAATGGAGCAAACTAAACGAATCGTGGTCATTGCCGGAGAAGAATCCGGTGATGCACATGCAGCATCGTTTATCCGTGAAATCAGCAGCAAATACTCAAATCTAAAAATCAGTGGTATTGGCGGTCAACACATGAAAAATGCCGGTGTTGAGCTGATTTCTGATCTTGCTAAATTTGGCGTTACTGGCTTATCCGAAGTACTTAAGCATTTTGGCGTTATTCGTAAAGCATTTAAAGACATCAAATTACATTTACAACAAAACAAACCTGATTTGTTAGTGTTGGTAGACTATCCAGGATTTAATCTACGTTTAGCTAAGTATGCAAAAAAAAAGCTAGGAATCAAGGTCTTATATTACATAAGCCCACAAATATGGGCATGGAAGGCTGGGCGTATCAATACCATTCGTGAAACAGTAGATAGAATGGCTGTTATTTTACCGTTCGAGACCAAGATATATGAACAAGCAGGTGTCCCAGTCACCTTCGTAGGACACCCCTTGGTCGAGAAAATTAACATCATTGACTCCATTGAAATCTTGCGCTCTAAATTAGGTTTGCCTCAAGATAAGACGGTGCTCGCCTTACTGCCCGGAAGCAGAACCCACGAAATTGAGCGGCATATGCCAGTTCTACGCGATACAGCCATTAAACTACTGCAACAGGGAGTTAATGCACATTTTGTTTTGCCGGTAGCTGGCACGATCGATCCTGAAACCATTAAGTCCTATTTTGCAAACACTACAATCCCCTACACTCTGGTTCCAGGCAAAGCGATAGAAACTATGGCCAGCAGCAACTTTGTTATCGTAGCTTCGGGCACCGCATCGTTAGAGTCTGCCTTATTAGAAAAACCTATGTGCATTATTTATAAAGGAGCGATGTTAAGTTACATCGTTGCCATTATGGTCATAAAAGTAAAGTATTTAGGCTTATGTAATTTATTACAAAACAAAATGATCGCGCCAGAATTTCTACAATATGATTGCAATTCTACAGAGTTATCCCGCTTAGTTTATGAGCATTTAAACAACAGTCAACTTACAGCAGCGATGCAAAAGCGCATGAAAAATTTGAAAGAATCTCTTTCCTCACACCGCGCGGAGTGCACCATTGGCACATTAATTGCAAGGGAATTAAACTTAGAAATGATTTAAATCTGTACCATTCATTTTTGCTATTTTCTGGATCATCTTCTTCACTTCATGTACAATTATACTTGCTTTCAGAGAGCTGAAAGTAACTGGAATAGTAAGTTTTAACTAGAATAAGGAAGTTACGATGACTGTCACCGAAATTCAAGCATCCGCTATTGAAACTGTTAAGCAAGAACAAGGTCTCCAAGATTTAGTTTATAACCTCGTGAGCAGATTTCTTGCTGAGAATAAAAGCAAGTCCGTCGATGGACTATACGATATGATACTGTCAGAAGTTGAACCCCCTCTATTACAAGCTGTTATGGAAAAACGCCGAGGAAATCAACTACAAGCTGCCAAAATGTTGGGTATCAGCAGAGGCACTATACGTAAAAAATTACAACGTTATTTTGGTACGAAATACTTCCGTTTAACGGATGAGTAACAACTCGCCAAATCCTTTTTTGTTATAATTCTTGAATTTTTCTTCCTAAGAAATTTCCTATAACAACATATGTTCACTTTAACTCGGGGGTATTCAACGCCCCGAGATAAATTAATGTTGTACCGTAGCCTGGATGCAGGCTACGGTACGATAAATTAACCCAACCTTTGTATTGGTTTGATACAAAGGTTAGGCCAAAGTGCCAACCTACGCTTAAGCTTCGATCAAAAGACGATTTACCCGGCTTACAAAGTCCGCTGGATTGTCCAATTGACCGCCTTCTGCTAGAACCGCTTGCTCGAACAACACCAAGACCCATTCTTTAAATCGCTCATCATCCGTGGTTGCATGCAATCGCTTAACTAATGCATGTTCGGGATTAATTTCAAAAATGGGTTTAGTGCCCGGCATTTGCTGACCAGCGGCTTGTAAAATGCGTTGCATTTCTAAGCCCATATCCTGTTCGTCGGCAACTATACAGGCAGGAGAATCGGTCAAGCGGTTGGTTACCTGAACTTCTTTTACTCTATCGCTTAAAATATCATGAATGTGCTTTAGCATTGGCGCTAAGCTTTCTTCTTGATCTTTTATTTCCTTGTTGTCGTCGTTTAAATCAACCTTGCCTTTGCTAATGGATTGCAATTTTTTGCCATCAAACTCATTTAAATAGCCAACTAACCATTCATCCACTCGATCACTTAGCAATAAAACCTCGATATCTTTCTTTCTAAAAATCTCGAGATGTGGACTATGCTTGGCCGCATTATAGCTGGAGGCTGTGATGTAATAGATTTTGTCTTGCGCTTCTTTCATACGACTAACGTAATCTTGCAGGGTCACTGTTTGCTTGTCCGATTGTTCTGCTGTTGAAGCAAACCGAAGCAATTTAGCAATCGTATCTTTATTTGCGAAGTCTTCAATAGGTCCCTCTTTTAAGACAAGGCCGAATTCATTCCAAAATTTCTGATAAGCATCGGCATCATCGGCGCTCAACTTCTCCAACATGTTCAACACACGTTTGGTACACGCAGCACGTATACTTTCAACTTGCTTATTATCTTGTAAAATTTCACGAGAAACGTTTAAAGGTAAATCACTGGCATCAACGATCCCTTTTACAAAGCGCAAATATTTGGGTAGAAATTGTACTGCATCATCCATGATAAACACGCGTTTAACGTACAATTTTAAACCGTGCTTTACTTCTTGCTGCCATAAATCATAAGGTGCGTGGCTTGGAATGTATAATAAACTAATGTAATCATGTTTGCCTTCAACATGATTGTGCGACCAGATCAATGGTTCTTGATAGTCATGAGAAATATGCTTATAGAGCTCTTTGTATTCAGGATCACTGATCTCTGATTTTTGTAGCGTCCATAGAGCGGTTGCCTTGTTGACCGTCTCAAAACCACTCTCGGTTTCCTTCTCAGCTTCACTCTCAGATTTTTTCATAGCGATAGGCCAGCAAATATGGTCTGAATATTTACTGACGATGTTGCGTAAACGCCAATCATTGAGAAATTCTTCTGCATCAGCTTTTAAATGAAGCGTGATTTCAGTACCACGGCTTTGTTTGGTTTCTTGTCCGATTGTGAACTCACCTTCACCATTAGATTCCCAAACAATACCTTCTTTTGCTTCAAGACCTGCTCTGCGGCTTTTCACAACTACTTTATCAGCAACAATAAATGCGGAATAAAAACCCACGCCAAATTGACCAATTAATTGTGAATCTTTTGCGTTTTCACCGGATAAATGACTTAAAAACTCTTTCGTACCAGAATGCGCAATTGTACCTAAGTTTTCAACCGCCTCATCCCAGCTCATACCAATACCATTATCAGAAATGGTAATGGTTTTTAGTTTTTCATTAAAATCTAAGGTAATTTTAAGATCAGAGTCCTGTTCGTACAGTTTGCTATCCGCCAGAGCTAAGAAACGCAATTTATCTAGGGCATCGGAAGCATTTGATATTAACTCACGTAAAAATATCTCCTTATTGCTGTATAAAGAGTGCACTACAAGATGTAGCATTTGTTTTACTTCGGTTTGAAAGCCCATTGTTTGTTGCTTAGTAGCCATTTAATAACTCTCCAAGTGTTGGCGTTGTCTTAAAGAAATATATGAGGGTTGGCTGAGAAAATTTCAAGGGGTTATTGTGGTTTTTTCGTACCCGGTACCATGCCTATTCTAGCTTGGTGCATAAATACCGTTATGATAGGGCTGGCATTCAATTCTTTACCATCAGCGCCTAATACCTTAACCGCAATAGTGTGTGTGCCTCGATCAATATCCCGCAAAGCAAATAAAGGTGTAACTTGGGGTTCTCCTAAAGGTGTTCCATCAAAAATTAATTGAATGGTATCCCCTTTACGTAAATCAGGTTCCAATTGCACTATGATGGGCAAATACCCCTGGTTGTTACGCACCGTTGACTGATCTTCAGGCTGTACGATGGTTACACTACGATATGGTTGATTGGCATCATCATCCGGAGGTGGTGGTTCGGTAGTTGCCGGAACTTCGGCTTTCGTAGGTTGGGAATAAGTTTGTGCCGTTGGTAATTGTATTTGCTCAGCTCCAGGATTTGGTTTATCGCTAAAATGAACGTTGCCACTACTGTCCGTCCATTTATAGATTTGTCCATGTGCAAATCCACAAATTAATGCAGCATATAATATACAAGCATATTTGTTCACAAGCTGCTCCCTAATCAAATGTTGGGTCATTGACCCAACCTACACTGCT
The DNA here is from genome assembly GCA_945862405.1 of Legionella genomosp. 1. Lineage (GTDB taxonomy): Bacteria > Pseudomonadota > Gammaproteobacteria > Legionellales > Legionellaceae > Legionella_A. The sequence continues at coordinate 8,654 of CAMAYX010000065.1, forward strand.
CTCCTACGTCCCTCGGCATGCCCGCAGGAAGTAGACGAGACAGTTACTCACCATTAGCCAATCATCAACTGCTGTAATATAGTTCAAACTCTATTGGGTGAACTAGACTACGGACTTGGCTAATTTCCATTTCGCGTAATGAAATGTAACTGCTGATAAATTCTTTACTGAACACATCACCTTGCAGTAAAAATTCATGATCTTGCTGTAAAGATTCCACGGCTTGTTCTAAAGAATTAGCAACGGTAGGAACGTCAATTAGCTCTTCTGGGGGTAAATCATAAAGATCTTTATCCATGGGTTGCCCTGGATGAATTTTCTTTTGTATACCGTCTAGTCCTGCCATCATCATTGCTGCAAATGCTAGGTATGGATTAGCGGTTGGATCGGGGAACCGCACTTCGATTCTTCGAGCTTTTGGACTACTAACATGCGGGATTCGAATTGCCGCTGAGCGGTTACGAGCTGAGTAAGCTAACAGTACAGGAGCTTCAAACCCAGGTACCAAACGTTTGTAACTGTTGGTGGCTGGATTGGTGAATGCATTAAGTGCTCGTGCGTGTTTAATTATTCCGCCAATGTAGTACAAAGCCATTTCCGACAAACCTGCATATTGGTCGCCGGCGAATAAATTCACCCCATCTTTCACCAACGATTGGTGACAATGCATTCCGCTTCCATTATCACCTACTAGAGGTTTTGGCATGAAGGTAGCAGTTTTGCCGTAGTTATGTGCAACATTATGCACAACGTATTTTAAAATCTGCAACTCATCCGCTTTCTTAGTTAAGGTGTTAAAACGTGTAGCAACTTCGCATTGATTTGCGGTAGCCACTTCATGATGATGAGCCTCAACAACAATTCCCAAACTGTCTAATATCATGCAAATTGCGGAACGAATATCTTGTGAAGAATCCACTGGAGGAACTGGGAAATACCCCCCTTTGATGGTTGGTCTATGCCCGATGTTCCCACCTTCCACCATTTTTCCTGAATTCCATTGAGCCTCTTCCGAATCAATTTTATAAAAAGATCCGCTGATGTTAGTTTCCCAACGCACGTCATCAAAAATGAAAAATTCGGGCTCAGGTCCAAACAATGCTTGATTTGCAATTCCAGTGGAACGCAAATAAACTTCAGCTCGTTCCGCAAGGGACCGCGGATCTCGGTCATAACCCAACATAGTTTGTGGATCGACAACATTGCAACGGATGAATAAAGTATTGTCTTGGTAAAATGGGTCAGCAAGTATACTGCTTAAATCTGGAATCAATGCCAAATCCGATTGATGAATTTTTTGCCATCCTTTGAACGATGAACCATCGAACATTTTTCCATTTTCTATAAAATCATCATCCGCAGCTGAAACCGGAATTGTGATGTGTTGTTCTTTTCCTCGAGTATCGGTAAATCGTAAGTCAAGAAATTTGGCGTCATGTTCTTTAATGGCCGCCAATAAAGCATTTTTACTCATGTTCATCTCCGAAATTGGCCATGATTAGTGTACCTCAGTGACTTCTCAAACCCAATAGATTAAACTTAAAGATCATAACTACACTATTCTTCCTTATGGGCGCATACCAATATCAGGCGCTAAAAAAATCAGGCTCTCCTGCAAAAGGCGTAATTGAAGCAGATTCCGAAAGGCATGCACGCCAGCTATTGCGTGAACAAGGGATGATACCTACTGTAGTTTATTCCATAAAAAAACCTAGTACCACCAAACAAAAAAGTAAATTGTCTGCCAATGCTCTCTCATTATTCACATGTCAATTAGCAACCTTATTAGCAGCTGGTATTCCCGTAGAGGAGTCCCTAAGAGGAGTCAGTGAACAAACAGAAAAGGATAAAACAAGACAGCTGGTAATTGGGGTGCGATCAAAAGTTCTTGAGGGTTATTCATTAGCGCAAGCTTTAGGAGAGTATCCAAATGCCTTCCCAGAGTTATACCGTGCAACCGTAGGTGCTGGTGAGCAAACAGGCCGTTTAGACATCGTGCTAGAAAAGCTGGCTGAATATACTGAAAAACAACAATCCACCCGACAAAAAGTACAACAAGCACTAATTTACCCTACCTTGATGATACTTATTTCCATTTCTATCATCAGTTTTCTCTTGGCGTTTGTAGTTCCCAAAATTGTGGAAGTTTTTTCAACTGGAGGGCAAACTTTACCGATGATGACCGAGATTCTTATAGGCATGAGCATCTTTGTGAAGAATTACGGTCTATATTTACTCGCGGGGTTCATTGTAACCTTAATTGCATTTAAGAAAAGCCTGAAGAATGCAAAGTTTCGTTATAAATGGCACCAAACCTTATTAAAAATCCCAATTGCTTCTTTTCTTATCCGCTCGGTCAATGTTGCGCGATACGTTCATACCTTTAGTATTCTTTTTGCTGCTGGTGTTAGTGTATTAGAAACCATGCGTGTATCTGCAAGTTTGGTTGGTAATTTAGTGATGCGCGATGCTTTTGACGGAGCAACGACACGAGTTCGTGAAGGAACCCCCATTCATCAAGCCTTAAAAGATTCACGATTTCTGACGCCTATGGCAGTGCATCTAATTGCCAGTGGGGAAAAAAGCGGACAACTCTCTTCCATGATGGAGCGCTCAGCAGTACATTTGGATAATGAAGTTGGCAGGATTATAGACACTGCACTAACTCTTTTAGAGCCGGTTATTATTCTTATGATGGGAGGAGTGGTATTGTTTATTGTACTAGCCACTCTG